>NZ_JCALDR010000007.1:0-236957 GCF_059812965.1 Mycobacterium sp. NGS29
TAGGCGTGCACGCCCCGGGGGCTGCTTTCTTTCCCATCGTTCCAGCCCGCCACCAGCAGCAGCGGGACCAGCACCGTGGTCAGCAACACCAGGATCAGCGCGATACCGTCCACGCCCAGCGTGTAACCGGCCCCGAAAGCCGGTATCCAGGTGCGCTTTTCGACGAACTGGTAGGTATCTCCGCCGGCCTTGAATCCGACCGTGACCACCAGGGAAACCGCCAGCGTCAGGATGCTGACCACCAAGCCGGTCCACTTGGCCACCCTGCGCAACCCCGGCGGCAGCAGGATGATGAGCACCGAGCCGGCCAGCGGCAGCAGCCACAGCACGCTCAGCCAGGGGAAGTTCACCACAGGTTCACCGCCAGCAGCGCACCGGCCAGCACGGCGGCACCGAGCAGCATCGACAACGCGTAGTTACGGGCGAAGCCGGTCTGCAGGCTGCGCAACCGATTCGACGTCCGGCCCACCAGCGCGGCGAGCCCGTTGACCGAGCCGTCCACGCCGGCGTCGTCGACCTCGACCAGCGCGTGTGTCAGTTGCGCACCGGGGCGCATGAAGACCTCCTCGTTGAAGGCGTCGCCGTAACCGTCGGCGCGTGCAGCGGTGGTCAGCACCGAGACCCGAGCCGGGGCCACCCGTGGGATCTCGGCCTTGCCGCCGTACATCCGGTAGGCGACCGCGATGCCGACGACGACGACACTCAAGGCCGCGGCACTGACCGCCCACGCCGGGATGCCGTGCGCGGACTCCTCGTGCACTCCGACAACCGGTTCGAGCCAGCGCCGCAGGGAGTCGCCATAGGTGAACAGGAAGCCGGAGAACACCGAGCCGAACGCCAGCAGGATCATCGGCGCCGTCATCAACGCGGGTGACTCGTGCGGATGCGAGCCGGGCGCCCAGCGTTTCTTGCCGAAGAACGTCATCAGCATCACGCGGGTCATGTAGAATGCGGTGATTCCCGCACCCAACAGTGCGGCCCCGCCCAGCACGTAGCCACGGATGCCGCCGGAACCCAGCGCCGCCTCGATGATCGCGTCCTTGGAGAAGAACCCGGCAAAGGGCCAGACCCCGATGATGGCCAGGTAGCCGAGCCCGAACGTGGCGAACGTGATCGGCAGGGCTTTGCGCAGCGCACCGTAGCGGCGCATGTCCTGTTCTTCGTGCATGGCGTGGATGATCGACCCGGAGCCGAGGAACAGGCCGGCTTTGAAGAAGCCGTGGGTGAGCAGGTGCATGATCGCGAACGGGTAGCCGGCCGGGCCGAGGCCGGCGGCCAGCACCATGTAGCCGATCTGGCTCATTGTCGATGCGGCCAGGGCGCGCTTGATGTCGTCTTTGGCGCAGCCGATGAAGGCCCCCAGCATCAGGGTCACGGCGCCGACGATGACGACGGCCAGGCGCGCGTCGGGCGCCAGGTTGAACACCGGGTTGGACCGCACGATCAGGTACACACCGGCGGTCACCATGGTCGCGGCGTGGATCAGCGCCGACACCGGGGTCGGGCCCTCCATGGCGTCGCCCAGCCAGGCTTGCAGCGGAACCTGGGCCGACTTGGCGCATGCCCCCATCAGCAGCAACAGGCCTATCGCGTTCAGCACGCCGGTGCTGGCGGCGGGCGCACCGGCGAAGACGCCGCTGTAGGAGACGGTGCCGAAGGTGGCGAACATCAAGAACATGGCCAGCGCCAGCCCGGCGTCCCCGACCCGGTTCATCACGAACGCCTTCTTGGCCGCCGTCGCTGCCGTGGGTTTGTGGTACCAGAAGCCGATCAGCAGGTAGGACGCCAGGCCCACGCCTTCCCAGCCGACGTAGAGCAGCACGTAGTTGTCAGCGACCACCAGCAGCAGCATGGAGGCCAAAAACAGGTTGAGATACCCGAAAAACCTGCGGCGGTCCTCGTCTTCGGCCATGTAGGCGATCGAGTAGATGTGAATCAACGATCCCACGCCGGAGATCAGCAGCACGAAACACATGGACAGCTGGTCGATCTGCAACCCGAAGTCGACCTGCAGCCCGCCGACCGGGATCCAGCTGAACAGGGTCTGGCGAATGGTGCGGTCGCCCTCGGCGCTGCCGAGCATCTCGGCGAGCAGCGTCGCACCCACGCCGAATGCCGAGAGCGCGGCCAGAGTGCCCAGCCAGTGCCCCCACGCGTCGGTGCGCCTGCCGCCGAACAACAGGATTGCGGCACCCGCCAGAGGCAGTGCCACCAGCAGCCAGGTGTAGTGAATCATGTTGGCGTCGTTAACCCTTGAGTAGATTTGCGTCGTCGACCGACGCCGATTTGCGGGCCCGGAAAATGGTCATGATGATGGCCAGGCCGATCACGACCTCACACGCGGCCACCACCATGGTGAAGAACGCGATCATCTGTCCGTCGAGCCTGCCGTGCATGCGCGCGAAGGTGACGAACGCCAGGTTGACCGCGTTCAGCATCAGCTCGACGCACATGAACATGACGATGGCGTTGCGCCGCAGCAGCACTCCGGCGGCCCCGATGGTGAACAGCAGCGCCGACAGGTACAGGTAATTGGCCGGATTCATGACCGGTCCCCTTTGCGGCCACCCGAAACCGCTTCCGCGGACGGGGTTTCGAGACCGTCGGCCCCGCGCGTGCGCAGGATCCTGGAGACCGACAGCTCCGAATAGGAGCCGTCGGGGAGCAACGCGGCCACGTCGACGGCGTTGTGCCGCGCGTAGACACCGGGGTTGGGCAGGGGGGTGGGGTGCCCACCCGGACGGAAGCGTTCCTCGGCGAGCTCGCGTTGGGTCTTGCGGCGCTCGAAGCGCTCGCGGTGCGCCAGGATCATCGCCCCGACCGCTGCGGTGATCAGCAGCGCACTGGTGAGTTCGAAGGCCCACAGGTAGCGGGAGAAGATGAGCGCCGCAAGGCCTTCGACGTTCCCGTTGCCGTTGGCCGCACTCAGGCCGGAGAAGCCGCCGGTCGCTACGTTGCCGATGGCGGCGATCAGCAGGATGCCGAACCCGATGCCGGTGGCGACAGCGGCGACGCGCTGACCGCGCAGCGTCTCCTTCAGCGATTCCGCCGAGTCGACGCCGATCAGCATCAGCACGAACAGGAACAGCATCATCACCGCGCCGGTGTAGACCACCACCTGGACGACACCCAGGAAGAGCGCGTCCTGGGCCATGTAGAAGACCGCGAGAATGAGCATGGTCATTGCCAGGTACATCGCCGAGTAGACGGCGTTGACGGCCAGCACCACTCCGAGGGCGCCGATCAGCGCCGCGGTGCCGAGCACCCAGAACATCACGGCCTCGCCGGTGGAGGTGCGCACCAGCACGTCCGCCGCCAGATTGGCAATCATCGCCGATCCCCGGCTTCCTGGGACTTGCGCAGGCCGGTGGGGGTGATGTTGCCCAGGTAGTAGTCCTTGTCGGTGGCGCCCTCGGCGCGGGGGTGCGGCGGTGCCAGCATGTCCTGCAGCAGCGGGGCCAGCAACCGGTCCTTTTCGTAGATCAGGTCGGCGCGATTGTCGTCGGCCAACTCGTAGTCGTTGGTCATGGTCAACGCCCGTGTCGGGCAGGCCTCGATGCACAGACCGCAGCCGATGCAGCGCAGATAGTTGATCTGGTACACGCGGCCGTACCGTTCACCCGGCGAATACCGTGCCTCCTCGGTGTTGTCCGCGCCTTCGACGTAGATCGCGTCGGCCGGGCAGGACCAGGCGCACAACTCGCAGCCGATGCACTTCTCCAGCCCGTCGGGATAGCGGTTGAGCTGGTGACGGCCGTGATAGCGGGGCGCCACCGGCCCCGGCTTCTCCGGGTACTCCTCGGTGATGTTCTTTTTGAACATCGACCCGAATGTCACCCCGAAGCCGGCCAGGGCGTCCAAGAATTTAGCCACGCGCCTTCTCCTTTACCGCGCCGACGGGTTGGTCGAGCTTCTTCATAGGCAGCGGCGGGACGGGGAATGCCGGTTCGACACTGCCCGCTTCCTGCTGTTGTTTGCTGCGCTGGCGGGCCCGTGCCCGTGCGCTGGGCGCACTGAACGGTTTTCGCAGGGTGGCGATCAGTACCCCGGCCACGACCAGGCTGCTGATCACGAGCACCGTGGTCCAGTGCTGATAGCCCTGGTTCTTCAGGGTGCGGATGACGGCCGCGATCATGATCCACACCAGCGAGGCCGGGATCAGCAGCTTCCAGCCCAACGACATGAACTGGTCGTAGCGGAACCGGGGCAGCGTGGCGCGCAGCCAGAAGTAGATGAACAGGAACGTCCACACCTTGGCGGTGAACCACAGCAGCGGCCACCAGCCGTGATTGGCGCCTTCCCACAGGTTCAACGGCCACGGCGCGTGCCAGCCGCCCAGGAACATCGTCGCCGCCAGCGCCGAAACGGTGGTCATGTTGACGTATTCGGCAAGCATGAAGATCGCGAACTTCAGTGACGAGTACTCGGTGTGGAAACCGGCGACCAGCTCGCCTTCGGCCTCGGGCAGGTCGAACGGCGCCCGGTTGGTCTCGCCGACCATCGAGATCAGGTAGGTCACGAAGGACGGCAGCAGCAGGAAGATGTACCAGACGCGGTCTTGCGCGGCCACGATCTGCGATGTCGACATCGAGCCGGCGAACAGGAACACCGCCGCGAAGGACAACCCCATCGCGACCTCGTAGGAGATCACCTGGGCGGTCGAGCGCACCCCACCCAGCAGTGGGTAGGTGGACCCCGACGCCCAGCCGCCGAGCACGATGCCGTAGACGCCGATGGCCGACAAACCCAGGATGAACAGCACCGCGACCGGGAGGTCGGTCAGCTGCAGCGGCGTCCAATGACCGAAGATCGACACCTCCGGGCCCATCGGGATGAAGGCGAAGGCGGTGAATGCGGGAATCGCCGAGATGGCCGGTGCCGCGAAGTACACGAACCAGTCGACGCCCTTGGGGGTGATGCTTTCCTTCAATGCCAGCTTGACGCCGTCGGCCAGACTCTGCAGCGTGCCCCACGGCCCGGTGCGGTTCGGGCCCGGCCGCAGCTGCATGTAACCCAGGATCTTGCGTTCGGCCAGGATTCCCACCAGGACCGTCAGCACCAGGTAGCCAAAGATCCCGACGGCCTTGATGAGCACCAGCCACAGCGGGTCGTGTCCGAAGGCGGTCAGACCGTTCATACGCCCAGCTCCTGCACATCGCTGCCCGCCGCAACCTGCACTGATAACTGCACGACGGCGCCTATCGTCACGCCCAGTTGCTGGTGCACCGCCGAACCCGGCGAATTGAGTGGCAGCCAGGCCACCCGGTCGGGCATGTCGGTGATGTTGAGCGGCAACGTGATTGAGCCGCGGTCCGTGCTCACGGTGACGTCGGCACCGTCGACCGCCCCGATTTCGGCAGCGGTGCCGGCCGACAGCCGAACCGCCGGTTTGCGTGCGGTCCCGGCCAGATGCGGTTCGCCGTCCTGCCCGCGACCGGCGTCCAGCAGCAACCGCCAACCGGTCAGCACCGCTTCACCCGAGCCGGGCTGACCGGGCGGCGCGGCCTCGACCTGCGGGCCGGCCGCGCGCTTGCCGTCCCAGGTACCCAGCGCGGACAGTTCCTCGCGAGCCGATTCCACCGTCGAGCAGTTCAGGTGGATGCCCAACTCGTCGGCCAGCGTGTCGAGCACCCGGTGGTCGGACTGGCGGGCCTGCAGCGAGGTGCCGCGGAACGCCGGTTCGAAACCGCGGTAGCGGCCTTCCCAGTTGACGAAGGCGCCCGACTTCTGCGTGGTGGGCGCGACCGGGAACACCACATCGGCTCGTTCGGTGACGGCGCTGTGCCGTAGTTCCAGGCTGACTACGAACGGCGCCGCGTCCAGCGCGGCCAGCACCGCGTCGGGATCGGCGAAGTCGCCGGGTTCGATCCCGCCGACGAGCAGCGCACCCAACGTCCCGTCGGTCGCGGCGGCCAGAATGCCGTCGGCGTCACGTCCTGTCTCGGCAGGCAATTCGTTGACATGCCAGGCAGCGGCCACCTGCGCGCGGGCGGCGTCGTCGGACACCGGACGGCCACCGGGCAACAGCCCGGGCAGCGCCCCGGCTTCCAACGCTCCGCGCTCACCGGCCCGCCGCGGCACCCACGCCACCCGCGCCCCGGTCGAGTCGGCCAGCCGCGCCACGGCGGAGAACCCGCCAGGCACGGTGGCCAGGCGTTCACCGACCAGGATCACTGCGCCGGGGGTGCTGAGCAGGTCGCCCACCTCGCCGGTGGCCAGACCGTCCAGCGCCGACGGCTCATCCCCGGGCGCGGTCTGCACCAGCCGACCCGACATCTTCTTCAGCGCTCGGGTGGCGAACGGGGCGATCGCGTACACCGGGACGCCGTTCTTGCGCGCCGCCTTACGCAACCGCAGGAACACTCCCGGCGCTTCGTCCTCCGGTTCGAAGCCCACCAGCACCACCACCGGTGCGGTCTCCAGATCCGAGTAGCTGACGGTGACCGGCCGGCCCGCCACCCGTGCCACCAGGAAGTCCGCCTCCTCGGCGGAGTACGGTCGGGCGCGGAAGTCGATGTCGTTGGTGTTCAACACGATTCGCGCAAACTTGGCATACGCGTAGGCGTCTTCCCAGGTGCCCCGGCCGCCGACCAGCACTCCGGTCCGGCCGCGGGCAGCAGTCAGTCCCTGGACCGCGGCCACGATCGCGTGCGACCAGGACGCGGGTTGCAGGGTGCCGTCGGCGTCCCGCAGTAGGGGAGTGGTCAGCACGTCGGGCTGGGTCGCGTACGTGAAGGCCCAGCGGCCCTTGTCGCAGACCCACTCCTCGTTGACTTCCGGGTCGTCGCCGGCCAGTCGACGCATCACCTTGCCGCGGCGGTGGTCGGTGCGCGTCGCGCAGCCGCCCGCGCAGTGCTCGCAGACGCTCGGGCTGGACACCAGGTCGAACGGGCGGGCCCGGAACCGGTAGGACATCCCGGTCAGCGCGCCCACCGGGCAGATCTGCACCGTGTTGCCGGAGAAGTAGGAGTCGAACGGTTCGTTGGCGTAGATGCCGACCTGCTGAAGGGCGCCGCGCTCCTGCATGTCGATGAACGGGTCGCCGGCGATCTGTTCGGAGAACCGGGTGCAGCGGGCGCACAGGATGCAGCGCTCGCGGTCCAGCAGCACCTGCGAGGAGATGTTGATCGGTTTGGCGAAAGTGCGCTTGGGGTCGGTGAAGCGGGACTCCGCGCGACCGTTGGACATCGCCTGGTTCTGCAGCGGACACTCGCCGCCTTTGTCGCACATCGGGCAGTCCAGCGGGTGGTTGATCAGCAGCAGTTCCATCACGCCGTGCTGGGCTTTGTCGGCCGCCGGCGAGGTGAGCTGGGTGCGCACCACCATGTCGTCGGTGCACACGGTGGTGCACGACGCCAGCGGTTTGCGCTGACCCTCCACCTCGACCAGGCACTGCCGGCAGGCACCGACCGGGTCGAGCAGCGGGTGGTCACAGAACCGGGGAATCTGGATACCCATCAGCTCGGCCGCGCGGATCACCAAAGTTCCTTTGGGAACGCTGATTTCGGTGCCATCGATGGTGAGGGACACCATCTCCGGCTGAGCGACGCGGTTTTCGGTGTCGGCAGTTTGGGTCACGCGTTTACTCCATCCAACGTGAGCATCGAATCGCGGGGGTCGAACGGGCAGCCGCCCGTCTCGACGTGGGCGAGGTATTCGTCGCGGAAGAGTTTCAGGGACGACATCACCGGACTGGCGGCGCCGTCACCCAACGCGCAGAACGACTTTCCGAGGATCGCGTCCGCGATGTCCTGCAGCTTGTCCAGGTCTTCGCGGGTGCCGCGCCCGGTTTCCAGGCGGGCGTAGATCTTGTCCAGCCAGAAGGTGCCCTCCCGGCACGGCGTGCACTTGCCGCAGGATTCGTGCTTGTAGAACTCCGTCCAGCGCCGCACCGCCCGTACCACGCAGGTGGTTTCGTCGAAGATCTCCAACGCCTTCGTGCCGAGCATGGAACCGGCCGCGCCGACCCCTTCGTAGTCCAACGGCACGTCGAGGTGTTCGTCGGTGAGCAGCGGCGTCGACGACCCACCCGGGGTCCAGAACTTGAGCCGGTGCCCGGCCCGGATCCCGCCGGCGTAGTCGAGCAACTCGCGCAGCGTGATGCCCAGCGGCGCCTCGTACTGACCGGGGTTGGTGACGTGTCCGGACAGCGAATACAGCGTGAAGCCGGGCGATTTCTCGCTACCCATGGAACGGAACCACTCGACTCCGTTCAGGATGATCGACGGGACGCTGGCGATGGTCTCGACATTGTTGATCACGGTCGGGCATCCGTAGAGACCCGCCACAGCCGGGAACGGCGGACGCAGCCGAGGCTGGCCGCGGCGCCCTTCCAGCGAGTCGAGCAGTGCGGTTTCCTCGCCGCAGATGTAGGCGCCCGCACCGGCGTGCACCACCAGCTCCAGGTCATATCCCGAGCCGCCGATGTCCCGGCCCAGATAGCCGGCGGCGTAGGCCTCGGCCACTGCGTTCTGCAGCCGTCGGAGTACCGGCACCACTTCGCCGCGCACGTAGATGAAGGCGTGGGTGGCCCGGATCGCGTACGAGGCGATGATGACGCCTTCGACCAGGACGTGCGGGGTGGCCAGCATCAGCGGAATGTCTTTACACGTACCGGGTTCGGACTCGTCGGCGTTGACCACCAGGTAGTGCGGTTTGGCCGCGGCGCCGGAATCGCCCTGCGGGATGAACGACCATTTGGTCCCGGTGGAGAAACCCGCGCCGCCGCGGCCGCGCAACCCGGAGTCCTTGACCGCGCCGATCACGTCGTCGGGCGCCATGGCCAGGGCCTTCTTCATGGCCCGGTATCCGTCGTGGCGTTCGTAGGTCTCGATGGTCCAGGACTTGGGATCGTCCCAGTAGCGACTGATGACCGGCGTCAGTGGTGTGGTCATGACTGGCCTCCCGCAGGGGTCGGCGCTTCCATGTCGTTCTCCTTGGCCACCCGCAGCCCGGCCAGGGTGGCCGCTCCCGCGCCGCCCTGCCCTTCGTCCGGACGCTGATCCGGCAGGCCCGCCAGGATTCGTGACGTCTCACGGAACTTGCACAACGGTGCGCCCCGGGTGGGCGCGACCGGTTCACCGGTGCGCAGCGAATCGACGAGTTCGCGCGCGGACTGCGGAGTCTGGTTGTCGTAGAACTCCCAGTTGACCATCACCACCGGTGCGAAATCGCAGGCGGCGTTGCATTCGATGTGCTGCAAGGTGACGGTGCCGTCGGGTGTGGTCTCGTCGTTGCCGATGCCGAGATGCTCTTTGAGGTCGTCGAATATCGCGTCGCCGCCCATCACCGCACACAGCGTGTTGGTGCACACACCCACCAGGTAGTCACCGGTCGGACCGCGCCGGTACATGGTGTAGAAGCTGGCCACCGCCGAAACCTCGGCACCGGTCAGATCCAGTTGCCGCGCACAGAATTCCAGACCGGCCGGCGTCAGGTAGGAGTCCTCGCCCTGCACCAGATGCAGCAACGGCAGCAACGCCGAACGCTTATTCGGGTACTTGGCGATGATCTCCTTGGCCTCGACCTCCAGGCGCGAGTGCACTTCCGGCGGGTACGACTGCGGCGCACCCTCAACGACGAACTGGCTCGGCTCCTCCGGCGGCGGTCCGAGCCGGAGGAAAACCCTTTCGCCACCGTTACTTCCGACATTCGGAACTGTCATCGGTCCACTCCGCCCATGACCGGGTCGATGCTGGCGACGGCGGTGATCAGGTCGGCGACCATGCCACCCTCACACATTGCGGCGACGGACTGCAGGTTGGTGAACGACGGGTCCCGGTAGTGCACCCGATAGGGGCGGGTACCGCCGTCGCTGACCATGTGCACGCCGAGTTCGCCGCGCGGTGACTCCACCGCCACGTACACCTGGCCGGCCGGCACCCGGATGCCCTCGGTCACCAGCTTGAAGTGATGGATCAGAGCCTCCATCGAGCTGCCCATGATCTTGGCGATGTGCTCGGGTGAGTTGCCCATCCCGTCAGGGCCCACGTAAAGGTCTGCGGGCCAAGCGATTTTGCGGTCCTCGACCATGGTCGGGCCGGGCTTGAGCTTGTCCAGACACTGCTCGACGATCTTGACCGACTCCCACATCTCGTTGACGCGGATGATGTAGCGCCCGTAGGCGTCACAGGTGTCTTCGGTGATGACGTCGAATTCGTAGTCCTGGTATCCGCAATACGGTTCACTTTTGCGCAAGTCGTGCGGCAGCCCGGTGGCACGCAGAATCGGACCCGTGATGCCCAGTGCCATGCAACCGGTCAGGTCCAGGTAACCGATGTCCTCGGTGCGGGCCTTCCAGATGGCGTTCTCGTTGAGCAGCTCGCCCATTTGGCGAAGCGGGACCCGCAGCTCCTTGAGGGCGGCGGCGATCTCGTCAATCCCGTTGGGCGGCAGGTCTTGTGCCAGTCCGCCCGGCCGGATGTAGGCGCTGTTCATCCGCAGGCCGGTGATCTTCTCGAACAGGGTGAGGACGATCTCACGGGCCCGGAAGCCGACGAACATCGGTGTCATGGCGCCCAGTTCCATCCCACCGGTGGCCAGCGCGACCAGGTGCGAAGAAATCCGGTTCAGTTCCATCATCATCACCCGGATGACGTTGACCCGTTCGGGGATCTCGTCGGTGATGCCGAGCAGCTTCTCCACGCCCAGGCAGAACGCCGTCTCGTTGAAAAACGGTGCCAGATAATCCATCCGGGTCACAAAGGTGACGCCTTGCGTCCAGTACCGGTATTCGAGATTCTTCTCGATTCCGGTGTGCAGGTAGCCGATCCCGCACCGGGCCTCGGTCACCGTCTCGCCTTCGATCTCGAGGATCAGCCGCAGCACGCCGTGGGTGGACGGGTGCTGGGGGCCCATGTTGACGACGATGCGCTCCCCGGGATCGGCGTTGCGCGCGGCGTCG
This sequence comes from Mycobacterium sp. NGS29, assembly GCF_059812965.1. Taxonomy (NCBI): domain Bacteria; kingdom Bacillati; phylum Actinomycetota; class Actinomycetes; order Mycobacteriales; family Mycobacteriaceae; genus Mycobacterium; species Mycobacterium sp. NGS29. Next base: position 10,904 of record NZ_JCALDR010000007.1, read on the forward strand.
ACGACCTTGTCCCAGTCCTGGCCGCCGGCGACGACGAGGGTTTCCGTGGTGCTCATCAGTTGTAACCCCTGCGCTCGTCGGGCGGCGGAATCTGCGCGCCCTTGTACTCGACCGGGATACCACCCAGCGGGTAGTCCTTGCGTTGCGGATGCCCGTGCCAGTCGTCGGGCATCTCGATGCGGGTCAGCGACGGGTGTCCGTCGAAGATGATCCCGAAGAAGTCGTAGGTCTCGCGCTCGTGCCAGTCGTTGGTCGGGTAGATACCGAACATTGACGGGATGTGCGGATCACTGTCTGGCGCAGAGACTTCCAGTCGCAGCCGACGGTTGTGCGTGATCGATTTGAGTGGGTACACCGCGTGCAGTTCCCGGCCCGTCTCGTTGGGGTAGTGCACCCCGCTCACGCCCAGGCACAGCTCGAACCGCAGCTCGGGCTCGTCGCGCAGGCGCTGAGCCACCTGCGGCAGCAGGTCCCGGTGCACGTGCAACGTGAGTTCGTCGCGGTCGACCACCACTTTCTCGATAGCCTCGTCGAACTCGACGCCGTCGCGCGACAGGGCCTCGCCCAGTCGGTCGGCGATGTCGTCGAAGTAGCTGCCGTAGGGGCGTGGGCTGCCACCGGGCAGTGTCACTTTGCGGACCAGCCGACCGTAACCGGAGGTGTCGCCGGTGCCGGACACCCCGAACATGCCGCGGCGGACGTCGATCACTTCGCCGCCCACCGGCACCTGGACGCCCGGGGTGACCGCTGCGCCCTGCGGATCCTTGTCCGGTGAGCTCATCGCAGCATTCCGCGCATCTCGATCGTGGGCCTGGCCGCCATGGCCGCCTCTTCGGCCTCGGCGATGGCACGCTCCCGGTTGACGCCCAACGGCATCTCCTGAATCTTGTCGTGCAGCTTCAGGATTGCGTACAACAGCATCTCGGGCCGCGGCGGACAACCGGGCAGGTAGATGTCCACCGGCACCACATGGTCCACGCCCTGCAACACGGCGTAGTTGTTGAACATCCCACCCGAAGATGCGCACACGCCCATCGCCAGGACCCACTTGGGTTCGGCCATCTGGTCGTAGATCTGGCGCAGCACCGGCGCCATCTTCTGGCTGACCCGGCCCGCGACGATCATCAGGTCGGCTTGGCGCGGCGTCGCTGAAAAGCGCTCCATGCCGAACCGGGCGATGTCGAACCTCGGGCCGGCCGTCGCCATCATCTCGATCGCACAACAGGCCAATCCGAACGTCGCCGGCCACAGCGAGTTCTTGCGGACATAGCCCGCGACCTTCTCGACCGTCGACAGCAGGATCCCGCCGGGCAGCTGTTCTTCGAGTCCCACGTCCTACCTCAATCCCACGTCAGGCCCCCGCGGCGCCACACATATGCGTAGGCCACGAAAACCGTGAGCATGAATATGACCATCTCGACGAGGGCAAAGGTCCCCAGCGAGTCGAAGCTGACCGCCCACGGATAGAGGAACACGATTTCGATGTCGAAGACGATGAACAACATCGCGGTCAGGTAATACTTCACCGGGAAGCGCTGACCGGTGGGTGCGTTCGGTCCGCTGAACCCGGTCTCGGTGGGCTCGATGCCGCATTCGTAGGCTGCCAGCTTCGACCTGTTGTAGCGAGTCGGACCGGTGATGCTCGCCAGGAATACCGAGCCGATGGCAAAGGCTGCGCCGATGCCCGCGAGCACGAAAATGGGTATGTAGGGATTCAACTCGCTCCGCCATCCGTCGTTTGGGCCGCCAGCGCAGCGGCCGCCGGTGACATCCGGGCTGGCCCAGCGCATGACACGTGTGACGGACCGGGCATGTGGACCGTCACAGTGACCTTCAACATAGTCGCGCGGCGCCCGGGGCACATGTCCGGGGTCAAGCTCATAGGCATGTCCTAGGAGGCGATGCCAGGTTGCGGACCCCCGGTGGCCCGACCGCGGTGGTCCAGCGGCCGAAACTCCGTCCGACGGCCGAGAATCAGCGGGTTTCCAGGCAAAATGTGGGCGATTCTCCCGACGGCCAGACGCGCGGAGCGCTTGTTGTTACTGTTGCATCTGCACTTATCGCGGGGCCTTTTCAGGCCCGCGCAGCCGCCAAAAGTCGATCTGGGAGGACGGGAACTGTGAGCTTTCCCACACTACCGCCGGAGATCAACTCCTTGCGCATGTTCCTCGGCGCGGGTAGCGCGCCGATGTTGCAGGCGGCCGCCGCATGGGACGGCCTGGCCGCGGAGCTCGGGTCGGCTGCCGAATCGTTCGGATCGGTGATCTCGAACCTGGCCGGACAGGCGTGGCAGGGCCCGGCGGCGGCGGCGATGGCGGCCGCCGCGGCGCCGTACGCGGGCTGGCTGGCAGCGGCGGCATCTCAGTCCTTGGGGGCGGCCGGGCAGGCGAGAGCGGTCGTGAGCGCGTTTGAGGCGGCGCGCGCGGCGACCGTTCATCCAGCAGCTGTGGAGCAGAACCGCAATGCCTTCGTCCAGCTCGTGATGTCGAACCTGTTCGGTCAGAATGCGCCATTGATCGCGTTGGCCGAGAACATCTACGAGGAGATGTGGGCCGCGGACGTCACCGCGATGGCCGGCTACTACGCCGGTGCCGCGGCGGCCGCCGCGCAGGTGGTGCCGTGGCAGACCGTGCTCGAGAGCTTCCCGGCGCTGACCGGCGGCTTGGCCGGCGGACTCAGCGCGCTGGCCGGATCGGGTGCGGGTAGCGGTAACGGTGCGGCCGCCGGTGGCGGCGGTGGCGCCCAGGGCGGGGCGGGCCCGGTCAGCGCCGGCGCTGCCAGCGCGGCGGGCGGCGGTGGTGCTGCCGGTGGCATGGGCGGCACCGATCCCGGGATGGCGTCGGCCGGTGCCGCAGCCGGTGACCCGTCGGCGTACAGCGACGGCGGTGCGGCGGCCGCGCCTGCCGCGGCGAGCAGCGCAGGCGCCACGACCGCCAACCCCGGCGTCGCCAGTCCCGGCGTGATGAGTCCCGGCCTCGGCGGCTTCGCCATGATGCCGATGGCGGTCGGCGGGTTGGCCATGGCCGGATTGCTCGGCGACAGGCCGTCGGTGCCGGTTCCGACGAAGTCGGCGGAATCAGAGCAGGACAAGCAAGCCGAGAAGGCCGAGAAGGACGAAGCGCCGGTGGCGGAGGAGTCGGTGACCCCGGAGGCCGAGGTTCCGGCGATGAGCGTGCTGCCGACGGCCGCGCCCGGTATCGCGGTCGCCGCTGCCCCGGGCGAAGCGACGCGCGCCGCCGCGGCGAGCGGATCCGGCATCCCGGTGTCGACTTTCCGGGCATCGGAGGCCGCGCCGGAAGCAGATGCGGAATCGGCGGAGGCCCAGTTCCGTCCCCGGGCAACCGAGCCGGAGCGCATTCAGGTCCGCGGCGCCTGATCTGTACCGGATCAGTGCGCAGGCGCGCGCAACAGGTTGAGCACCGTGCGGCCCAGCACGATCGGGTCGAGCGGGTGAGGCACTGCGGCCTCGGCGCGTGACCAGTTGGCCAGCCACGCATCGTCGGGCCGGCCGGTCAGGACCAGGATCGGCGGGCAGCTGGACAGTTCGTCCTTGAGTTGTTTCGCGATGCCCATGCCGCCGGTCGGTGCCGCTTCGCCGTCGAGAATGGCCAGGTCGATGCCGCCTTCGTCCATCGTCCGGATCACCATCGGGCCGGTCGCGACCTCGACATAGCTCAACTCGGGCAGGTCCGGCTGCAGCCGTTTACCCAGCGCCTGCATCACCTGCTCGCGGGTCTGCACGTTGTCGCTGTAGACGAGGATCTTCAGGGGGCTGCTCGAGTCAGGCACGGTCCAGATCGTAATTCACGCGGTCCCGGAGGATCGCACGAAGACGGCTTCTGCTGACACGGTGACGGTGTCGGACATGACACCCATCTTGTTCCAGTCCACGTTGAACCGGGTCCGGTCGAGCTGCGTCTCGCCGCGGATCTGCACCGAACCGTCGTCCTGCTCGGTGATGGTCACCGGCAGCGTCACCGGTTGGCTGACGCCTTTGATGGTGAAATCGGTGCGCAGCTCGGCGCTCTTGCCCGGACCCGGCTGCAGTTCGTTGACCAGGACGGTGATCGTCGGGAAGCGCGGGGCGTCGAAGAAGTCAGCGGACAGCAGGTGCCGGTCGCGACGGCCGATGCCGGTGTGCATGGACGTGACCACGATGGTGAACCGTCCCGCAACGGTGCCGTCAGCGGCGAGCCGGCCGTCGCCGCTGAATTTGGTGAACTTGCCTTTGACGGGCAGCGCGCCCCACATGTTCCTGATCCGGAAACCCACCGACGAGCGGTCCGGCACCAGAGTCCACGATCCGGTGCTCTCCGGGTCGGCGAGCAGACTCTCCAGCGTTGTCATCCTTATTCCCCCTGCCGATCCAGTAAGGGTGCGAGGTCCCCGGGGTCGAAGTATTCCTCGATCCGATCGATGAGGCCTGCTCTGTCCATCTTGATGACTATGCAGACCCGCATCGCGATGGATTGCCCGGCATGGCCGGTGGCATGCAGGAGGTGCTGCTGCACGAACCCGCCGTCGAAGACCTGTCGATCCAGCACTTCATAGCTGCGCTCGGCGGTGATCGAGAGGAACCAGCTGATCACCCGCAGCGCCCGGGACTTGTCGTCGTATGCGGTGGGGCCGCGCCGCCCGCCCGTCCGCCATACCGCGACGTCGTCGCTCCACAGGTTCGCTACGGCGGTGTGGTCGCCGTTGGTGATCGCGGTGAACAACCGCTCGGCCGTCTCGACGATGGTTGCGGACGCGGTGTCGGTCATGAACCGGGCTCCTTTTGGTTCTCGTATCCGGGATGCGCGACGGCCAACCGGTGGCGGACCAGCTCACGCAGGACGGGGACGACGGCGTCGTCCGGCGCGTCCAGGTCGCCGGCCCGGGTGGCGGCGGCCAGGGCGGCTTCGTCGGCAAATCCCAGCCCGGCCAGTGCCGCCCGGATGTCGGCCGCTCCGGTCTCGAGCATTTGGCGTTCGACCATGCGCAGGGCGTTGGCTGCCACCCGTGCGTGGAAATTGACCGACCCGGTGGTCGCCTCCCGGACTTCGGTTTCCAGGAACTCGGCAACCGCGGCGACCAGTTCGGCGGCCGTGGGACGCCCGTACAGGTCGGCGGTCATGACACCTCCTCGAGCAGGTCCAGCAGGTCCCATTCGTTCTCGCACACCCGCCTGCCGATGGTGGCCAGCTCGACCGAGCGGGTCTGCCCGCTCAGATGACGCTCGGCCTGGTACCGGCAGATGACGCCCCAGCGCAGCGTGGCCAGGACCAGCCACCAGTGAAACGCCACCCGGTCGACGCTGGTCGCGCCAGCCTCCTCGTAGGCGCGCAGGAAACTCTCGATGCTGCCCAGACCACCGGCACCGCGCCCGGCCGGTGCGCCGAACCGCCAGGCGCGCACACAGAACCAGGCCAGGTCCTCATACGGCGCGCCGGTGTGCACCAATTCCCAGTCCAGCACCGCTGCCAGGTCCGACCCGTCGACGATGAGGTTGCCCATCCGGAAATCTCCGTGCACCAGCACGGTGGGCCACGGCGCGGACGGTCGGTTGGCCTCGAGCCAGCGAAACGTCCATTCGAAGGTGGCGGTGGTGTCGCCCATCTCGTCGAGCCGTTCGCGCCACTGACCGATCGGGTCCTCGCCGGTCAGGCCGGGGATGTCCGGGTCGGCCCGGTGTACCGCGGCGATGGCCTGCGCACACTGGCGCAGCAGCCGCCGGCGGGATTCCTCGTCGGTGAGCTGACGCTGAATGCGTCGAACAATGGTCTCGCCCTTGATCTCGTCGCAGATCAGGAACGGATTACCCAGGGCCGCAACCGAATCGTCGGCGATCAGCACATGTGGGACGGGCGCGCCGGCCGCCGCCGCGGCGGCCTGGACGCGGGCCTCCAACTCCATGCCGGCGTGCACGTCGTCGGGCGGGCCGGTGCGCAGGATCAGCGCCCGGCGATCGGCGCCGGTGACGGCGTCGAATGCCCAGGTGGTGCGGCTGGCGCCGCCGGTGAGCGGGCGCAAATTGTCGATCCCCACCCGGCTGCCCGTGACATCGGTCAGCAGGGTGCCCAGGTCCTCAGCCAGTGTCACTTTTTGCCGAACTTGAACAGCCGCTGGGCAACTCGGCGGATCTGGATCTCCTCGGCGCCCTCGGTGATCCGGTAGCGCCGGTGGTGTCGGTAGATGTGTTCCAGCTGCTCGTGCCGGCTGTAGCCGATGCCGCCGAGCACCTGCATGGCCCGGTCGGCGGCCTCGCAGACCAGCCGGTTGGCCCGGTAGTTCGCCATCGACACCTTGTCGGAGACCTGCATGTGATGGTTCTGGTCCAATTGTGTTGCGGCGTAATAGACCAGCAGCCGCACCATCTGCGCCTCGGTCTGCAGTTCCACCAGCGGCCACTGTACGGCCTGGTTCACCGCCAGCGGTTTGCCGAACACGATGCGTTCGCCGGCGTAGGTCACCGCCCGGTCGATGCAGTACTGCGCGGCGCCCAGGCTGCTGGCCGCCTGCCGAATTCTGTTCTCGTGCAGAAACGTTTGGCCTACTTCCAGGCCGCGGTCCACGTCACCCAGCACCGCGTCGTCGGGAACCCGGACGTCTTTGAGTTCCACTTCGGCGTGATCGGTGGGCATGTTGAAGGTCCACCAGTAGTACGGGATGGTGAAGCCGGGCGAGTCGCACGGCACCAGGAACGCCGAAATGCCGCGGGCCTGGCCGGGCTCGCCGGACGTGCGGGCGAACACCAGGTCGTGCGTCGCCCGGTGCACGCCCGTGTTGAATCGCTTGGCGCCGTTGATGATCCATCCGTCACCGTCTTTGACCGCGGTGGTCTCCAGCCAGGTGGCATCCGATCCGTGGTCGGGTTCGGTGAGTCCGAACGCCATCGAGCGTTCACCGGTGATCAGCGCCTCGGTCCATTCCTTCTTCTGCGCGTCGGTGCCGAACCGGTCCATCATGATGACCTGTGGGAAATTACCGACGATCGAGGACTCGTCCTGCAGGTCGTTGTGCAGCCCGAGTCCCTTGTGCGCCAAGTGTTCCCGGATAACAGCCATGTCGATATTGGAACCGTCGCGGCCACCGAACTGGGCGGGCAGCCCGTACCGCAACCAGCCTGCTTTGTCCGCTCGCTTACGCATCTCCCCGAGCAGATCTTCCCACTCCCGGCGCGGGATGCCGCCGTTGTCCCAGTCGGTACGGGCATTCTCCCGACGATGATCGAAGTACTGGATGTGCTCGCGTTCCAGCGGCTTGATCTCCGCCTCGATGAAGGCGTCCATCTCGGCCAATACGCCGGGAAGGTGTTCGGGAAGGGTGAAATCCACGTTGATCTCTCCTTGGAATAGGTCACGCGCCGTAGAGTGTCTTTTTCCAGATCAGGGACAGCATGGCAATGGCGTCCTCATCGCTGACAGTAATGCCGAGGTCCGACTTGCCGACGATGACGGTGGTGAAGTTCTCGAAGAGCAGCGCGATGGCCGCCGCGGTGTGTTCGGGGTTGAGTTCGGTGCCGTAACCCTGCTCCTGGGCTCGGCGCACCGAAGCGGCCACGATGTCCATGCCGAAGCGCCGGAACTGGTTCTGCACATCGGCGAAGCGTTGCTGGGTCGCGGCCAGTTGAGCCACCGCGATCATGATGCCGATGTGCTGCTTGAACATGTTCCAGTAACCGGTGACCACCGAGGTGAAGAACGCGTCACCGGGCGCCTCCGGTAGCTGCACGCTCAGCCCGGACGGCTCGACGACGTCGTGCAGGAAGGACTGCGCCAGCGCGGCCAGCAGATCCTCCTTGTCGCTGAAGTACCGGTAGAACACCGCCGGGGACTTGCCCGCCGCCGAGGTGATGTCGGCCAGGGTGGTGCCGTGAAAACCGCGTTCGGCGAACAGTTTCCGGGCGGCCAGCTCGATGGATTCGCGGGTCTGGCGGCCCTTGGCGGTGAGCAGTTCGGCGGGCATCAGCCGCGGATCCGATCCCCCGCACGCAGCAGCGCGCTCGGCAGGTCGTGGCCGACAGCTTCTTGCGCGACCCGCGCCGCGGCGATCGCGGCCGGCAGATCCACGTCGACCTCGAAACCGCTGTCGGTGAGCAGGTACACCAGATCTTCGGTCGCGATATTGCCGGTGGCACCCGGGGCGAACGGGCAGCCACCCAGCCCCCCGGCCGACGCGTCCAGCCGGGTAACCCCGGCGCAGACCGCGGCGTAGGCACTGGCCAACCCGGACCCGCGGGTGTTGTGGAAGTGCGCACCCAACGGCAGCTCGCCGAGCACCGGACGCAGTTGAGCGATCAGCGAACTCACCCGGCCCGGGGTGGCGGTGCCGATGGTGTCGGCGATGCAGAACCGGTCCGCGCCCCTGTCGCGCGCCGCGGCGGCGATGGCCAGGACGCGCTGCGGGGGAGTGGGGCCTTCGAACGGGGAGTCCCATGCGGTGGCGACGATGACTTCGACGGTGACGCCGCTGTCGCGTGCGATGGCGACGATCTCACCGATCTGGGCGGTGGCCTCGGCGCTGGTGCGACCGACGTTCTTCTGGCTGAAGGTGTCGTCGGCGGCCACCACGTACTCGATGGACCGCAGGCCCGCGGCAATCGCGCGGTTGGCGCCGTTGGGGCTGGCCACCAGCGCGGAGAACTCGATGCCGGGGAAGTTGTGCAGTTCGGCGGCCAGTTCGGCGGCATCGGCCATCGACGGCACCTTGGTCGGCGACACGAACGCCGTGGCCTCCACCTCGCGTACCCCGGTCGCGGCCACCGCGCTCAGCAGGTCCAGCTTGGCCGACAACGGGATCGGCGCCTCGATCTGCAGGCCGTCGCGCAACGCCACCTCTCGGATGGCGACGTAGGTCATAAGACCGCCTCCCTGCGCAGGGCTGCCAGCTGTGCTGCGCTCTTGCCCAGCAGCCCGCCGTAGACGTCGTCGTTGTGTTGTCCGGGCCGGGCGGGACCGGCACTGCGCACCCGACCGGGGGACTCGGAGAGCACCGGCACGATGCCCGGGCCGAGCACGTCGCGGCCCACCCGTTCGTCGTGATGCGGCACCAGCATGCCGCGGGCGCGCAGCTGCGGGTCGTTGACCACCTCGGCGACCGTGTTGATGGGCCCGGCGATAACCCCTGCGGCGGACAGGGTTTCGATGATGTCGCCGGGTTGGCGTTGGGCCGCCCAGGCGCCGATGATTTCGTCGAGTTCGTCCTGGTTGCGGCCGCGGGCACCGTGGTCGGCGAAGCGGTCGTCGGTCGCGAGTTCGGGGCGGTCCATCGCTGTGCACAACCGGGCGAAAACGGTGTCCTGGTTGGCGGCGATCACCACCCAGGAGCCGTCGGCGCTGCGATAGATGTTCGACGGCGCGATCCCTTCCAGCCGGGTACCCGAGGGGCCCCGCACCACGCCGCCGACGTCATAGTCGGGGATGGTGGATTCCTGGACGGCCAAACATGATTCGGTGAGCGCGACGTCCACGACCTGACCCTGCCCGGTCACGCTGCGTCGGTAGAGCGCGGCCAGTGCGCCCTGGGCGCCGAACATGCCGGCCAGGGTGTCGCCCAGCGACAGCGCGAGGCGTGGTGGCGGGCCACCGGGGAAACCGTTGAGGTGTCGCAGCCCGCTGGCGGCTTCGGCCACCGACGCGTAGCCGGCTTTGTGGGCGTCGGGTCCGGTTTGTCCGTATCCGGAGACCCGGACCAGGATGATGCCCGGATTGCGTTCGCTGAGCACGTCATAGCCCAGGTTCCACTTCTCCAGGGTGCCGGGCCGAAAGTTCTCCACCACGATGTCGGACTTTTCGACCAGATCCAGGAACAGTTCACGGCCGGCCGGCTTGCGCAGGTCCAGGGTGATCGCGCGCTTGTTGCGCGCGTGCACCGTCCAGAAGACGCGGTGGCCGTCGACCTCAGCCTGTCCCCAGGTGCGCAGTGGGTCCGGCGCACCGGGTGGCTCCACCTTGATGACGTCGGCGCCCATGTCGCCCAGCAGGCGGCCCACGAACGGTCCGGCGATCAGCGTGCCGAGTTCCAGCACCCGGATGCCGTCCAGCGCGCCGTGAGTCACTGCGCGAACCCGTGCCGGGTCAGCCAGTCGGTGACGATTTCGACCGCCTCCCGCAGCTTGTCTCGCTGGTCGGGACCCGCGTAATAGTGTGTGGCGCCGTGGATTTCGTACATCTCCTTATCCGGGTGCCCGATAGCCTCGAAGAGCCGCCGGGTGTGGCTGGGCGTGCAGGCGTCGTCACCCAGATTACCGATGACCAGAGCCGGAATGGCGATGTCCTTGCCGCACTTCACGCCGTCGCCGCGAGCGTCGTCATAGCTCCACTGCGACAACCAGCCGCGCAGGGTGCAGAACCGGGCCAGGCCGACCGGGCTCATGTTCACCACCTGCGGATCGCCCAGGTAGCAGGTGCCGGGCTTGCGTTCGTTGGGGTCGACCGTCGGGTCCAGCCAGCGGGGATCGGCCATGGTGCCGTGCACCACGAAGCCGAATTCGGCAACATCGCTGCCGGGCCGACCGCTCGCACGCAACTCGGCCAGTTTGTTCTTGACCCACGCGGTGATTCGGCGGTTGCGGTCAATCTGCGCCTGCCGGTAGCGGGCCAGGAATTCCTCGGTGTAGGGCGGCTGGTTCGGGTTGTCCGGGTTGTAGAGATCCAACTCGGGATCGCGCTTGGTGGGGTCGGACTCGTCCAGAATGGAGGCGTCCAGCCACTCGGTCAGGGTGCCGTGCCGGCTGATGTGTGCGGCCAGCAACATGATCCCGTCGGCGGCCGGCAGATCCAACGTGGTCAGGTCGGGGCCGTCACCGGTGGGGCTGGCGGTGATGGTCGCGTGCTGGGCCTGCTGTTGGTAGAACACCGACAGCGAGCCGCCGCCGCTCCAGCCCGCCAGCACCACCTTCTGGTAGCCCAGCCTGTTCTTAGCGTCCTTGATGCATTCGCCGAGGTCTTCGACCACCTTCTCCATCTGCAGCGCGGAGTCGGTGCCGCGGAATCGGCTGTTGCAGTAGATGACATGATGGCCGGCGCGGGCCAGCGCATTGATCATCGGCAGGTAGGCGCCGCCGCCGATCGGGTGCATGAACACCAGCACGGTGTCGCTCGGCTTGTCCTTCGGCTTCAGCAGGTAGCTTTCCAGCACGTTGATGTCGGCCAGCCCACCGTAGACATCGCGAACCCCCGAATTGTTCTGAAAGGCAACAAGATAGGGGATGCGCTCGTAGGCGTGTTTCACTGCAGTCTGCGTCATGTCAGTGTTGTCCTCAGTGTTGGGCAAGGTCGTTGGCCAGTATTTCCGGGGAGGGGGTCAGCCGACGTCGGGTGTCGATGGCGATCACCTGCCAGTCCACCCGGGTGTAGTCGTCGAACTTGCGGCGGGCGCGCTCGCGGGCCTTCTCCGGCGCGCCGTGGTGAACCCCTTGCGGGGCATGGGAGATCAGGCCCGGCGGCATCGGAATGCCGTAGAGCGAACCGCCGTGGAAGAACGCGATCTCGTCGTAGTCGACGTTGCGGTGATACCAGGGGGTGCGTTCGGTGCCGGGCGCCCCTTCGGCGGGCTTGGGCAGAAAGTTCATCACGTAGACACCGGTCGCCTGCATGAACAGGTGCACGGTCGGCGGCAGGTGCATGCTGTCGGAGGTGACGACGTTGTAGTCGGCGATGTTGAAGGTGAACGCGAAGTTGTCGCCGCGCCAGCCTTCGACGTCCAGTGGATTGTGTTGGTAATGAAGGGTAGTGGGCCCACCCTCATGAATGAGGCGGACCAGGTACTCGTCGCGGCCGTCGTCGTCGATGGGTGCCGGGTCGGGGATGACCGCCTGGGACGGGTCGAAGGGGAAGTGCCGGCCCAGGGCGCCCGGTGGGGGGACGCGGAATTCGTCGGTGGCCTCGATCATCAGCAGAATCGTTTCGCTGGACGGGATTTGGCGCCAGGTGCAGGCTTTGGGGATGTACACCCAGTCACCCGGCTGGTAGGTCAATGGCCCGAATTCAGTTTCGAGCAGGCCGGTGCCCTGGTGCACGAAGCAGAGCAGGTCGCCGTCGACGTGCCGGGCGTAGAACGGCATTGCCTCGCTGCGCCGACTCAGCAGCACCCGGCAGTCGGCGTTGCTGAACATCAGCAGCGGGCCGCCGTTCGCATCGGTGGCGTCGTCCGGTTTGAGTTGATCGGCCAATACGTCGGTGGGGCGCAGCGGGCCGACCGCGCGGTAGGCGGTGGGGTCGTTGCGGCGGTACATGTTGGCAGTGCGGCCGGTGAACCCGCCACGACCCAGTTCGTCGTCCTTGAGGCCGTCGAGGTCGGCATGAACCCGGCGCGGCGTTTTCCCTTTGCGCAGGTGGACGAAGGATTCCATGGCGAGGCTCCCGGCCGGTCGACGACTAAAACTAAAAGTGACATTACTTTCTGTTTCTGCCGGACACAAGTCTCTCGGGCACACAGGGACTCGGCGTTGGTGCTGCCCCTACGTCAATCGCGCACCCGGAGCACGACTTTGCCTTTGGCGCTGCGATTTTCCAGCGACGCCACCGCGGCCGCGGCCTCCGCCAAGGGGAACACATCCGGCTCCGGGGCGGCCAGTTTGCCCGACGTGAACAGCTCCTCCAGCGCGGCCCACTGCTGTTCGAGCGCACCCGGGTGCTTACCGGCCCAGGCCCCCCAACCCACGCCGACCACGTCAATGTTGTTGAGTAGCAACCGGTTCACCTTCACGGTCGGGATCTCGCCACCGGTGAAGCCGATCACCAGCAGCCGCCCGGCCGGTGCCAGGGAACGCAGCGAATCGGTGAACCGGTCGCCGCCGACCGGGTCCACCACGATGTCGACTCCGCGGCCGTTGGTCAGCTCCTTGACCGTGTCCTTGAACCCGTCGGCCAACACCACGTCGGTGGCGCCGGCCGCTGTGGCGATCTGGCCTTTCTCCTCGGAGCTGACCACCGCGATGACGCGCGAGGCACCCATGGCCGGCGCCAGCCGCAGCGCGGAGGTGCCGATGCCGCCGGCGGCGCCGTGCACCAGTACCGTTTCGCCTTGGGCCAGGCGGCCGCGGACGGCCAGCGAGAAGTACACCGTCAGGTCGTTGAACAGCACCCCGGCGCCGGCCTCGAAACTGAGGTTCTCGGGCAGCTTGAACACCCGGTCTGGTGTCAACACCGCGACCTCGGCCATTCCGCCGGTCAGCATGGTCAGGCCCAGCACCCGGTCGCCGGCCTTGACGTGGGCACCGTCAGGGGCCGAGCGGACCACCCCGGCGATCTCGGCGCCAAGCACGAAGGGCGGATCGGGCCGGTACTGGTAGAGGCCGCGGGTGAGCAGCGCGTCGGGGAATGCCACCCCGGCGGCGTGCACCTCGACCACCACGCCGTCGCCGGTGGGTTCGTCGACGTCTGCCACCTCGATAGCGTCCGGACCGTCCAGCCGAGTCACCCGTGCTGCGCGCATGCCACCTCCGATGTTGAACCTTCTGTCAATCTACGGCCCTGGCTCGTCGCGATTGCCGGCCGAGGGCCCACTGACCGCGTAGGCCAGAGAGCCAAACATAGCCAGCAGGCCGATCCAGGCCGCGGATGTGTACAGGGGCGTGGCGCGGTCGGTGAGACCGAGCAAACTCTTGACGATCAACACCAGACCTGTCGGCTTCGAGGTTCGACCGGCCGTGATCTCGTTTTGGCTGGAGTTCAACGCGCCACCGACCACGAAGACCAGAAGAAGACGAAGGCACCGAAAAGGCCCCAGCGCAAACGTAATTCACCCTTCTTCGCGAGGAATCGGATGCAACCGGATATGACGGCCACGCTCACACCGATGCCGCCGTACATGAAGCAGGTGCCTTTCAGGGTTCGACGCCACCACTGCTGCGCTGCGCCACCAGCACCCACCACGGCGGCCCGGACGGTGCTCGTTGGGTCCCGATCCCTACGGCGATGGCCACCGGCAATGCCAGGCTTGTCCAGAACAGCGGCTGCCGCAGCAAGCTGCCGCCGTTGGTGGCTCGATCCATGCTCATTCCTCGCTGCGGTCGCCGTCCCGGTGCGCCGCAATCAGACTGTCGGCTCAACGCTAATCTCACGTGATGGAGCAATTTCCACTCGGTCGCCACTCGGTGTCCCGGGTCGGCTTCGGAGCCATGCAGCTGCCGGGGCCCGGCGTGCTGGGGCCGCCGCGCGATCGAGCGGCTGCGTTGTCGGTGTTGCGGCGCGCGGTCGAATTGGGGGTGAACCACATCGATACCGCCCAGTACTACGGGCCGAAGGTGGCCAACGAACTCATCCGGGAGGCGCTGCATCCTTACCCGGAGGATCTGGCGCTGGTGAGCAAGGTCGGCGGCCGACGCGACGACACCGGCGCCTGGCTGCCGTTGTCCGATCCGGGCGATCTGCGCCGGGATCTGGAAGCCAATCTGTGCACCTTGGGTGTCGAGCAGTTGGCGGTGGTCAACCTGCGGGTGATGGAGAGCACCGAACCGGACCAACTCTTCGACGACCAGCTGGCCGTCCTCATCGCCGCCCGCGACGAAGGCCTGATCGGCGGTATCGGGCTCAGCGAGATCACCCACGCACAACTGTTGCGCGCGCTGGAGATGACCGAGATCGCCTGTGTGCAGAACAGTTTCAATCTCGTCCATCGCGCCGCGATGCCGCTGGTGGATGAATGCACTTCGCGCGGTATCGCTTTCGTGCCGTTCTTCCCGCTGGGATCGGCCTTCGCCGGGGTGCACAACCCGGTATTGGGCAACGCGGTGGTGGTCCGGGCGGCCGCGCAGTACGGGCACACTCCGGCACAGGTTGCGCTGGCGTGGACACTGAGTGTGGCGCCCAACGTCCTGTTGATCGCTGGCACCTCGTCGGTGCAGCATCTGGAGGAGAATCTTGCGGTCGCCGACATCGAACTCGACGACGACGTCCGTATCCAACTCGACGCGATTGCCGGCTAGTGCCGCAACTGGTCCGCACCGCCACCGCCGCCGATGCCGCGGCCTGTGTCGAGATATACCGCCCCTACGTGCTGGACACCCCCATCACCTTCGAGACCGAAGTGCCGACCGTCGAGGACATGGCAGACCGCATCGAAGCGGCCCAGGTGGGTCACGAATGGCTCGTCCTCGAGGACGACGGGACGGTTGTCGGCTACGCCTACGCCAGCCGGTTTCACCCGCGTTCGGCCTACCGCTGGGCGGTGGAGACAAGCATCTATCTCTCACCGGATCGCAAGGCTTCGGGCGGTGGGCGCATGCTGTATACCGAATTGCTGAAACGTCTTGCCGGGCGGGGGTTCCGGCGGGTGTTCGCCTGCATCGCCCAGCCGAACGAGGCCAGCAACGAAATGCACGCAGCGTTCGGTTTCGAGCCGGTCGGCCACTTTCGCCGGGTCGGGTGGAAACTCGGGGCCTGGCACGACGTGCAGTGGTGGCAGCGCGACGCCATCTCGGCGGCGGACGAGGTGGACCCGCCCACCGAACTGGCCTGAGGGCCGGCGGTTACTTGAGTTCGGCCGAGGACAACCCGAGCAGGCGGCGGGCGACCACCAATTGCTGAATCTGTTGGGTGCCTTCGAAGATGTCCAGGATCTTGGAGTCCCGTCCCCACTTCTCCAGCAGCGTCTGCTCGGAATATCCGGTGGTGCCGGCTAATTCGACAGT
The DNA here is from genome assembly GCF_059812965.1 of Mycobacterium sp. NGS29. Classification (NCBI taxonomy): domain Bacteria; kingdom Bacillati; phylum Actinomycetota; class Actinomycetes; order Mycobacteriales; family Mycobacteriaceae; genus Mycobacterium; species Mycobacterium sp. NGS29. The sequence continues at coordinate 26,520 of NZ_JCALDR010000007.1, forward strand.
CTTCAAGGTGACATCGGTGGCCATTCGGCCGGCTTTGGCCTTGCTCATCGACGCTTCTTTGGAATTGGGGATGCTGTTGTCGGCCTGCCACGCGGCGCGCAGCGACAGCAGGTAGCTGGCTTCCCAGTCAGACTCCATCCGCAAAAATTCGGCGGCGGCGGCACTTTGCACGTGCGAGGGCCGATCGTAGTCGATCTCGACCCCGGCGTTGGTGAGGATCTTGCGGATCTCCTCCAGCGCGGCGCGCCCGATGCCGACAGCCATGGCCGCCACGATCGGCCGCGTGTTGTCGAACGTCTCCATCACTCCGGAAAAGCCTTTGCCCACTTCGATTTCCGGGTTGCCCAGGATGTTGTCCTTGGGGATACGGGCGTTGTCGAAGCGGATCACCGCGGTGTCCGAACCCTTGATGCCGAGCTTGTGCTCGAGCCGCTCCACAGTGACGCCGGGGTGCTCGCGGGGTACGACGAAGGACTTGATCGCCGCCCGGCCGGCCGACTTGTCCACCGTGGCCCACACCACGATGTGGGTGGCGCGCGAACCCGCGGTGACGAAGATCTTCTCACCGTTGATCACGTATTCGTCGCCATCAAGGCGGGCAGTGGTCGACACCGCTGCGGAGTCTGAGCCGAATCCCGGCTCGGTGATCGCCATTGCGGCCCACACCTTGCCGAAGCGTTCCAGTTGCTCCTCGGTCGCGACCGCGGAGATGGCCGCGCTGCCCAGGCCCTGATAGGGGATGGACAGCATCATCGCCAGGTCGCCCCAGCTGGCCTCGAGGGTCTGCACCAGCGCGGCCATGTTCGCGCCGTTGTGATTGTCTTCTTTGCTGTCGGCACCGCGCAGTTCGCCGGCCCCGGCAAAGCTGAACGAGTCCGATGCTCCCTCGAACAGATTGATCAGCGTGTCGAGCTCGACCGGATAGGCGTGTTCCTTCAGGTCGTACTTGCGGGCGATGGGCCGCACCAGCTCGGCGACACCCTGGTGGGTCTTGGTGATCACCGCTTGCAGCTTGCCCGGTAGCTCCAGATTGATTGCCATGATGAGTCTTTCGCCTAGAAGTTAGATGACCACAACGCCCTCGGCGACGCCGATGGCCCGCAGATCGCGGTACCAGCGCTCGACCGGGTGTTCCTTGGTGTAGCCGTGGCCGCCGAGCAACTGCACGCCGTCCAGGCCGATTTGCATGCCCTTATCGGAGGCGAATCGCTTGGCCAGTGCCGCTTCCCGGGCGAACGGTAGGCCCTGTTCGGCACGCGATGCGCCGCGCCAGGTGATCAACCGCAGTCCGTCGAGTTCGATGGCGATGTTCGCGCACATGAACGCGACGGCTTGCCGACGCGCGATCGGTTCGCCGAAGGCCTCGCGCTCCTTCACGTAGGGGACGACGTAGTCGAGCACCGCGTGGGAGGTTCCGACTGCCAGCGCGGCCCAACCCAGCCGGGCAAGGGCGATCGCTTCGGAGTAGTCGGCGTCGGCCGCGTCGTCCTCGCCCAGTCGGGCGTCCAGTGGCACGGTCACTCCGGAAAGGTGGACCTGTCCCAGGGCCGCCGCGCGGATTCCCATGCTCGGGTCGGCCTGGACGGTCAGTCCTTTGGCGGTCGACTCGACGATGAACAATGCGGGCTTGCCGTTGAGCTGGGCGCCGATGATGAACAGTTCGGCGTCAGCGGCGGCCGGCACCAGGGACTTCACGCCGTCCAGGCGGTAGCCGGACGGGGTGCGCACCGCGGTGGTCCGCAGCCTGGTCGGGTCGAACAGCGGCTGCGGTTCGGCAATGGCCACGCATGCCTGCGGCACGTTCTCACCGGCGAACTCGCCGAGGTAGGTCGACTGCTGGTCGGCGCTGCCCCAGTGGGTCAGTGCGGCCGCGACGCCGCCGGGCGCGAGGATCGGCAATGCCTGTCCCATATCGCCGTATGCCAGCGCCTCGGCGACCAGCACGTTGGTGACCGAGGAGCGGTGCTCGGCGATGCCGTCGAAGTCCTCAGGGATGTTGATGGCGGTGATCCCGAGCTCGGCAGCCTTGGCGATCAGACCGGCCGGGTAGCTCGCGGCCTCGTCGGCGTCGTGGGCGGCCGGACGCAGGATCTCGCCGGCGAACTCCTCGACGGTCTCGACGATCATTTTCTGGTCGTCGTCCGGTGTCAGGTCGAAGTAGTTCTTGCCGCTGGCTTTCAGTCGGGTCGGTGTACCCCGCAGGTTCTGCACCCGCTTGAACTGGCGACCCGCGGCGGCAGTGGTGGTGAACAACTGCTTGGTGCCGTACCGCAGCGCCCGATTCAGCGGATCGCGTAACCGATATTTGTCCAGGAATTCCTGGCCGACGATCGGCGTGATGAGCGCGATGGCGACGTCGACGCCGGTGCGTTTGTGCGGTTTCATCCCGATCTGGCGGTCATCGCGCTTCTTGGTGCGCGATCGGCTTTTCGAAACTGTGTCGGTCATGTCAGCAGCCTCTGTCGTTGGGGCGTTGCGAATAACCGTATCTTACTCCAGAGTAAGATAGATAGGCCCGTGTTAGTTAGTTCACAGGCTGCGCAGGCTGTTCAGCACCCGGTCATGCAGCAGGCCGTTGGTCGCGACCGCGCTGCCGCCGTGCGGTCCCGCGGTGCCGTCCAGGCTGGTGAACCGGCCGCCGGCCTCGCGCACCACAATGTCCAGCGCGGCCAGGTCCCACACCGATACCTCTGGTTCGGCCGCGATGTCGACGGCCCCCTCCGCCAGCAGGCAGTACGACAGAAAGTCGCCGTAGGCACGTACCCGCCAGACGGTGTCGGTCAGCGCGATGAAGTGTTCACGCAGGCCGCGATCCGCCCATCCGGACAGGCTGGAGAACGACAGACTCGCCGAATCCAGTTCCGCGACAGCCGAAACCGACAGTCGGCGCGGGGCCGCCCCGTTGATCGATGCAAATGCGCCTGCGCCGCTCGCCGCCCACCACCGGCGCTGCAATGCGGGTGCGCTCACCACACCGATCACCGGGACACCGTCGACCAACAGCGCGATCAGGCTGGCCCACACCGGGACTCCGCGCACGAAATTCTTGGTGCCGTCGATCGGATCGATGATCCACTGTCGTCCGCTGAAAGCGGCCGTCCCGCCGAATTCCTCGCCGAGCACGTCGTCGCCGCGACGACCGACCGCAATTGCCTCACGCAGCTCGGCTTCGACGGTGCGGTCGGCGTCGGTCACCGGGGTCAGGTCGGGTTTGGTGTCGATGCGGAGGTCGAGCGCACCGAACCGGGCGCGCGTCACCGTATCGGCCCGGTCGGCCAGATCCAGCGCGAACTGCAGATCGTCGCTCATTCCTGCAGTCCTACCATGGCGGTATGTGGCAATTCCTGGCGTTGATCATGCTGCTGGCGGTGCTGGCGATGTTCATCGTGCCCCGGTTCATCAAGCCCGGGCCACGCGGCGCACTGGCCAGCGGCACCCTGCTTGTGACCGGGGTCAGCCCACGGTCAGAGGAAGCCGGTGAGCAGTTGGTCACCATCTCCGGCGTCATGAACGGGCCGACCGTCAACGAGCATCCGGTCTACCGGCAAATGGTCGTCGACGCCGATCAGTGGCCGACGATAGGACAGCAGTTTCCGGTCGTGTATTCGCCCAAAAATCCGGATAACTGGAACTTCGCGCCACCAGAGCAGCTGCCGGGCGAGTAGTGCATCGACGCTGGTCCGCCCGTGGCTGCGGCCGTAGCATTGCCCAGTGTGTGGGCGGCTATTGGAGTTCTCCTGCTGGGCGTGCTGGCAGCGGTGGTGGTGTACCGCTGGCAGCCGTCGTGGTTGTCGCCGTGGTGGTCCAGTCGCAGCTACGGACCACGCGGTGAGCTGGCGAACGGCACGCTGCTGGTGACGGGGGTGAGCCCGCGGCCAAACGCAACGGGAGAGCAGTTCGTCACCGTCGCTGGGGCCATTTACGGGCCGACTGTCAACGAGCACGCCACGAGTCGGCAGCTCATGGTCGATGTCGGGCAATGGCCCGTCGCCGGTGCGCAATTCGGGGTGATCTTCGCACTCAAGAATCCGGATGATTGGGTGTTTTCTTCACCTAAGCCCCCGGGGAAGGACCTGGGCCCGCGTATCGGGTGGTACTGGTGAACGCTTTGGCCGTGAATTGACCCGTCAACCGTGGTGATTCACGGCATCCAGCGCGCCGCGCAGCGCGTCCGGGTTGCGCAGGAACGGCGTGATGATGTCGACGGGCAGTGGGAAGACCACGGTGGAGTTCTGATCGGCACCCAGCTCCAAAAGTGTTTGCAGATAGCGTAATTGCAGCGACGCCGGACTCTTTGAGAGCGTCTCGGCGGCCTGGCGCAACTCCTCGGACGCCTGCAGTTCGCCGCGGGCATTGATCACCTTCGCGCGGCGCTCACGCTCTGCCTCGGCCTCGCGGGCCATCGCCCGCTGCATCGACTCGGGAATCTCGACGTCCTTGATCTCCACTACGCGCACCTGCACACCCCAGGGTTCGGTCATCTTCTCGATGATGGTGCGCAGGTCGCTGTTCAGGTCCTCGCGGTGAGCCAACAGCGTGTCCAGGTCGACGCGGCCCAGCAGCGAACGCAAGGTGGTCTGGGCGATCTGGGAGGTGGCCATCGCGTAGTTCTCCACGGCCAGAATCGCTTTCAGCGGTTCGGTGACCGAGAACATGACCACCGCGTTGACGCGGGCCGGCACGTTGTCGCGGGTGATCACCTCCTGCGGCGGGATGGTGAGCGTCACCAGGCGCTGGTCGACGCGAACCATTCTGTCCACCAACGGGATCAGGAACCGCAGTCCCGGCTGGTACAGCGGACGGATGTGACCCATCCGGAACACCACCCCGCGCTCGTACTCCCGTAGCACCGACAGCGAGACCACGGCGAGTCCGACGAGCAACACGATCCCGAGGACGACCACACCGATCACCAAACCGGTCATGTCTTGTTCTCCTTGCCTTCCCATCCTCCCCAGCGGGTGGAGTAGCGGTCGACCGCGGCAGCCACCTGGTCCTCGATCGCGGTCCGGTGTGGTAAGTGGTCCGGCGCGTTGGCCGGGGTGTTCCACAGGTGCCGGGCAAGCGGCAGCCCGAGCAGTGTGATCACCGTGATGGTGCCCGCCAACACCAGGACATCAGCCGGCGTGTGGTTGGTGACCATCATCGCCAGCGGTAGCACAATACCGAAAGCCGCTACGCTGCAAGCGATCCCGCGGTGAAAACGGCCGGCTTCCGAATGCGGCCACGGATCGACCTCACGGCTGATCTCGCGTCCGTGGTTCGACGTGGTGCAGGTGGACTTGACCGGGCAGCTGTTGCACACGATGGGCAGTGCCCGGTAGCGCATCACCCGGTGCTTGGGATCGAACGAGGTCGGCCACAGCCAGTGATCCCGCGGGCACACCCAGGCGTCATGGTCGGGCCGGTAACTGAATCGCCCGCTGCGCCAAGCCGCTGCGCGTGCTGAGGCATGCCGTGCCATCAGGTCGAAACACCACCCGATGGCCAGCAGCAGCAGCGAATAGCCGGCGATCAGCCATACCGACGTCGCGGGCGCGGCCATCTCTCAGTCCTTCGCCGTTGTCGGCTCCACCGCGGTGTTCTCGGTGTACAGCGCATGTTCGGGCAGCTCGTCCACCGTTGTGCCGGACCGGAAGTTGCGCAGCGCCAGCAAGGCCATCCAGACGAACGGCAATATGCCACCGCCAATCAGGATGATGTCACCGGGCATCCGCAGCCATTCGAGTACCGCGTTGCCCGGTTTGGTGATGTAACCCAGGGTGCGCGCCTCGAAGTAGCCGTCGTTGACGGAGTGGTACAGCTGCATCACGCCCAATGGCAGCAGTGTGACGAACACCATCCAGGCGAGTCCGATGTTCATGCACCAGAACGAGATTCGGGCCAACTTCTCCGGCCACTTGTCGGCCGGGATCACATAGCGGAACGCGAACATCGCCAGTCCGACGGCGAGCATCCCGTAGACACCCATCATCGCGGCGTGACCGTGATTGGCCGTCAGCGCCGTGCCGATCTGGTAGTAGGACACCACCGGCAGGTTGATCAGGAACCCGAAGATACCGGCTCCCAAGAAGTTCCAGAATCCCACGGCCACCAGGAACATCACCGCCCAGCGGTGCGGGAACGGGTTGGCGTCACCGGATTGCTGGCGTGCGCCGAGTTGCAGGAACGCCCACGCCTCCACGGTGAGGAATGTCAGCGGGATGACCTCCGCGGCGGAGAAGAACGCCCCAAGTGCCATGTGTTCCACTGGCGTTCCGGAGAAATACAGGTGATGCATGGTGCCGATGACGCCGCCGGCCGAGTACAGGATGACGTCGAGGAAGATCACCCCGAGCGCGATGCGTTCCCGCACCACACCCAGCAGCACGAACATGTACGCCACCATCACGGTGGTGAACAACTCCAGGAAGTCTTCGACCCACAGGTGCACCACCCAGAACCGCCAGAAGTCGGCGACGGTGTAGTGGGTGTCGCTGGTGGCCAGCAGGCCGACGGCGTAGAACGCCGGAATCGCCAAGCCGGAGAAGAAGAACAGCCACGGCATGTTCATCTTCGACTCACCCTTGAGTCGGGCGCGGATGCCGCGCCAGATGATCGCGATCCACACGAACAACCCGACGACGAGCAGGATCTGCCACAACCGCGGCAGGTCGAGATACTCCCACTGCTGGGAGAACAGCCCGCCTTCGGGGATGACACCGTAAATGGACAGGGCTTCGCAGGTCAGTGAGCCGAACACCACCAGCGCGACCGCGCCCAGCAGGATGTAGGCAAGCAGCGCTTGACGTTTCGGCTCGCGACGCGCGATGAACGGCACCAGGAAGATACCGCCCGCCAGGAACGCTGCCGCCGTCCAGAACAGGGCCAACTGCAGATGCCAGGTGCGGGCCAGGTTGTAGGGCAGTATCCGGGCCAGATCAAAGCCGAAGAACGTCGACAGGTCGGCGCGGTAGTGCTCGGCCGCCGCACCCAGCAGCGCTTGGGCCAAGAAGAGCACCGAAACGACCGCGAAGAACCAGATGGTGGCTCGTTGGGCCGGCGTCAGGCCCACCTCACCGGGTTGCCGGAAAGACAGCGTAGAGGTCTCAGCGCCGTGCCAACCGACCTTCTGGCTCCAGCGGCCGTAGACGGCGAACATGATGCCGATACCGCCCAGCAGCGCGATCAGCGACAGCGCCGACCACACGATGACCGCCGCGGTAGGACCGTTGTCGACGCGCTGCTCGGCCGGCCAGTTGTTGGTGTAGGTGTATTTGTGCCCGGGCCGTTCGGCCGCGGCTGCCCAAGCGGTCCAGGCGAAGAACGCCGTCAACTGACGAATCTGCGTCTTGTCGGTGATCAGGTGTGGCAACAACCCGTATTTGGTGGAGTTCTCACCGAAATAGGCTGCGTAATGATTTTGCAGGTGGTCGAAGGCCGCGGCCTGGTGAGCGGTGAAGGACAGCGTCTTGGTGTCGGGGTTGTAGCGGTTGGTGCGGAATTCGGTGACAACTCGTTGGCGCGGATCTGCGACGCCTTCGGCGCGAAATTGGTCGGCGACGTCGTCGGTCGCCATGCGCAGGTATTCGGCGGTGTAGTCGGGTCCCAGATAGGCGCCGTGACCCAGCACCGACCCGTACTGCATCAGCCCGCGGGCCTGAAAGAGCTCTTGGCCCTTGGTGATGTCGTCGCTGGTGAACAGTGTTTGTCCGGTTTCGCTGACCACCTTGTCCGGCATCGGCATGGCCGCCGTGTAGGTCCGGTAGGCCAGGATGCCCATGACCAGGAAACCGAAGATCATCACCAGGGCAACCCCCTGGACCCAGCCCTTACCCACTAGCGGCTGGGCGGACGGCTGAGCGGGATTCGGCGTGGACGATACCTCTTGAACAGCCATTTGCAGGATCTCCTGTCTGGGCGATGGGCTGTATCGCCGGGCGCTGGCAATGGTATTTGCGCGCTCACCTGGTGGCTAGGGACTAATGGCCCGGATCCGGGGACCAACTCCTCTGGGAATCGATCCGGCCCGCTCCTAACGTTCGGATTAGCCGGAAAGACCGAAGGAGGAGACCACGATGAGCGGCCGCGAGCCTGGTCCTGCAATCGTCGTCGGTATCGACGGATCGAAGGCCGCGTTGCACGCGGCGGTGTGGGCCACCGATGAAGCCATTGAGCGTGATGTTCCGCTGCGACTGATCTACGTCATCGATGCGTTGCAGAGCGCCGGGATCGAAAGGTGCCGGGCAGCCGCGCGCGCCGCGCTGTACGACGCATTCCGGGCGATCAGAGCAACCGGCAGCGACGTCACCGTCGAAACCGACATCCGATGGGGTAAACCGCTCAACAAGTTGATGCAGGAGTCCAGGTCGGCCGCGATGATCTGTGTCGGCTCGATCGGCCTCGCCCATGCCCGTAGCGGCCAGGGATCGGTCGCGGGCGCCCTGGCGGGATCGTCGCTGTGCCCCGTGGCAGTGATCCACCGCAGGCCCGACGGCAGCACAACCCCCGAGATCAGCCGGGTAGTCGTGGAGGTGGAGAATGGTTCGGTGCTGCGACACGCGTTCCGGGAGGCCCGGCTGCGGGAAGTCCCGTTGCGTGCCGTTTCGGTGCAGGCGAAGCGCACCACTGATCAGAACGGTTTACAGCAGGCACAATTGGACCGCCGCTTGAGCAGGTGGACGCGGTTGTATCCCGATGTCCGGGTCGAGTCGGCGGTGGTGCCCGGCCATTCCTGCCGCTACCTGGCCGACTACGCCGGACCGGGGCAGCTGTTCGTCACCGACGCGCATACCGCGCAGGTGTGCAGTGTCTACAACGCGGGATCCTCGGTGCTGACCGTGCGGTGCAGCAACTTGTAGGGACCGAATTCGGAGGGGCGCGTTGGTAAGAGTCTTCCTGGTCGACGACCACGAGGTGGTGCGGCGCGGTCTCATCGACTTGCTCGGCGCTGACCCCGAACTCGACGTCGTCGGCGAAGCCGGCTCGGTGGCCGAGGCGATGTCACGGATACCGGCGGCCAACCCCGACGTGGCGGTCCTCGATGTCCGGTTGCCCGACGGCAACGGCATCGAACTGTGCCGAGATCTGTTGTCCCGCATGCCCGAATTGCGATGCCTGATCCTGACCTCCTACACCTCTGACGAGGCGATGCTGGATGCGATCCTGGCCGGCGCCAGCGGGTACGTGGTCAAAGACATCAAAGGCATGGAGCTGGCCCACGCCGTCAAGGAGGTGGGTGCGGGCCGGTCATTGCTCGACAATCGAGCGGCCGCGGCCCTGATGTCCAAACTGCGGGACGCCACCGAGAAGCCTGACCCGTTGTCGGGCCTCACCGACCAGGAACGCACGCTGCTGGGCCTGCTCAGCGAGGGTCTGACCAACAGACAGATCGCGGACCGGATGTTCCTCGCCGAGAAGACGGTGAAGAACTACGTCTCCCGGTTGCTGGCCAAGCTCGGCATGGAACGGCGCACCCAAGCCGCCGTGTTCGCAACGGAATTGAAGCGCTCGCGGTTACCCGGTGACGGACGATGAACCAGGACGAGCCGAGCCTGCACCCGTTCCGGCAGACGTTGTCCCAGCTGCGGCTGCGCGAGCTGCTGGTCGAGGTGCAGGACCGGGTCGAGCAGATCGTCGAGGGCCGCGACCGGCTCGACGGTCTGCTCGAGGCGATGTTGGTGGTCACCTCGGGTCTCGAGCTCAACGAAACGTTGCGCAGGATCGTGCGCTCGGCGACCAATCTCGTCGACGCCCGCTACGGCGCGCTCGAGGTGCACGATCGGGACAACCGGGTCCTGAACTTCGTCCACGAAGGCATCGATCCGGAAACTGTCAAGCGGATCGGCCACCTGCCCGAGGGGCTCGGTGTCATCGGGCTACTCATCGACGAACCCAAAGCGCTACGGCTGGACGACCTTTCGCGACATCCGGCCTCGGTTGGATTCCCCGAGCACCACCCGCCGATGCGGACGTTCCTCGGGGTACCGGTCCGGGTGCGCGACATCTCATTCGGAACGCTGTATCTGACCGACAAGACGAACGGACAACCGTTCAGCGAAGACGACGAGGTCCTGGTTCAGGCGCTGGCCGCCGCCGCCGGTATCGCCATCGCCAACGCACGGCTGTACCAACAGGCCAAGGCGCGCCAGTCGTGGATCGCGGCGACCCGCGACATCGCCACCGAGTTGCTGTCCGGCACCGAACCTGCCACGGTGTTCCGGCTGGTCGGCGAGGAGGCGATCAGCCTGACTGCAGCCGACGCCGCGCTGGTCGCGGTGCCGCTCGACAGCAGCGCAACGGCCGCCGACGTCTCGGAGTTGCTGGTGATCGAGACGGTCGGTAGCACGGTCGAAACCATTGCCGGACAGACCATTCCGGTGGCGGGCACCGCGTTGGGCGAGGTATTCGTCAACGGCACGCCGCGGCAGATCGCCCGGCTGGACCTGGACGGCGCAGCGGGGCCGCTCGCCGCAGGACCAGCGCTGCTGCTGCCGCTGCGCGCCGCCGACACCGTCGCCGGCGTCGTCGTAGTGTTGCGTCAGGGTGCAACGCAATCCTTCACCGACGACCAACTCGAAATGATGGCCGCGTTCGCCGATCAGGCCGCACTGGCCCTGCAATTGGCCACCTCGCAGCGCCGCATGCGCGAACTCGACATCCTGACCGACCGCGACCGCATCGCGCGCGACCTGCATGACCACGTGATCCAGCGGTTGTTCGCGGTCGGGCTGTCCCTACAGGGGACCGTGCCCCGGACCATGGAACCCGAAGTGCGGCAACGGCTCTCCGAGGCGGTCGACGATCTGCAGGCGGTGATCCAGGAGATCCGGACCACCATCTTCGATCTACACGGCGCCTCGCAGGGCATCACTCGGTTGCGGCAGCGAATCGACGCCGCCGTCAGCCAATTCGCCGCAGCCGGATTGCGTACCTCTGTGCAATATGTCGGCCCGCTGTCCGTCGTGGACAGCGCATTGGCCGAGCACGCCGAGGCGGTGGTCCGGGAAGCGGTGAGCAACGCCGCGCGCCACTCGCAGGCCACCACCCTGACAGTGCGGGTGCGCGTCGACGACGACCTGTGCATCGAGGTCAGCGACAACGGCCGCGGCATGCCGGGTGACTACACCGGCAGCGGTCTGATCAATCTGCAGCGTCGGGCCGAGGAGTCGGGTGGTGAGTTTCTCGTCGAGAACCTGCCCACCGGCGGCACGTTGCTGCGCTGGTCGGCACCGTTGCTCCAATAACTATTCGGGCCAGTCGACGACGCGCGCCAACCGGCGCCGAGGCGTCGCCGGCAGCGGATCGGCGTTGATCGGGGCCCAGCCGACGCGCAGCAGCATCTGCGGGTAGCCGCGGGCGCCGAACACGTCGGCGCGGATCGCGTCGCGGGTCGCCGCGATCTCCAGCGGTTCGGTGATCGGGCAGCACGCCAGACCCATCGCGGTGGCGGTGAGCAACACGATGCTGGTGGCTTCCCCGGCGCGCAGTTGCGCCAACCGGTCGTCGTTCTCGGTGCCCAGCGCCAGGATGGTGCTGCTGTCGTCAGCGGGGGAGATGCCCGACGGTTGCGCCAGCCCAGGTCCGGCGAACAGGCGGCCGGGAATCGGGGAGCTGGGGTCCGACGGCGGAGCGCTGCGGGCCGGAACACCGGCCACCGCGCCGTACCGGCCACTCCACGTGGTCAGCTCGCGCATGTAGGCGTCGTTACCGGCATGGTCCGAAACCGCCTTGCCCACAATCTCTTTCATTCGGTCCAGCGCGTCGATCTGGCGCAGCATGACTCCGCTGCGCGCAGCCCGGGCGGCCATCTGCGCGACGTCGCCGCCAGGTACCGGCCAGGAACTGTAGGCACGGCGATCGGTTCGCCGCCGCGGAATGGCCGCCGCCAGTGCGATGTCAGGTTGGTCGGGAGGCTGCGGCACCACCTCGAGGGTGGCCAGGTGACGCGAGTTGTCGGGATCGGGGAACCGACTCACCTTCGCGTGCCAACCCATCGACGCCAACGCGACCACGCAGTGATGCAGCGCGACACCGCAACTGATGATCAGATCGCGCCCGTCCGGGTCGGTGTTCTCCAGCTGCATCTCCGGCTCGGAGAACAACTCCAGACGTGCGGCACGCACCCGCCAGCGCCACGGCTGGGTGTTGTGAATCGACGGTGCGCGGGTGGCCAGAGTGAGGACCGTCCGCAGCGTGTCGGCATCGGGGAACTGGGCGTTCATGGGTGCCGAGCCCTTCCTATCGATGACTGTGGTCATCGTTTTAGGATCGTCCGCCGGCCGCTGCCAGGGCAGGGCACGAAGCCCCGGCGGTGTGGGACCTTTGGCCCTGCTGCACCCGGCCTGCACCGGCGGATAGTAACCATCATGGAGCACCTGAGCAGCTTGGACGCCGGGTTTCTGAAGGCCGAGGACGCTGATTCTCGGGTGAGCCTGGCCATCGGAGGTCTCGCGCTCATCGAAGGCCCGGCCCCCGAGCAGGACGCATTGCTTTCGTCGTTCAGCGAACGCATCCGCGGTTGTCCGCGGTTCGGGCAACGGCTGCGGTTGCACACGCTGGATCTCGGCGCACCTGAGTGGGTGGTGGATCCTGACTTCGACATCGAGCGGCACATACGGCGCGTCGCGCTACCGCATCCCGGTGGCGACCGGGAGCTGTTTCGGTTGATCGCCGATGTGATGGCGCGGCGGCTGGACCGCGATCGGCCGCTGTGGGAGGTCTGGGTCATCGAGGGACTCGCCGACGAGCGCTGGGCGATGCTGACCAAGCTGCACCATTGCATGGCCGACGGCATTGCGGCCACGCACCTGCTGAGCGGGTTGTGTGATGACGGCGTGGGCGGCCACAGTTTCGCCCACAGCGCCGTCCGCGCTAGGGAAAAGCCTTCCGCCCCAAGGACAACACTGATCGGTGGATTGTTGAACACCTCGGCCGCGCTGACCGCGGGGATCGTCCGCGCCGTGCAGGGCGCGAGTGAGATCGCGGCAGGCTTGTTGAGGCCGGCTGCGTCGTCGCTCAACGGACCGCTGTCGGATCTGCGCCGGTACAGCGGGGCGCGGGTGGCCATGGCCGACATCGACCTGATTTGCCGGACGTTCGACGTGACTGTCAATGATGTTGCGCTGGCGGCGATTACCGAAAGCTACCGCAACCTCATGATCGAACGCGGCCTGAAGCCGGTGCGCGATTCGCTGCGCACGCTGGTACCGGTTTCGGTTCGGTCGGCCGACGCGTTCGACAAGACCGACAACCGGGTGTCGTTGATGCTGCCGAATCTGCCGGTGGACGAAGAGAATCCGGTGCAGCGGCTGCGGACCGTGCATGACCGGTTGGGCCGGGCCAAGGCCAGCGGCCAGCGGCAGGCGGGAAACATGTTCGTGTCCTTGGCAAATCGTATTCCCTTTGCACTAAGCGCGTGGACGGTCGGATTACTGATGCGGTTGCCGCAACGAGGCGTGGTGACAGTGGCGACGAACGTGCCGGGACCGTCCCGGCCGCTTCGGGTCATGGGCAGGAACGTCGTCGGGCTCTACCCCGTCCCGCCCCTGGCCATGGACCTGCGGACCGGCGTGGCGATGCTCAGTTACGCCGACCACCTGTTCTTCGGAATCCTTGCCGACTACGACGTGGTGGCCGACGTCGACCAACTGGCCCGCGGCATCGAAGCCGCGGTGGCGCGTCTGGTGGCAATCAGCAAGCGCCGCAGGAATCCTCCCAGCCGCGGGCCGCTGTCACTGGTCGTGTGAAAGGCGCGGACCCGAACCGCTATGACGCCGTCTCGTTGCGGTCGGGCTCCGGGCCGAACTCGAACCGGCGGCCGGTGACGTCGGTCGGGGTCACCCGCACGTAATTGGGCTTGTTCGTTGCCGTCCACGGATACAGCCCGGCGCGGTCGGCTTTTTCGATGTCGGCCTCGGACTTCAACAGTTGGGCGCGACCGCGCACGATCACGCTCCAGCCCTCGACGACGTTGTGGTCGTCGGCCTCGAAGAGCACGGTGCGATTGGCGACCGCAGAGAACAGTTTGGTGCCTTCGGCAGTCCGGAACAGCACGGTGCGGTCCTGCGCCACGTAGTTGACGGGGAAGATTTCCGGCTCGCCGGCAAAGTTGGTCACCAGCCGACCGAGCGAGGCGGTGCCCAGCAGGTCCCAGCTTTCGCTCTCGGACAGGATGGTGAATGGCTCGTCGGTCATCGGCTCAGCCTTTCGGGTGACGAGTGGCGGATTTCCAGGACGGCAGCCAGCGGACGGCGCGGTGTCGGTGCCGGTCGGGGCTCCATCATGGGGGATACCCCGACGCGGATGAGCAGTTGCGGCTCGCCGCGCCCCCCGATCAGTTCACGCACGATGGCGCGACTCTGGGACGATTCGATCAGGTGGGTCAAGGTGCAGGTCGCCATTCCGGTCATGGTGCACTCCAATAGCACCGTCGAGAGTACTTCGCCGCACTGCAGCACATCGGCTCTCGTGTCCTGCGGTGTCGACAGAATCAGAATCGTCGACCAGTCGGCGGCGATCTCCGGACGCCGGTCCCGGTGGTCCCGGACCGGAAATTCCCGCGCGACATCGACCCGTCGGCGCTCGGTCTCGGACGGCAGGGCGGTTGCCGGCATTCCCTGCGCAAGCGTGAACTGTGAAGTCCACCAATCGAGTTCGGCGTGATACGTGGTGTCGTCGCGACGAAGTGCCGCGCTGAGCCGCGACGCCTGCACCAGGCGGTCGCGGTCCTGGTCGGCCAGGACGTCGAGCGCAACGGCGTCGTCGGCGAGAACGCTGCGCAGTACCGGTTCGAAATCGGCCCAGTTTCTGGGGGCGTCGAAGGGCAGCCGATCGGTGCGGCGGTGCAGAATTGCCGCCGCCCGGGTGTGCTGCGCCGGGGTGACGTGATCGAGCGGACTGAAATGCATCGTCGCCACATGCGCAGGGTCGTTCGGGTTCGGAAAGCGGGCGACGCCGGTGCGCCAACCCGCAGCGGTCATCGCGACGCGGAAATGGTCAAGTGCGCTGCCGCAGCTGAGGAGGGCTTGGCGGCCCGAAGGGTCGGCGGCCGGCACCGTCCGGTTGCGATCGGCGAAGAGGTGGACCGCCCCGTCCTCGACGACCCATCGCCAGGGTTGGCTATTGTGCACCGACGGCGCCCGGCAGGCCAGCTGGACTGCGTTTCTGACGACTTCGAGGTCCACCATGACGACGTTACGGCTGACACTTTCGGACCGGTAGGGACCTTGGTCATAATCACCAGCGGTACCAACAGTTTTCAGGCATTCCGACGCGGATCGCCGCGGCGGTCGCCGGTCGGAGCCGACGAACCTGAATGACTCCGCTTGCAATGTCGTGCCCACCTGGCATTCTGAACGGATGGCAGGCAAGGAGATCGATCCGATTCGGGCCAAGAGTGCGCTGGCCGTGATCAGGCAGAACCCGGGGATCGTCCTGTTCGCGGTGTCGCCGCTGATCGGCGTGGTGGCCGTCGTCTGGTACCTGCTCGGTGCCGGCTGGGGTATCGCGTTGGCGCTGGCGCTGCTGGTCGGCGGCGGTGCCTTCGTCATGCTCAAGCGCTGACGAGTCCGGCATGCGTTCGTGGTGGGGGTGGGGCACACTCGAGCAGGCCCTCACCGATCAGGAGACCAAGGACCTGGTGGCCCGGATGGCGGCCATGCTGCCCGGACAGGATCTGACGGACCACCGTCCGCCGGATCCGGCCGCGCTCGGGCTGCCCGGGCCCCGGATCACCCCGCCCGCGACGTTGAGCGCGCTGTGTTCGGCGCATCTCATCGACCGGGTGGGCCACGCGCGCGGCAAGGCGTTTCGGGACGTGGCGCGCAACCTGCAGGGCACCATCGATCATGTCCCCGATCTGATCGTGCGGCCGCGACGCGAGCAGGACGTGATCGACGTACTGGATTGGTGTGGGCGGGAAGGGATTTCGGTCATACCCTACGGCGGAGGCAGCTCGGTGGTGGGAGGCGTCGAGCCGCGCTTCGAGGGGCCCGCCGTCACCCTCGATATCAGCGCGATGAGCGCCGTGGTCGAGGTCGACGCCGTCAGCCGCGCCGCCCGAATCCAGGCCGGCGCGCTCGGCCCGTGGATCGAAGACCAACTCCGCCGCCACGATCTGACGCTGCGGCACTTTCCGCAGTCGTTCGCCTTCTCCAGCCTCGGCGGCTGGCTGGCCACCCGCGCCGGCGGGCATTTCGCCACGCTGTACACCCACATCGACGACCTCACCGAATCGGTGCGGGTGGTCACCCCCACCGGGATCAGCGAATCGCGGCGGCTACCGGGGTCCGGGGCGGGCCCGTCCCCGGACCGGCTGTTCATCGGCTCCGAGGGCACCCTCGGCGTCATCACCGAAGCCTGGATGCGGTTGCAGAACCGGCGCCGCTGGCAGGTCACCGCGTCGGTCGCGTTCGACCACTGGGCCGGCGCGGTCGCTGCGACCCGGTCAGTCGCGCAAGCCGGGCTCTTCCCGGCGAACTGTCGGCTACTGGATCCCGCCGAAGCGTTCCTCAACGCGGGCACGTCGGTCAGCGGCGGGCTTCTGGTGCTGGCTTTCGAATCCGCGGATCACCCGATCGACCCGTGGCTCACCCGGGCGCTGGAGATCGCCGCCGAATACGGCGGCACGGTGATTTCGCGCCGGAGCCGCGACTCCGACGGCGACAAGTCCAGCGAGACGGCCGACGCCTCGGAGTCCTGGCGTTCGGCGTTCTTGCGGATGCCGTATCAACGCGACGCCATGGCACGCCGCGGTGTCATCGCTGAAACCTTCGAAACCGCCTGCACCTGGGATGGATTCGACGCTCTGCATGCCGCGGTCACCGACGCCGCCCGGGCCGCGATCAGCCGGGTCTGCGGCACCGGAGTGGTGACCTGCCGGTTCACCCACGTCTACCCTGACGGACCGGCGCCGTACTACGGCATCTATGCGGGCGGCCGGTGGGGATCGCTTGACGCGCAGTGGGACGAGATGAAAGCCGCTGTGTCCGAGGCGATCAGCGCCACCGGAGGCACCATCACCCACCACCACGCGGTCGGTCGCGATCACCGGCCGTGGTACGACCGGCAACGTCCCGGCCCGTTCGCCGCGGCGCTACGTGCGGTGAAGCACACGCTGGACCCGGCGGGGATCCTCAACCCCGGAGTGCTGGTGGGATAGCGATCAGCCGTGCCCGATGTGCAGCAGTTTGGCGAGGTTGGCCAGTTTCACCCGCGGACGCCCGTGCGGTTCGCCCGCCGACCGCTCGAACTGGTCGATGAGATCCCAGTGGGCTGAGGTGACCACTTTCGGTTGGCGTTCGAGCAACCAGTCGGCGAGCTTGTCGGCATGGTCCTCGGGCCGTTCGGCAGCCCTGGCTTCGGCCAGGTCGGCCAGCACCGTGTCGACGGTGTCCTGGGAGTCGGACTTGTTGGTCCCGATCACCCCGGTGGGGCCGCGCTTGATCCAGCCGACGACGTACTCGTTGCGGCTGCCGTCGATCCGGCCGTCGCTGTGCGGGATGGTGCCCCGCTTCTCGTCGAACGGCAAACCGGGCGTCGGCTTGCCGCGGTAGCCGACCGAGCGCACCACCAGTTGCACCGGCAGTTCCTCGCGCTCGCCGGTGTCCTTGGCCGACACCCAGCCGTTGTCGTCGGTGACCAATTCGTTGCGGCCCAGGACGATTCGCTCGACGCGTTCGTCGCCCTTGATCTCGATCGGAGATGTCAAGAAGCGGAACACAATTCGCCGGTGGCCCGGTCGCGGCTCCCGCTGCGCGTAGTCCCGCAGCACTTTGATGTTCTGCTTGGTCGTCTTGCCTGCGGCCTCGGCGGCCTCGTCGGTGATGTCGGCGAACTGGGCGGGGTCCACGATCACGTCGACCCCGTCGAGCTCACCCAACTCGCGCAACTCCAGCGTGGTGAACGCCGTCTGGAGCGGGCCGCGGCGCCCGATGACGACCACCTCTTCCACACCGCGCGGTCGCAGCGATTCCAGCGCGTGGTCGGCGATGTCGGTCTGTCCCAGCACGTCGGGGTCGGTGACCAGGATGCGGGCGACGTCGATCGCAACGTTGCCGTTGCCGATCACGACGGCCCGGGCGCCGGACAGGTTCGGTGTCTTCTCCTCGAAATGCGGGTGGGCGTTGTACCAGCCGACGAAGTCGACGGCGGAGATGCTGCCGGGCAGATCCTCGCCGGGGATGTTCAACGGTTTGTCCGACTGCGCGCCAATGGCGTAGATCACCGCGTCGTACTGCTCGGCGAGCTCACTGGCGTGCACGTGCTCGCCGACCACCACGTTGCCGAAAAAACGGAAACGCGGATCACCGGCGATCTTCTCGAACTGTTTGCTGATCGATTTGATCTTGGGGTGGTCGGGGGCGACGCCGGACCGCACCAGGCCCCACGGGGTGGGCAGCATCTCGAGCATGTCGACCGCGACAGTGAGGTCGTCGGACGCGTCGGCGGCCTTGAGCAGGGATGCGGCGGCAAAGAAACCCGACGGACCGGAGCCGACGATCGCAACATGATGGGAACGCATGTCGTGCCTTCTGTTCGTGCTCGACTGCACGCGAGGGCCGGCGTCACAGTCGTGCGTTGCACTGATGGTCTCCTGATGCTAGACGGTGCTGCCGGTAACGTGGGCGCCTGTGGAACTTGACCGTCAAGCAGAAATCGCCGCTCTGGACTCCACCCTCACCACGGTGGAACGGGTGCTCGATGTGGACGGTCTGAAGAGCCGGATCGAAAAGCTCGAAAAGGAAGCGTCCGACCCTAATCTGTGGGACGACCAGGCGCGCGCGCAGAAAGTCACCAGTGAGCTGTCGCACACCCAGGGTGAGCTGCGCCGGATCGAAGAGTTGCGGCAACGCCTCGACGACCTGCCGGTGTTGTACGAACTGGCCACCGAAGAAGAGGGAGCCGAGGGCGATTCCGCGCTCGCCGAAGCCGACGCCGAGCTCAAGGCGTTGCGCGCCGACATCGAAGCCACCGAAGTGCGTACTTTGCTGTCCGGCGAGTACGACGAACGTGAGGCCTTGGTCACAATTCGCTCCGGAGCGGGCGGGGTCGACGCCGCCGACTGGGCCGAGATGCTGATGCGGATGTACATCCGGTGGGCTGAACAGCACAAATACGGCGTTGAGGTGTTCGACACGTCCTACGCCGAGGAGGCCGGGATCAAGAGCGCGACCTTCGCCGTGCACGCACCGTTCGCCTACGGCACTCTCTCGGTCGAACAGGGCACCCACCGTCTGGTGCGCATCAGTCCGTTCGACAACCAAAGTCGACGTCAGACGTCTTTCGCGGAGGTGGAGGTGCTCCCGGTGGTGGAGACCACCGACCACATCGAAATCCCCGAAGGCGACCTGCGGGTCGACGTCTACCGGTCCAGCGGGCCGGGCGGGCAATCGGTCAACACCACCGACTCGGCGGTTCGACTCACCCACATCCCAACCGGTATCGTCGTCACTTGCCAGAACGAGAAGTCGCAACTGCAGAACAAAGTTTCGGCGTTACGAGTGCTTCAGGCAAAGTTGTTGGAGCGCAAGCGTTCCGAAGAACGCGCGGAGCTGGACGCCCTGAAAGGTGACGGCGGCAGCTCCTGGGGAAACCAGATGCGGTCCTATGTACTGCACCCATATCAGATGGTCAAGGATCTGCGCACCGAGTTCGAAGTGGGCAATCCTGCGGCTGTCTTGGACGGAGACATCGACGGGTTCCTGGAAGCAGGGATCCGCTGGCGTAACAGAAAAGATGACGACTAATACAACGGCTATTTCTTTGAGGCTCGCCGATGCGGCGCAGCGCTGGCACGACTTCTGGCGCGGTCAGATCGGCGAATGGATCATCACCCGGGGCCTGCGGATCGCCATGCTGGTGATCGCGGCCATACTCGCCGCGCGGTTGGTGCAGTGGGTCGCCCAGCGGGTGACCAGCCAACTCGACGAGGGCTTCGCCGAAAGCGACGCCCTGGTCCGCTCGGAGGCAACCAAACACCGCCAGGCGGTCGCATCGGTGATCTCCTGGGTGTCGATCGTGCTGATCTCGATCGTGGTGATCGTGCAGATCGGCAGCGTGCTGCAGTTCTCGGTGGGCGGATTGATCGCGCCGGCGACAGTGGTGGGCGCCGCGCTGGGCTTCGGGGCCCAGCAGCTGGTCAAGGACCTGCTCTCGGGCTTCTTCATCATTGTCGAGAAGCAGTACGGGTTCGGTGACCTGGTGTCGCTGACGGTCTCGGGGATCGCCGCCGAGGCCCGCGGCACCGTGGAGAACGTGACCTTGCGGGTCACCCGGCTGCGCTCCTCGGACGGGGAGCTGTTCACCATTCCCAACGGTTCGATCGTCAAGACGATCAACCTGTCCAAGGACTGGGCGCGCGCGGTAGTCGACATCCCCGTCTCGACCAGCGCCGACCTCAACCGGGTCAACGAAGTCCTGCATCAGGAGTGCGAGCGGGCACTCGAGAACCCGCAGCTGGGCGACCTGCTGCTGGACGCGCCGACGGTGATGGGTGTCGAGAGCATCGAACTCAGCACCGTCACACTGCGGCTGGTGGCCCGCACCCTGCCGGGCAAGCAGTTCGAGGCCGGCCGCCAGTTGCGGGTGCTGGTCATCCGGGCACTGGCCAAGGCGGGCATCGTGACGGCGGCCGATGCCACCGTGGGCGTCGTCGACGACGGCGGTGTCGCCGATCCCGAGGCCGGTGAGGGAACCGACCTGGACAAGTCCGCGGGTCAGGTGACGCGCCGATGAAACTCGAACTGAACCTGCTGAACAAGCGGCGGGAACCGGGGGAGCGTCGGGCGCCGAGTCACCTGTTCGGTGGTCGCGTCCGCACGTCGACCATCGTCTTGATGGTGGCGTTCCTGGCCATCTGGTGGGCCTACGAGACGTACCGCCCGCAGGAGCAGGCGCCGAGCCCCGCCCCGTCGTCGCAAATGGTACCGCCGGGTTACGTGCCGGACCCCGACTACACCTGGGTGCCGCGCACCAGGGTGGAGCAGCCGCAGCGCACGCTGACGCCGACACCCACCACCACCACGACGACGACGCCGCCGCCACCGCCGCCGACGACGACCACGACGACGACCACGCCGTTGATCCAGTTGCCGTGTATCCCGCCGTTCTGCACGCCGACGTCGACGCCCAGTCCGATTCCGTCAGCGCCACCGCAGCAACCGGGACCCGTCCCGCCGGCGCCGGCTCGCTGATTCTCGCGGCCCGGCGAGACACCCCGCTACACTGGCGTGCCGTGATGATCACCCTGGAACATGTCACCAAGCAGTACAAATCGTCGGCGCGTCCAGCCTTGGACGACGTCAACGTCCAGATCGACAAGGGTGAGTTCGTGTTCCTCATCGGTCCGTCCGGGTCGGGCAAGTCGACGTTCATGCGGCTGCTGCTGGCGGCGGAGACACCCTCGTCCGGGGACATCCGGGTCTCGAAGTTCCACGTCAACAAGCTCAGCGGCCGTAACGTTCCGAAGCTGCGTCAGGTGATGGGCTGCGTGTTCCAGGACTTCCGGTTGCTGCAACAGAAGACCGTGTACGACAACGTCGCCTTTGCGCTGGAGGTCATCGGCAGACGCACTGACACGATCAACAAAGTGGTGCCCGACGTGCTCGAGACGGTCGGACTGTCGGGCAAGGCCAACCGGCTGCCGCACGAGTTGTCCGGCGGCGAGCAGCAGCGGGTGGCGATTGCGCGGGCGTACGTCAACAAGCCGCTGGTGCTGCTGGCCGACGAGCCCACCGGGAACCTCGACCCCGACACCAGTAAGGACATCATGGATCTGTTGGAGCGGATCAACCGCAACGGGACGACGGTGTTGATGGCGACACACGACCACCACATCGTCGACGCGATGCGGCAGCGGGTGGTCGAGTTGTCACTGGGCAGGCTGGTTCGTGACGAACAGCGCGGCGTCTACGGGATGGATCGCTAAGTGCGCTTCGGATTCCTATTCAACGAGGTCCTGACCGGCCTGCGTCGCAACGTCACCATGACGATCGCGATGATCCTGACCACCGCCATCTCGATCGGGCTGTTCGGCGGCGGACTGCTGGTGGTGCGGCTGGCCGACAATTCGCGGGCCATCTATCTCGATCGCGTCGAGACGCAGGTCTTTTTGACCAATGACATCTCGGCCAACGACACGAGCTGCACCGGCGATCTGTGCAAGGCGTTGCGGAACAAGATCGAGACCCGGCAGGACGTCAAGTCGGTGCGCTTCGTCAACCAGCAGACCGCCTACGACGACGCGATGCGCAGGTTCCCGGAGTTCAAGGATGTCGCCGACAAGGACTCCTTCCCGGCCTCGTTCATCGTCAAGCTGTACAGCCCCGAGCAGCACAGAGACTTCGTCGCCGCCATAGAGGGGCAGCCCGGCGTGCGGGACACCCTCAACCAGAAACAGCTGATCGACCGGCTGTTCGCCGTGCTGGACGGTCTGAGCAAGGCGGCGTTCGCCGTCGCACTGGTCCAGGCGGTCGGGGCGATCCTGCTGATCGCCAACATGGTTCAGGTCGCCGCCTTCACCAGGCGCACCGAGATCGGCATCATGCGACTCGTCGGAGCCAGCCGCTGGTACACCCAACTGCCGTTCCTGGTGGAGGCCATGCTGGCCGCGACGATCGGCGTGGTGATCGCCATCCTCGGCCTGATCGGCGTGCGGACCTTCTTCCTGGAAGGGGCGTTGAGCCAGTTCTATGAAGCCCATCTGATCGCCAAGGTCGACTACGCCGACATCCTCTACATCGCGCCGTGGTTGTTCCTGGTCGGCGTGGCGATGGCCGGCTTGACTGCCTATGCCACGCTGCGGCTCTACGTCCGGCGGTAGCCGTGGCCAACAAGCCCCAGTCCAAGCGACGCGCAGACGGCAAACAAATCATCGCCAGCAATCGCAAGGCCCGGCACAACTATTCAATCCTCGAAGTGTTCGAGGCCGGGGTGGCGCTGCAGGGCACCGAAGTCAAGAGTCTGCGCGAGGGGCATGCCTCATTGGTCGATGCATTCGCCACCGTTGACGACGGCGAGATCTGGTTGCGCAACGTACACATTCCCGAATACCGGAACGGCAGCTGGACCAATCACGCACCGCGGCGCAACCGCAAGCTGCTGTTGCACCGTCGGGAAATCGACGGGCTGATCGGCAAGATCAGGGAAGGCAACTACGCCCTGGTGCCGCTGTCGATGTATTTCTACGAAGGCAAAGTCAAGGTCGAACTGGCGCTGGGCCGCGGCAAGCAGGCGCACGACAAGCGTCAGGATCTGGCCCGTCGTGACGCGCAGCGGGAAGTGGTCCGGGAGTTGGGCCGTCGGGCCAAAGGCATGGTCTGAGCGGTTCCGGCACGTCTAGGATCCGAGGAATGGCCGACCGCCCCGTGACCGTGCTCGACAAAACCACAGTGCTGGCGGGCCTTTTCGCCGTGTGGGACGACATCGACGCGCTTGCCGACGGTCTCTCCGAGGCGCAGTGGGAGACCCCGAGCGCGCTGACCGGCTGGGACGTCAAAGCGGTGGTGTCGCACATCGTCGGCACCGAGTGCTTCCTGCAGGGCATCAGCCCGCCGGAGCCCGATATCGACGTCAAGTCACTCGATCATGTGCGCAACGACATCGGCGTGATGAACGAGTGCTGGGTGCGCAGTCTCAGCAAGGAATCCGGCGCCGAGGTGCTCCGCCGATTCCGGGAGGTGACCAACACCCGGCGCAACGTGCTCGCCGACCTGTCCGACGCCGACTGGCAGGCGGTGCTGCCCACGCCGGCGGGCATGGACAGTTACGGACGGTTCATGCGGATCCGGGTCTTCGACTGCTGGATGCACGAGCAGGACATCCGGATCGGGTTGGACCGGCCGTCGTCCGACGCGCAACTGGACGGCCCCGCGGCACGGTTGTCACTCGACGAGATGGCGGCGAGCATGGGGTTCGTCGTCGGCAAACTGGCCAAGGCGCCGGAGGGGTCGCGGGTGTTGTTCGAGCTGACCGGCCCGCTGGCGCGTTCGGTTCGGGTCAGCGTCGACGGCCGCGCGCAGGTGGTCGACGACTTCGGTGGTGCGGAGCCGACGGCGACGCTGCGGCTGGATGCGCTGCAATTCACCCGGCTCGGCGGCGGGCGTCCGTTGTGTCCATCGCGCGATCAGGAGATCGAGTTCAGTGGCGACCGTGAGGTCGCGCAGCGCATCGTTGAGCGAATGAATTTCGTTATCTGACACCGCGATTCGCCTCGCGAATGGCCTGCGCCGGGCGGGCAATGCGACATAGGTCACATCTGTCGAATAGATGTGGTCAACCCAGCCACGCCGGGTAGCCGACTGCAAGGAAGCTTTGGCTATTCAATCGCTGGGAGGCGAATCTCAAATGACTGCACCAGATTTGACCAGACTGCTCGCGCAGCTGCGTACCCTGCTCGACCTGACCAACACCGAAATCCAGATCGCGGAAACCCGAGTGGCACAAGCACGTACGGACGCGGTGCGCCGTGAACTCGCCCAGAACGCCGAGAACGGGCGCAAGCGGGCCGAAGCCCTCGAGTCCGCGGTACGGGATCTCGGCGGCTACCCAGACGTCATCGCGCCCCTGCTGGGCCGCGCCACCGCGCTGGTGAAGGCGCTGACCGAACAGGCTGAGCCGTTCGACGAAGCGCTGCTCGGTGACCTGGCCCTGGAGGACCAGCTACTGGACCGCGCCCGCTACACCAAGGCGCTGGCGATCGCCGCGAAGCGCAAGGACATCGAGGAACTGGCGGAACGGCTGATTACCGCTCACTCGGCGACGGTGGACTGGTTGACGACGGTGCTGGCCGAAGACGCGCTCGGTGGGCCTGCGGCCCTGCGGCGCACCCCGACGCAGATGGCAGCGGGGGCGGCGGTCCGGTGGGTCAACCTGCCGGTCTCCTGGTCGGCTCGCGGTCTGGAGCGGGCCGTCGACGCGCTGCGCAACCGGGGTCTGACGCTGAACGACCTGGTCAAGCGGACCGGGAACGCGGGCGAGATCGCCGCAAAAGCGCTGTCCGCCTCGCAAAGCGCGGCACTGAAGGCCGCCGAGCGGGTGACCCGCTCGGAGGGGGCCGACGAAGCCGCGGACGCCGTGCATTCGGGACGCGCCGCGGCGGGGGTTCTGGACGCGAGTGAGTTGCCCGTCGAGAACTACGACGAGCTCAACGTGGGCGATGCCGTGACGGCGATCAAGGATCTGACCGAGGCCGGTGACGTGCGGGTGGTGCTGGCTTACGAGGAGGCGCACAAGAACCGGCAGGGCGTGGTCTCGGCCGCGCAGACGCGCGTTGCCGCAATCGCGAAAGAGGCCGTCGGCATCAGCTGACCTGCTTTCAACACTCCGAGTACCCCCGAGACCAGCAATGATCGGGGGTACTCGGCTTGTCGGGGCGCATTGGCCCAGGTTGCTTCGTGATCCGATCGAAAACAAAATCGCGTTGCCGCTAGTTCCAACCGGCGTACCATGGGGAGTCCTGCCGGAGACCCGGCAGGGATGTTCGAAGTTAACAAGACAAGGGGCTGAACGGTTTCGACTTCGCGCATCGAATCAAGGGAAGCGTGCCGGTGCAGGCAAGAGACCACCGTAAGCGTCGTTGCAACCAATTAAGCGCCGAGTCACATCAGCGCGACTACGCTCTCGCTGCCTAAGCGACAGCTAGTCTGTCGGACCGGGAACGCCCTCGACCCGGACCCCGGCATCAGCTAGAGGGATCCACCGATGAGTTCGGTCGCGGGACTCATCGGGACACCAACAGCGACTGGGATCGTCATCCTGGCTAGTTCGCGTGACCAGGAGATCCGAGCAGAGGCATAGCGGACTGCGCACGGAGAAGCCTTGAGGGAATGCCGTAGGACCCGGGTTCGATTCCCGGCAGCTCCACTTTATAACCGCTGTTCAAACACCATATAGTGCTAGCGTGGCGGTTGTGTCAAGTGATTTGTCAAGTGATTCGCGGTGGGCATCGGTTCGTCGGCGCCCACGACGCGACGGCAGCACAGCACACACCGTCCTCTACTGGGTCGACGGCAAGCAGACCGGAATCACCTTCGACGACCCCAAGCAGGCCGACGCACTCGTCTCGCTGATCAAGGCCCACGGCGCCGGCCGCGCCCTGGAAATGCACGGCATCGACCCCACCCCCCGCGGCCGCGACACCGCACCGCCCCTGACCGTCGCCGTCTGGATCGACCGCCACCTCAAAGCCCTCTCCGGCGTCGAACGCAAAACCCTCACCGAGTACCGCCGCTACCTCGACCGCGACATCGAACCCGTCCTCGGCGACATCCCGATCACCGCGCTGCGCCGCTCCGACATCAGCACCTGGGTCAACGCACTGCGCGAGGCCGGCGCCAGCGGCAAGACCATCCAGAACAAGATAGGATTCCTATCCGGCTGCCTCAACGCCGCCGTCCGCGAAGACCACCTCGCCGCCAACCCGGCCGCCGGGATCCGCCTGCCCCGCACCTTGCGCCGCGAAGTGTGCTTCCTCACCCGCGCCGAATACCAGATCCTGCGGTCCCATTTCACCGAGCGGAGGCATCCGCTGCTGGACTTCCTCGTCGCCTCGGGCTGTCGATTCTCCGAAGCCACAGCACTCACCCCTGCTGACGTCGACCGCGCCACCAACACCTTCCGCATCACCAAGGCGTGGAAGACCGTGCCCGACGGCACCGACGCCCGCTACGAACTCGGCCAGCCCAAGACCAAACGCAGCAACCGCACCGTCGACGTCCCCACTCAGGTCCTGGACAGTCTCGACTACAGCGGCGACTGGCTGTTCACCAACAGCCACGGCGGACCCATCCGGCTGTACTCGTGGCGCGCCAACGTCTGGGCGCCCTCGGTCGCCAAAGCGAAAGCCGTCGACCCGGACAACCCCGCCAAGCCGGTGCTGACCAAGGCCGTCCGTATCCACGACCTGCGGCACACCGCCGCCAGCTGGCTCCTCGCCGCCGGCGTCCCGCTCATCGTCGTCTCCCAGCACCTCGGCCACGAGGACACCTCCGTCACCAGCAAGGTCTACGGCCACCTCGACCGCACCGCGGGCAAGGCCGCCGCCCTCGCCATGAGCAAGCTGCTCGGCTAGGGGCGCGCGTTGCAGTTGACGACCGCGTAACGGCCGGTCGCCGACTTCTTGTCCTTCACCTGCCCGTTGATGCTGATCTGGCACGACACGTGCAGGCCTTTGGTCTGTGCGCCGACACCGATCAGCGGGTAGGTGGCTTCGCTGGTGAAGGTCCGCGTCCACGGCGCCGGCACATCGGTTTCCTGCTTCTGGTCGCTGAGCCCGTCGAAGTAGGTGACGGACGACAGGTCGCCATCGGACTCCACCAGGTAGGTGATCGACGGGGCAGCCTTCGTCGTGGTGGTCGTCGACGGCGGTGCTGTGGGGGCTGCCGGGGCGCTGAACGAGGGAAACGCTGGTGCTGACGACTGCCCGTTCTTGGTCTTGTTGCCCGAGCCGCCGACGGCCACCACCAGCGCCCCGCAGCCGCCGAAGAACATCACGACGACGCCCACCACGATCCACGGCCAGATCGGGCGCTTCTGCTGCACCGGAGGTGCTTGCGCCGCCGTCCACTGAACGCCGTCCCAGTACCGATTCCCCGGCGCACCAGAGGGATTCGGGTACCAACCCGGCGGCATCGGCTGTGTCATCAACTATCGACCTCCGTGTGCGAACTGAATTCATTGAGTGTCATAGGGTGCTCAGCCATAGCTGCCGTTTCGTCCGGATTGGCCGGGGGGAGTGCCGTTGCCAGGCTGTCCTCCGCTCCCGCCGGCGCCAGAACCGGACGGGTAACCGATCGGGCCGGCGGGCAGGCCCGCACCTCCGGGCCCCGGCGTGCCGATGCGACCGCCGTTGCCACCTCTGGCTCCGTTGCCGCCGGCGCCGCTCACCGAGGATCCGCCGTCGCCGCCGTTACCGCCTTGGCCACCGATCCCTGGCGTTCCACCCCGTCCGCCGGGAGTGTTGCCGGAGATGCTGCTACCGCCCGTGCCGCCGTTACCGCTCTGGCCGCCGGTGCCGCCAAGGCCGCCGTTACCTCCGTGTCCGGACCCCAGTGCCGCCCCGCCCGTGCCGCCGTAGCCTCCTACGCCGCCATTGCCCCCATATCCGCCGCTAGTGACGGTGCTCGATAACGAATCGGAGTTTCCTCCGGTCGCGCCGTTGCCACCTAGTCCGCCGGTGCTGCCCGCACCCCCGTCGCCGCCGTTGCCCGAACCAGTGGCGGTTCCTCCCGTTCCACCGAGTCCGCCGAAGCCGCCTTCGCCACCGAAGCCGCCGTAACTACCGTTGTCGGCAGCCTTGCCGCCGGTTCCCGCGGTTCCTGCCGCGCCGCCGGTGCCGCCATTGGCTGTGCCCTGGCCGGTACCGCCTTCTCCGCCGTTGCCGGCGCTCCCGCCCTTGCCGCCCTTGCCGAGGAAGGTAGAGGTGCTGGCGTCGGCGCCTGTGGCTCCGGTGCCGCCGGTTCCGCCGGTTCCGCCGTCACCGTTTCGCCCGGCGCCGCCCGACCCGAGTGCTGCACCACCATCTCCGCCGGTCCCACCATCTCCGCCGGTGCCTCCCGCGCCTCCATTTCCTGCGGCGCCGCCGTTGCCAGTGACGGGCACACCTCCGGCGCCACCGGTCCCACCGGTGCCACCGACGCCTCCTCGTCCGCCGTCAGCGGAGCCGACTCCCACGCCTCCGGCACCGCCCTGCCCACCGTTGCCGCCGAGGGTTCCTTGGCCGCCGTTGACGCTTCCTATCGCGCCCGCACTTCCTTGCCTACCAGGCCCACCTGTGCCACCGACGCCACCCTGACCTCCGGTGCCGTCCGCCCCGGCCGACCCGCCCGATCCGCCAGCACCCGCGCTTCCTCCGTGTCCACCTACTCCGCCAGTCCCGCCCGTTCCGCCAGTTGCTGCACCCGAACCAGTATCGGCGGCACCCGTTCCGCCCTGGCCGCCGGTTCCGCCCTGGCCGGCTGCGCCGCCGTTACCGTTGGTGCCGCCCAAGCCGGCCCCGCCATCGCCTCCGTCGCCGCCGACACCACCGTCGGTTCCCTGCCCGCCGGCACCAGCGAAACCTCCGGCCGTGGCCCCCTGTAAGCCGGCGCCACCCTTGCCGCCGGTTCCGCCCTGGCCGCCCGTTCCGCCCGTTCCGGCGCCCGTATCGCCACCGTCACCGCCGCTGCCGCCGTGCCCGCCGCGGGCGCCGGCCCCACCGTTGCCGCCGTCACCGCCGCTGCCGCTCGTTCCGTTGCCGCTCGCCGCGCCGCCGTCACCACCGTTACCGCCGCCGCCGCCCGCGCTAACGGCAGTGTCGTAGGAAGATCCGGAACCGCCGCCGCCGCCATTGCCGCCCTTGCCGCCGCTCCCCCCGGTGCCGCCGCCGCTGCCGGCGTTGCCGCCATGGCCACCGTGGCCGCCATCGCCGGCCGTAGTCGGAGCGCCGAATGCGAAGGTGGCGTCCGAACCTGCCCCACCGTTGCCGCCAAGACCGCCGCTGCCACTGGTGCCGCCGGCGACACTGTCACCACCTCGTCCGCCGGCGCCTCCGGCACCACCCGCCAGCCCGTCACCGCCCCACATCTGCTGACCAGCAGCACCCCCCTGGCCACCGGTTCCGCCTGTTCCGCCCGTTCCCGCATGGCCAGCGGCGCCCCCGCCACCGGAACCAGCAGCGCCACCCGCACCCGCGGCGCCGCCGGTGCCGCCCGTACCGCCGGTGCCGCCGGACGACATTTCAGCGGACACGCCAGAGCCTCCGGTTCCGCCGACGCCTCCATCGCCCCCAATCCCGCCACTGCCTGCAGACCCCAGCAACATCCCCTTGGCGCCGCCTGCGCCGCCAGCCCCGCCGGTACCTCCGGCAGCTGCCGCCCCACCGATGCCGTCGACACCCCTGCCCCCCATGCCGCCCTGGCCACCGATGCCTCCGGAGCCTCCATTGCCGAAGATCAGCCCTCCGGTTCCACCTGACCCGCCGACACCGCCTGCGCCACCCGCGACGCCAGTTGCGCCCGCCGTGCCCGCGCCACCGGCCCCGCCCGCGCCGCCGTTACCGAACAGGCCGGCGTCCCCGCCGCGGCCGCCGCTCAGTCCGGCCGCTCCGGACCCACCGTTCCCGCCGTTGCCCCACAGGAGTCCGCCCGCGCCGCCGTTCTGGCCAGTTCCCGCGGCGCCGTCGAAACCGTCACCGATCAGAGGCCGGCCCAGCAGCAACTCGGTGGGGGCGTTGATCAGCGCCATCAACGGGTTGACGTTCGCAGCTTCCGCCGTCCCGTAAGCATCGGACGCTCCGCCGAGCAGTTGCACGAACCGGTCATGGAAGGCTGCAGCATCACGGCTGAGCGTCTGAAATTCCTGC
Organism: Mycobacterium sp. NGS29; assembly: GCF_059812965.1. Lineage (NCBI taxonomy): Bacteria > Bacillati > Actinomycetota > Actinomycetes > Mycobacteriales > Mycobacteriaceae > Mycobacterium > Mycobacterium sp. NGS29. Next base: position 56,839 of record NZ_JCALDR010000007.1, read on the forward strand.
CCGTGCTGGCCGAACAAGATCGCGATCGCCGCCGACACCTCGTCGGCTGCCGCAGCGATGGGCTGCGTTGTCGAAGCCGCCGCGGCCAGCGTCGCTTGGCTGACTGAGGATCCGACCCCGCTCAACTCCGCAGCAGCCGCTGCCAGCGCGTCGGGCGAAGCGAACGTGAAGGACATACAAAACCCCCTAGAGCAGAGCGCAGCGATCAGCTCAGCAAACTTGTTCCCGGCGGCCGATCGTATCGGCGGCCCCCGGCCGTTGCGGCGGTTTCGCACTTTTGCATACCGGCAAGAAATTTCGCTCCGTTCGGCGAAGCCGAACAGATTCGCCTCAGCCGGTTCACCAGCACCGGATCCAGCTCCAATGCAGCCTTTGACGCGACGATCTGGTTCAGCCGCTGGTAGTACCGGACGGACGTCATGGCGAACTGATCGCGGATCGCCTCGTCCTTCGCGCCGGGAGTCCGCCAGAACTGTCGCTCCAACGCCAGCACCGCAATGTCGAGGTCGGTTAGGGGATCCACAGCCACTCTCCGTCCAGAAGGTGCTTGAGCTGCGGGACTTCGACCGGGTCCAGCGTCGCCATGCGGGTTTGCAGGGTGGGCTCGTCGACCCACAGGTGTTCGGCGAGCTCGCGCGGGTGCCGGGTCCAGCGCAGCCCGTCGGCGAGCGCCACCGCGGTGATGAGCCGCCGCGCCGCGATCTCGTCGACGATCCACTATTCGCGCTCGGCGGCGGCCGGGTCGGCCGGCACCGGGCCGTGCTCACGGTGCACCAGCTCGTGGGTCAGCGTGCAACGCCGCTCAGCCTGCACGTTCAGCGACCGGTTCAACCAGATCCGCCGACCCACCTGCAGACCCATGATCCGCTCTGGGAGCCGGTACCGGCAGCACAGCTCGACGTCGGGGTGCTGGGTCCGCAGATGCCGCCACGGATGCCACAACGCCTCGATGCTCATGCCGACGGACGCTAGGGCAGGGGTGTGACAAAACTGGTGCTGACCAGGAATTACAGGCGTGTGAGTTAACAGATGACCAATTGCTTGGCTGGCGTTTGCCGCGGAATCCGTCGAGCACCGCCAAGCACGCCAACGACCTTGTCGCGATACATGTCGTCCTCTGAGAATTGGTTAACGTCGTAACGAGGCAAATCAGCATTGAGGAAGCTCGAGACGCCGAGAACGTTGCGCGCATGTCGACTACCCAATACTCAGCGTCCAGGTTCTCTTCGCTTGTCAGCCTCGCTCTGCTCGGGTTGAGCAGGCATTAGATGCTGCCGAATTCGTCGATATGCCTAGGGCATAGGTTGTACGCCGCATATTGGGAGAACAGGGCCGCGTAAAACCTCGCACCGTCCCGACGATCGCTGAACGTATCCACTACGAACCGCTCGATGGCGTCATGGGACATGCCGCGATCCAGCATCGAGCACACCTGATGGCCAACCTGCACAGTCTTATAGACGTCGCCGCTATATCCTTGCGGCACAACAGAACCGATGAAATTCGACTCGTCCTGACTGAGCGACGGGTCGGCGGTGGTCGGCGCGGCCAACGCGATACAACCAGCGGCGGCCGCCGATAGCAACCAGTAGGCCTTCATTCCTTCTCCCTCCGGTAGGCCTGTGATTTCTCGCCGCCGGCCCCGCCATGCTCGAGTCGCCGATCCTCACGATTCAGCTGGACGCGAGACGGGCGAGAGGGGGGTCAATCTTTGTACACCTTCAACACCACCGGGTCGTCCGATTGCACAACTGTGCCGGCTGGCGGTTCCATGCTCACCACGGTCCAGTTCGAGGCGTTTAGCACGTTCTGATACTTCGGATTAGCCGAGGACAGGGTGACCTCCGTGAGGCCCAGTTTGTCGAGTTTCTTCCGCGCAATATTCGCGTTCTGGTTCGTCACGTCCGGAAGGGTGATCGGTCCAGTTGCTGCTGTCGTCGTACTCTTCGACCCAGCTGACGAGGTGACGGTGACGGTGGAAGCCGGCTTCGACGTTGTACTGGTGCCGCACCCTGTGAGCGCGGAACAACCGATTCCGACAGCCGCTACTGCTGCGAAGATCCCCGATGGTTTCATGGGTCGCCACTGTAGAGGCATCTGAGAGCATCTTGGGGCCGGTTGGTGAAAATTTCCCCAGCCCTGCGGGTTTGCCAGGTTGCGTCAGGTCAATCACCGCGCCGATAGTTCTGTTTGCGCAGTTCAGATGCACTTAACCACCGGTTCGATTCTCGGCAGCTCCACCGATTTAATTTGCAATTCTTGTAGCCGCTTCAAGCTATGGCGATCGGCTCGTCAACGATTCCGGGGGCGTCTGTTCTCGAACGCCCGCATACCGCGACCTTCGCGGTGCCGTCCTCATAGATCGTCGGCAGTCATCGCTGTCCTTCAAGGAACGCGGCCAAGCCGGAGGATTTGGAGCGCTGCTATCGATGGAATTGATGAGCGCGACGAAAACACCCTGGCCGATCATGGCCGATCATGCCAACGAAAGCCGTTAATGCCCCACGGGCAGGGCATCGCGAGTCAGCTCGCAATGCCCGCTAGGGCGTAGATGTCTTTTTGGATCGTCTCGCAGATGTCCTCAAGGGGGAGGTCGTTCGCGTCATATCCGAAGGGGTCTTCGATCTCGACGCCGATTTCCTCGATGCCGAAGAATGTATAAGTAATGATCAGGACGTCGATAATGGTCGTCCAGCCGAAGGTCTCGACCATGGCGAAGGGGAGGGTGAAGCAATAGAGCACAAGCGCGCGGCGTAGGTGAACGGCGTAGGCGAAGGGCATCGGCGTCTTGCGAATTCGTTCGCAGCTGCCGAGGTAGTCGATTAGCAGCTGAATGTTCTGGTCCAGCGTCGTCAGCATGATGTCAGAGATGAGGTCGCGCTCGCCCGCCTCCCGGAGGCAATCAGTCATGTTGCCGGCGACAGCGAGGGCGGGATGTTGGGCGTTGATCGCCTGGTGCGCCTCAGCAGGTGGAAGTTCGGTGATGTGCGGCCCGAGGCCTTCGGTGCCGCGCAGGCGGTGCATGACCGCCCAGGGAAAGGCGGCTGTCCATCGGGTGAGACGGGCGACCAGCGCCGGATCGCCCTTAACGTATGCGGTCGTGCTTCGCACCAGGTTTCGTGATTCGTTGACGATCCCTCCCCATAGTCTGCGTCCCTCCCAAAAACGGTCGTAGCTAGAGCTGGTACGGAACACCAGCAGCAGACCGAGCGCGAGGCCCATCAGGGTGTGCAGCTGGATCGGCATGCCGACCGGAAAGACATAATTATGAAAGGCAACAACCGCCGCCGACCAAGCGACGCATAGGGAGACCCGACCGATGATCTCCCGCACCAGCGAGCCGCGGATATCGAAAAAGTGGCTCAGCCATTTGTGCGGATCGTAGTCAATCATAGATTCGTTCCGCCTAAATGGGATGGACGGTTAGTAGGCGCCGGCGCGGGGTTTTCGTGAGGGCTGCTGTGGCAACGGCTGTAGCACGCGCAAACTGCGGAGCACGCTCCTGCCGCACCGTCGCCGGATAGTGCCAGATTTGGATGCTGGGCGCAACAACCTTGTTTCCACGCCGTCGAAGGCCCCCGCACGAATATCGAAGGGCGAAGTTGGGAGCGGCGGTCGAGCCGCAATGTGGCAGCGAAAACCGAGGAGATCCACCAGCCCGCACCAGGCTCACCGATTGGCATTCCCCTCGACAATCATTCCCCTCAGCAATGTGGTCCCCGGTGTTGTCCGCCTCGCACCGCGGCACGCTGCTCATGCGGCATATGTCGGATGAACTCCGCCGCGGATCAGTTGCTGCTCGCGCTGCAATTGACGACTGAGCAGCGCCCGGTGGCTGTGGAAGAGCGCCGTCAGAGTCCACCTTGTCCCCGGCGCCGTCCAACGCTAACCAGCCTTGGTCGTGGCTACCTGACCTGGAGCAGGTCGACCACGAAGATCAACGACTCGCCGGGCTTGATGACGCCACCGGCGCCGCGCTCGCCGTAGCCGAGGTGGGCGGGAATGACCAGTTGCCGGCGACCGCCCACCTTCATGCCCTGCACGCCCTGGTCCCAACCCTGAATGACCTGGCCGACGCCGAGTTGAAATGTCAACGGGTCGCCGCGGTTATAGGAAGCGTCGAATTCTTCGCCGGTGGAGTGTGCGACGCCGACGTAGTGCACGACCACCGTGTTACCGAAGGTAGCCTCCGCGCCGTCGCCCTCGACGACGTCGGTGATGACCAGGTCGGTGGGCGGCTCTCCGCCGGGGTAATCGATCTCGGGCTTCTTTGCAGTCATGCCCACCACATTGGCAGATGGTCGCCGGTGGTCTTGCCGACGGGTGGCAGGCCTGGGACCGAGTCCTCGGCCTGGTTGCTTGGCTCAGAATGTCAAGGCGACCGGTTCGCTTTCGGCTGCTCCACTGATCTTCGCGCCAGCGGGTCTAGCACCGTCGTCGCTGGCACCGCGCTCACGTCTATCGACGTTGATCCCAGCCAACTGCCGCCGTCAGCAGCGACTGCGAATTTGCGGGCAATTTCGCGGGCATCTGCATCGAGCCGCCCGAGTGCCATCGGGCTGCGCCAATTCGAGCAGTACCAATACCGCACCCAGCCCGAAGGCGTCCGATCTGGGGCCGGTGACCTCGATCTGGTCATCGACAGCCTGCGCAAGTGGGACGGCTCGCAGCGGCCGGCAACCCCACCGTGTTACTCCTGCTGTTCGCGCCGGAAAGCGACTCGTCGCCGGACCACTGCGACTACGACAGGCTGAACCGCTGGCTCGTCGACTCCCACAACCGTTGGTGGCAGCGATGATTGGATCCGCGGCTGGATCCTGCGCTCAGTCGAAGAGTTGATCGAGCGCTTTGCGTTCGAGTTCCACCCAGCGTTCGATCCGAGCACGGACCTTGTTCACCTCGTCCGGGCTCAGATGCTCGGCACCGTCGGGGGTGATGCGGCACATATCCATTGGGCCCCCGACGCTCGACGACGAAGCGTCCAACGCGTCGAGCACTCGTAGCGCGGCAACCAGCCCGTGGTCCACGTCGCGCTCGGTCATGCGGAAGTGTGCCAGCAGGGCGTGCGCCTGCTGCGCCATAGCCGCGCCACTGCCGATGGCTTGGAAGCCGGTCTCTTCGTGGTGTCCGATCAGACCGTTGGGGTCCACGTCGATGATGAACGGGACGTCACCGGCGTACCCCGCGGCGAGGACGTACGTGGCAGGTGTTCCTGCGGGCTGCTGTGCCGGCACATGCTCGATGTAGTTCTCGTAGTGATATTTGAGTACCGGCAGTACCCGGGCCTGCAGCGCATGGCCGATGTCTCTTGCCTCCACCACCGACTCGGCCTCGGATTTGAAGATCTGCTCGAGGTCGTACAGCACCGCGCGGGAGCCGCTGCCACCCCACGCTGCATGTTTGCCCAAGGGATGCAGCTTCTGTGCGGGATAGGTCAGACCGCGACCACCGTCGGTGATCTGCGAATCGGAGGCCATCACAATGCCGTCGGCGCAGCAGAGCGCGATAACGACGGTCACGGCAGAATCCGTGTGGAAAGCATCTGCCGATCGTCTCACGGAAGGTATGCGGGGCGCGCCGAACATTTGTGGGCTGCTCGATTTCGTGTAGATGCAACAGCCTCGCTCCGATCGCGGTAGCGCTGCCACGCACGACCGGATCGGCTCCGGCCCGCGCGCACGGCTAAGCTGCCCTTTGGCCCGGCGACTGGAGGTCTGCAGTGCGAGGATTCGTTCGTGCGGTGGCAGTGTCATTGGCTGTTGGCGTGGTGCTTGTCGGGTGTAGCCATTCGACCGAACAGCAAGCCAAGCCCAAAGTCGGCCCGTGGGGCGTCAACCTGTCCGACATGGACCGTTCCGTGCGGCCCGGCAACGACTTCTTCTCATACGCCGTGGGTACGTGGGCGAAGAACGCCAAGATTCCCGCCGACAAGGTGTGCGCGGGCGTCAATCTCGATGTGCAGAATCAACTCAACGCGGACCTGAGGGCGATTGTCGAGGGCGCCGGCGCCAAACACGCACCCGCCGGCGATATTTCGCAGCAGATCGGCGACCTGTTCGCGTCCTATATGGACGAGGCATTGCTGAACCGCAAAGGCGTCGAACCGGTGCGGCCCTTCCTGGCGTCCATCGAAGCCGTCAACGACCGGCCGGCCCTCGGCGCGGTGCTCGTCTCGTTCAACGGCAAGACGCGGGTCAGTGACCCCTTCCCGGTATCGGTGGAGATCGACCCCAACAACCCCACGCGCTATGTGCCCATCATCTGGCAGGGCGGCCTTTCGCTCGGCGAACGCAGCTACTACGTGGACACCGACGCCGAATCAGTCGACCTGCGCAACAAGTTCGTCGCCCACGCCGCCCGGATGCTCGGCCTGGCCGGGTACACCGACGGCCAACAGCAGGCCGAACAACTTCTCGCCCTCGAGACCAAGCTGGCAGAGGTGCAGGTGCCGCGCGAGGACGAGCGGGATGTGGTCAAGACCAACAACATGATGCCGCGCGCTGAGGTCGAGCAACTCGGGCAGGGCGCGCCGTTGCATGATCTGTTCGACGCGCTGCAGCTGCCGGCGGTGACCGACTTCCAGGTCGGTATGCCGGACGTATTACGAAAGACCGCAGGGCTTTTCGCGACTGAGCCGCTGGACTCGTGGAAGTCCTACCTGCGTTACCAGGTCCTCAACGCTTACGGTGGTGACCTTTCGACGCCATTCGCCGATGAGCTGTTCGACTTCTACGGCCGAACCCTGTCCGGCGCCAAGGACCGCGCACCGCGGGTCGAGCGCGGCGTCTCCCGAGTGAGTAAGGGGCTCGGCGACCCGGTCGGCGAACTCTATGTCAACGCGCATTTCAGCCAGCAGACACGAGACAAGGCGCGGGCGCTGGTGGAAAACCTGCGCACGGCATACGGCAAACGCATCGACGCGGCTACCTGGATGGCGCCGGAAACCAAGCGCGAAGCCCAGGCCAAACTCGCAGCGCTGGTCGCCAAGATCGGCTACCCCGACCAGTGGAAGTCCTACGCGACGGTCAAGATTGCGGCGGACAACCTCGTCGGCAACGGCGACGCACTGTCGGTCTGGTCCTGGAACGACGACCGCAGCAAGTTGGGCAAGCCGATCGATCGCGGCGAATGGAGCATGACGCCGCAGACCAATAACGCCTACTACTCGCCGCGGCTCAACGACATCGTCTTTCCCGCGGCGATCCTGCAGCCGCCGAACTACGACCCGGCAGCCGATCCAGCCGTCAATTACGGTGCCATCGGCGCCACCATCGGTCACGAGATGAGCCACGCCTTCGACGACCAGGGCCGCAAGAGCGACGGCACCGGTATGCAGCGCGACTGGTGGACCCCGGCCGATGCCGACCGTTATACGGCCGAGTCCAACAAACTCGTCGCGCAGTTCAACGGATACGAGCCGCTGCCGGGCAACCACATCAACGGAGCGGTGACACTCGGCGAGAACACCGCCGACCTCGCCGGACTGCGCATCGCCTACGACGCGTACAAACTGTCCCTCGGCGGAAAAGAGGCGCCGGTCATCGACGGCTTCACCGGTGATCAGCGGTTCTTCCTCGCGTTCGCGGCGAGCTGGCGGGAGGTCTGCCGGCCCGAAACCGAACGCCACCGGTTGCTTTCAGATGTCCACAGCCCGGCCAAGTTCCGGGTCGACGGGATCGTCCGCAATATGGACGAATGGTATGCGGCGTTCGATGTCCAACCGGGCGACGCATTGTACCTCAAGCCGGAAGACCGCGTCCGCGTCTGGTGATCGAGTCGTCCTGACGACGTCCGTGAAACGAATCGCGGCCGCCCAGCGATAACAGCAACGTAACGAGTTGTGCCTCGGCTGGGCGGGGAAGCGTATGAAGGCCAAGCGAATCGCGGCGGTCATCGCCGTGAGCAGCGCCCTGATGCTGGGATCCTCGCTGCCTACCGCGGTCAACGCCGACACGGTGACCATCCGGACGAAAGGCGCTACCACCAACCGCAACCCGCTCGGTGGCTACGAGGGCTACTGCACCTGGGGTGCCCAGGAACAGATTCACGCTCACACCGGTTACTACGTCGCAGCACTCACCGGCAACGCGGAGATCTGGGCCAGCCAAGCTGGGGCGGCGGGTTGGACGGTGGTGAGCGAAGCGCAGCCCCGCTCAATCGCCGTTTACAGCAGTGCACTGGTCGGGGGAGTCGGTCACGTCGCCTGGGTCGATGTCGTCGACGCCGGCGAAATATCAATCACTGAAATGAATTTCGGACCCGGTGCCAGCGCCGCGAACGGCTTCCGCACAGCGGGTTTCGGCGCGTTCGATTCGCGCACCGTGCGAGAAATCCCGGGCGTGAGTTACATTCTGATCCCCTGATGCGCAGGGAGTCCGCACCCGCGTAGCCAAAACCGTTGTGGCACAATGCCAATGCAGTACTCAAGAACGTCCCGGCCCCGTAGGTGGCCAACAGAGTGGACAGCGTGCCGAGTAGGGCGACCACGATGAACGGCGACAGGATCAGTGCGCCCAGCGGTATGAGGGTGACCAGGGCGTTGTCCTCAGCCGGGGCGATGCAGCTTACTCGTCGCTTTCCCGGGGAAGCCGCCTTTCCGAAGTCAAGTACGCGCAAATTGCCGCAAGCCGCTAGGCGCTTGCACCATTTGGGCATAAGCTCCGATTACTCGGCGATCGATTGACTGGGCAACCCGCGTTGCCCTGAGGCGGTGGGGAGCGACGCAGTGTCATCTGTTTTTTTATTGCCCGACGTCATGTTCACAGCGGCCGGCGACGCGGCGTCAATTGGCGCAACCGTCTCGACGGTGAACAAGGGCGTGGCCGATGCCACTACGGGGGTATTGGCCGCCGCCGAAGATGAGGTATCGGCGGCGATCGCCGCGCTGTTCTCTGCCCACGGCCAGGGTTATCAGGCGCTGAGCGCGCAAGCGGCGGCGTTCCACGAGGAATTCGTCCGGGCGCTGACCAGTGCCGGTGGCGCCTATGCCGCCGGTGAGGCGGCCAACGCTGCGTTGCTGGACGCCGTCCAGTTGGTGGAGCAGTTTCCCGCTGAGGTCGCCACCGGATTTGCCCGGGTGGGCAACGAAATCTTCACCTTCATCTTCGGCGCGCCGGCCGGGCCGCCCATCCCGGCAACGCAGACCGGCGGCTTCTCGGGCGCGCCGTCCTTGATAACCCGTTTCGAAGAAGCGCTGCTGTATCCGCTCAAACCGCTGCTCAGCGTGTCGGGGCTGGAGACCTACCTGGCAGCGCCGGGTAATCCGCTGTTGGCGTTGGTGGCCAGCGACATTCCACCGTTGTCGTGGTTCATCGGCAACTCTCCGCCGCCGTTCTTGAATTTGCTGCTGGGAGAAACGGTGTCGTACACCTCGACGCCAGAGGGGATGAGCGTCGTGCACATCACGCCGATGAATGCCACCGGTGAGCAGGTGATCGCCATTCACGGCGGTGCCTTCATCTTCCCGCCGTCATTTCTGCACTGGATTCACTACTCGGTAATGGCATATACGACCGGTGCGACTATTCAGGTGCCCATCTACCCGTTGCTGCAGGAGGGGGGTACCGCCGGCGTCGTGGTGCCTATGATGGCTGACTTCATCGCCTCGCAAACCGGGCTACACGGAACGCCCAATGTCAGCGTGATCGGTGACTCCGCAGGTGGCAATCTCGCTCTGGCTGCAGTTCAACAGATGGTCATTGACAATGCCACCCTGCCGTCGTCGATGGTGTTGCTGTCACCGTGGTTGGACCTGTCGATGACGAACCCGAATATTGCTTTCGTTCAGGATCCGCTGTTACCTGTCGGGCTTGCGCAGCAATTCGGCAAACAGTGGGCAGGTAGTCTTCAGCTGGATGATCCCTGGGTTAGTCCGTTGTATGGCGACCCCGTCGGTCTCCCGCCAACGACGGTGTATACGGGCAATTTGGATATCCTCTCGCCGGATGCGATTCTGCTCAAGCAGTTAGCGGCCGACGCCGGGATCGCGAATATGAAGTTTGTATTAGCTAACGGCCAAATCCACGACTGGCTGATCCTCACTCTGGACGGTCCGCAATACTGGTCGCAGATCAACCGAGAACTCGGTATCGCAGCTTGAGTGCAGGATCCGCGTGATCCTGTCCGTCGACCTCGGCAAAACGTCGTGTCGGGCCGCCGCAGCCGGCCGCAGAGCACAGGTACCGGGCGCGCCCGGCCTCGCGTCGCCCGGGGGAGTGCGGGCTGCGCAGGCGGCCATCCTGGCGGTGGCGCGGCAGTTCGAGCCCATCGACGACATGATCGTCGGGGCTGCCGGGGCGCTGACGGCACCGGACCAAGCCCGCCAACTCGCTGCGGTGCTGCTGCATTCGATAGGCGCGGCGCGGGTGACGGTGACCAGCGACAGCGTGATCGCGCACGCGGGCGCGCTGGACGGCAAGCCCGGCGTGGTGCTGATCGCGGGCACCGGCGTCGTTGCACTCGCGATCGACGCCGACGGCGCACTGCGGGTCGCCGACGGCTGGGGACCTTGGCTGGGCGACGAGGGCGGTGGCGCGTGGATCGGCGCCGCCGGGTTGCGTGCCGCCTTGCGAGGTCTGGACGGACGCGGTCCGTCCACCGCCTTGCTCGATGCTGCGCACCAGCGCTTTGGTCCCCCGCGCACCTGGCCCGGGCAAATCAACGATGCTACCGCGATGGCCGAGTTTGCGCCCGATGTTATTGCCGCGCAGCAGGATTCCGTGGCAGCAGCGATAGTCGACGCGGCCGCCGCAGCCCTTGCCGCGGCGGCGCGGGCCGTCGGCGCCGGCCCGGTCGCGATGGTCGGCGGACTGGCCGGTGTGACGGCGCTGTCCAAGCACCTCGATCTCGTCCAGCCGGCCGGCGACGCACTCGACGGGACATTGCGACTCAACGCGATCCACGAGCCGCACGTGATCCGGCTGCGGGCGAGCGCCGTCGCCGCCAACAAGCTCGACACGCTCGCCACCGAGGACGTCCGGCCCGACTCGCACGACCTTGATACCCGGCCCGTCAGCGAGGTCGTCGCGCTGCTCGTCGCCGCCGAGCACGAGGCGCAGCAGGCAATTGCGGACGCACTTCCGCAGATCAGCGCTGCGGCCGAGGCGATCGCGGCGCGACTCGAGAGCGGCGGCCGGTTGATCTACGCCGGCGCCGGTACGCCGGGTCGGCTCGGTGTGCTCGATGCGGCCGAATGTGGACCCACCTTCAACACCGACCTGGTGCGCGGTGTCATCGCGGGCGGACCGGCAGCGCTGACCCAGGCGGTCGACGGCGCCGAAGATGTCTTCGACCCAGCGGATCTGGCCGACCTGACCGGGGCCGACGTGCTGGTCGGGATTACCGCGTCCGGTCGCACCCCGTACGTGCTCGGCGCGCTCGCACACGCGCGGGCGGTGGGTGCGCTGACCGTTGCCATCGTCAACAACCGCGGCAGCGAAGCGGCTGCCGACCTCATGATCGAGTTGCTGACCGGACCTGAGGTGCTGGCCGGATCCACGCGGTTGACCGCCGGTACCTCGCAGAAGGTGGTGCTCAACGCGTTGTCGACGAGCGTGATGACCGCGCTCGGCAAGGTCTACGGTCCAAGGATGGTCGACGTGCGTGCCACGAACGCGAAGCTGCGGCGCCGCACGGTTCGTATTGTCCGGGATGCGGCCGGCGTCGACGAACAGACCGCCGCCGCCGCGCTCGCGGCCGCAGGCGGTCACGCCAAGACCGCGATCGTCGCGCTGCTCGCCGGCGTCGACGCGGTCGCCGCTGCCGGACTGTTGCAGCGCGCGCGGGGACACGTGCGGTCCGCGCTGAGCGGGCGGCCGTGATGCGCAGAGCCGGGGCACTCGCAGCGGTGGCGCTGATCGTCCTCGCCGGCTGCTCGCATCGTGAATCAGCACCGACGTCTAGTTCCAGCGCGCCACCGTCGTCATCGACCATCACCCAAACCTCGCCTCGCGCAACGGTTCCGAAGATCGCCGAGGCGCCCACGCCGCCTGCGTTCGCGCCGGTCTCCACACTGATCAACGATGCGATCGCGGCCGAAAAGCTGCCCGGTGCGGTCATCGTCGTCGGTCACGGCGGAGACATCGCCTTCCGCCATGCGTATGGCTCGCGCAAGCTGGCCAGCGAACCCGGGCTGGACGGACTGCCCGCCCCCGCTGAACCGATGACCGAGGACACGATCTTTGACCTGGCGTCGCTGACCAAGCCGCTGGCAACGGCGACCATCGTGATGCAGCTCTACGAGCAGGGCAAAGTGCGGTTCGACGATCCCGTGCAGCAGTATCTGCCCGACTTCAACACGACCAACGATCCGCGACGGGCGCAAGTCACCGTCCGCATGCTGCTCACCCACACCTCGGGCGAGACCGGCGACGTCGAACTCAAGGACCCGTGGGGACTGGAACGCACCGACAAAGCTGAAGGCATCCATCGCGCACTGACGACGCCGCTGGAGTCCGGACCGGGGCAGGGTTTCCGGTACTCCGATATCAACTTCATCCTGCTCGGCGCGCTGATCGAGAAAGTCACCGGGGAAACTGAAGACGTCTATGCCGCCGAGCACGTGTTCGCGCCGCTCGGTATGACAGACACCCGGTATCTGCCGGTCGCCAAAGCCTGTGGGCCACACGTGATCAGAGGTGCCGCCATCGGCTGGGCACCGGGTGGGGCGCCGGCCGGCTGTGCTGCCGGGACCTGGAGCACCGATCTCTTGCCGCGCATCGCCCCGACGGCGCGCGACGAAGAGAGCAGAGGTGATCCGGGTAAGAATCCCGACATCGATCATTTGTTGTGGGGCACAGTGCATGACACGACGTCGCGGCGGATGGGCGGAGTGGCCGGGCATGCCGGCGTGTTCTCGACGGCGCACGACGTCGGCATCTTCGCCCAGGCTCTCTTGGACCGCCTCGCTGGCCGCCCGAGCCAATTCCCGCTCAGCCAAACCACTTTGGAGTTGATGACGACTCCGCAGCAGCCGGGACATACGGCGCGGCAACTCGACGCCGCCAACGCCGCAACCCGGGAAGCCATCGCACAGCGACCGAACACCCGGAATCCGTTGCTGGCTCCGCGCTATCCAGCGATCGCGGGCCAGAACCTGCGCGGCTTCGGCTGGGACATCGACACCCCGCTGTCGGGGCCACGCGGGATGGTATTCCCCATCGGGAGTTTCGGCCACACCGGCTTCACCGGAACATCCATTTGGATCGACCCGGTATCGAACAGTTACGTTGTGTTGCTGGCCAATTCGATCCATGTCCGCGGCAGTCCACCCATGTCGGATCTGCGCGCTGAGGTGGGCACGGTAGCGGCCCGGGCACTGGGTCTGTAACGCTCAGATCCGCTCGAAGTGCTGATAGTCCGGGGTGCGCCAGTAGCCGCCCCACTGCCAGCCGCGTTCGGTGAAGACCTGCTCGGCGGGGTCGCCCCCGTGGATGAGTCCAGGGTCGGTACGGCTGCGGTCGAGGTATTCCGAGGCGTTCCGTGGTTCGAAATACCCGGTGACGTACAGGCAGGGGTTGATCAGCGGATTGATGTCGATCGCCCGGCCGTACGCGTGCGGCGACCACTCACCGGAGCCGGGTATGCGTCGGCAGTTGAACGCCGACGTGTTGTTGTCCTCCATGGACAATTCGTCGTCGGCCTCGGCGTAGTGGTCCACTGTCTGCATCTTGTCGACCGGATAGCGCAGCAATTGCAGCCGCCCGAAGATCGCGATGACATCCGGCACCAGATCTTGGTGCACGACGAGCACGCCGCGGTGGGTCTGGCCGTCGAACCCGACATAGTCGATGTCGACCCGGCGCAGCTGCTCGGGTCCGACGGGACAACCCGGCTGCCAGGTGTTGCCCAGCTCCGCGGCGGTCACCGGCTGCGCGGTCGGGGCGGGCGGTGTCGGCGGTGAGCTGGTCGAAGCCGGCGCAGCCGCCACCGACGAGGACGGTGTCGCGGTGGGCGACGGCGGGGGCGCGGCAGGGGCGCACTGCACCAGCAGCACAACGGCCGCGACCACCTGGGCCAGCAGCGCACCCCGCCGCATCGGACCGGCTCGGTCAGGTCAGCACGAGTGCTGGCACATCCGGGCGGTGGACGATCTCGTTGGGCACCTTGAACAGGTCGATCATGTTGCCGCCCATAACTTTTCGGACACCCTCAGCATCGAGCCCCTGTTCTTCCAGGTCGGCGACGAGGTTGATCGGGTCGGACAAGCCTTCCGGATGCGGCCAATCGGAGCCGAAGATGACGCGATCGATGCCGCACAGATCGGCCATCTGCTTGAAGTTGTCCTCCCAGAACGGCGCGACGTACACGCAGCGCTTGAACGCCTCGATCGGGTCCTCAGGGAACTCCTGCGGCATCTTCGAATAGACGTTCTTGAATTGGTAGAACAGGTAGGGCACCCACGACCCGCCGTTCTCCACCGACAGCACGCGAAGGTCGGGATTGCGGGTCAGCGCGCCGTGGCAGACCAGCGCGGCCATGGTGTCCTCGATGGGCCGCTTGCCCATCGCGACCATCCGGAACGCGGTCGGCTTGAACGGCTTGTACTCGTCGCCGGGCTCCCAGTCGTTGAGGTATTCGGCGTAGCCGCTGTCGGAGGCGTGCATCGACACCGGGATCCCGGCTTTGACGCACGCATCCCAGAACGGGTCGAACTCGGACAGGCCGAGGGAGCGGGTGCCGCGGTATCCCGGTACCGGCGCGGGCCGGACCAGCACGGTCTTGGCGCCCCGCTGCAGACACCAGTCGAGTTCCTCCAGTGCGCGATCGACATTGGCGAGGTTGATGACCGGCGTGGAGAAGATACGGTCCTCGTAGTTGAACTGCCAGGTCTCATACATCCACTGGTTGAGTCCATGGATGATGTCCAGGATCAGGTCCGGGTCGTCCTTCAGGCGTTCCTCGACCAGGGAGGCCAGCGTCGGGAACATCAGGGTGTAGTCCAGGCCGAGGCCGTCGAGGACCTCGAGGCGCGCCGCGGGATTGCGGAAGGCCGGGATGGCCTTCATCGGCTTGCCCATGACCTCGCGGAAGCTCTTGCCGCCGCTGCCGTGCCGGAAATACTCCTCCTGGGCACCCGGCCGGGCAACGATCTCGAACGTCGGGTTGGGGATGTAATCGCTGACCACGTTGCGCACCATGATCTTGGTGCGGCCGCGCACATCGATGTAGTCGATCACGCCTTTGCGATGATCCGGCAGGAACTGGGTCAGCGCTTCTTTGGGTTCGTAGAAGTGGTTGTCCGCGTCGAACACCGGGTAGGAAAGATCGCGTGACGGCATGTCGTCTCCTGGAAGTCTTGTGCATCAACCGGTATCGGCTGGTGGTGCCGAGCTACGGTAATGACATTACCACTTTCCCTCAGCCAGCAATACCCGCCGCCGGCTGCGACCCGCGGTGCCGTGAGAATGGCGTTACCTGCCGACCGGCGCCAGGCTAGTCCGCCGGGTCGAGCAGGACGCAACGCGACACCGAAGTGAGGTAGGCCGACCCTAGCCGGCTGCCTGCAGGGTGATGTCGGACAGTTGTGTCCGGCTCTCGCCGTTGGTGGTGCCCAGCGTGGAGATCCACACCAGCACGTTGGAGGTCTTGGTCTGTTTGGTCACCGCGATGCGGTTACGCCCCGGCTGTAACGACGTCGTCGGGGACAGCTCGACGGTGTCTTCGAGTTTGGCCGGCTTGTCGGTGGGCGACGAGCGGATCTGAATCTGGGTGCCGGTACTGGGCACGTCCAGCGACACAGCGCTGAGTGTGGTCGGCTCAGCCAGATGCAGTAACAAACCCATCCCCTTGAGGAACTTCGGGAAAGGGACAGCGTCCCGATAGGTGACCGTGGACCAGCCAGTGTCCGGGTTGCCGTCGATCGCCAACCCGGCATCCTGCGGATTGTCCGGGGTGCCGTCGGGGGAGAACACGGTGGCGCTCACCGGTTTGACGATCGGTCCCGGTCGAGTCGAGGTGCCCTGGGTGAAGTACAGCACCGCAGCGGCGGTTAAGGCGATGACGCCAACGACGGCCGCGACGGCGATGGTCCAGACCATCGCGCTTTTGCGCGTCTTGCCGCCGGACGATGTGGCGCGGGCCGCGGGCGCGTTCCGCTTGGTGCCCACACCGGTGGAGAGATTGACGACCTTATCGGCGTCCAGAGTCTCGCCGTCCCAGGCGCCGCTGACCTCCACGGCGTTGCCGTCCATGAGTTGACCGGCTACCAGATCGGTCTGTATCTCGACCGGAACGGGACCCTGGTGGTTGCCGGGCGGCTCGGTGGTGAGCAGTTGGAAGGTCAGGATCCCGACCTGGTCGTGGGCGCCGACCGGGGTCTGCTGCACCTGGCGGGCCGTTCCGTGCAGAGTGACACGCTCGAGACGTTGGGTGGACGGGCGTCCGGCCTCGCTCGGAGCCGGCGGCGGCGCCGGAGGCGCGGCACCGCGGCTGGGACCCAGTTGGGCCAGCGCGCGGGCGAACTCGGCACAGTTCGGGTACCGCTCACCGGGCTCTTTGGCCAGCGCCCGGGTCAGCACGGCATCGAGATGCGCGAGGTCGGGCCGGCGCTGCGAGATCAGGGGCGGCGGCGTGCTCAGATGGTGGCTGATCACCACGGCGCGATTGGAGTCGACGAAGGGCGGCGCGCCGGTCAGCAAGTGAAACGTGGTGGCGGCGAGCGCGTACTGATCGACTCGGCCGTCAAGTGGCTTGCCCAGGAGTTGCTCGGGTGCCACGTAACTGATGGTCCCCATGGTGACGTTCGCGTCGGTGAGGTTGCTGACGTCGTCGATTCTGCGGGCGATGCCGAAGTCGGTGAGCAGTACCCGACGGCGCAGGCCGTCGGTCACCAGGATGTTCTCCGGCTTGACGTCGCGGTGCAGCAGCCGACGGTCGTGACCGAAGTCCAGCGCATCGGCCACCGCTGCGACGATGTCGGCCACGTCTCGTTCGGGCATGCCGTCGGGGAAGCGTTCCCGGACCAACCGCCCCGCGTCGGTGCCGTCCACGTATTCCATCGAGATCCAGAGCCGACCGTCGTACTCACCGCGATCGAGGACGCTGACGATGTGCTGGTGCCACAGGGTGGCGGCCAACTCGGCTTCGCGAATGAACCTCGCGCGGAACTCGACGTCGGCCGTCGCAGGCATGGACAGGACCTTCAGCGCGTCTTGGCGTGGCAGGCGAGGATGCTGGGCAAGGTAGACCTCGCCCATGCCGCCAGAGCCCAGCAGCCGCTGGATCACGTAGCCGGCGAAGACGTCGCCGTGATTGAGCGGCATGCCCGACAGCCTACAAACCGGCGGGTGTCCCATGGTCAGGTCGCTCGGTGTCCAGCAGTCGTAGCGGATGCAGGCCGTCGACCGCGCCGACGAACGGCGGGTGGATGCTGTAGCCGAGCATGCGGCGGATGTCGTCGGAAACCTGTCGAGCGATGTCGCGGGATATCGACAAGGTGTAGGCCTCCATGGGTCGCAGCCACGGCTCGCAATACTGGGCGGTGATGGCCAGCCGCTCGCTGGTCGTCGTGTTCGCGCCGCCGCCGTGCCACAGGGTGCCGACGAAGAACACGCACGAGCCGGCGGGCATGACGACCGGTAACGCCGGGTCGTCCGGGCCCGGCCGGCGTTTGCCCCAGCGGTGACTACCGGGGTAGACGACGGTGGCGCCGTTGTCGGCGGTGAAGTCGTCGACGGCCCAGATGGTCGCCGCGGCCAACGGTTCCCGCGGTCGTGGAATGGGGTAGAACCCGTCGTCATGGTGGGCCAACTGGGCGGTCTCACCAGGCTGGATGTTGATGGCCTGCAACGCCGAAAGCAGGTAGTTAGGCATTAGCAGACGGTCGAGGACCGCCAGCACCCGCGGATGGTCGGCAACCTGATCGCAGGCGCGGGTCCTGCTCAGCACGCTGTAGATGCGTTGCGTGCGGCGCCCCTCGAAGGAATTGCGTCCGGTGTGTCCCAGCCAGGGCTGCACCACCTCACGAATGTGCCGGCACTGCTCGGCGCTGAGCAGGTTCTCCCAGACGACGTAGCCGTCCCGCGCCAGCGCGGCCAGGTCGGCTTCGACGATCGCGTTGTCGACCGAACTTCCGGCGGACGGGGTCCACCGATGCCGCTGCGCCAGATCCCCCCTGAGGTCCTCCAGCGTGGTGTCGGGCTGGTCGTCGGTGCGCATCGGGCGGTCCTACTGACGGGCGGGTGTGGTGTCCTTGACCAGACTAAACGCGCATCAACGCCTGGTGTGACGGATCGCAGCCCGGGCGACGGTAGATCAAGATCACTACGAATAGTGTCAGCGGCGGGTTTCAGGCGACCGAGCCCGGCTATGCGATCAGAATGCGAAATTCAGCGCGCGACCGCGCAGATGCCGGCGACCGCGCCGCCCAGCTCAACGAGCAGATCGCCGAAGGCCACGACTGGGCAGACCGGGCCCGGCCCAACAGCTCGGGAGACCTGCACGGCGACGCCGCCAGCGAACATCGGCAGGCCGCCGGTGAAGGCCGTTCCAAGGCTGAGGCCGCGCGCGAGGAAGACGACAAGTGAAGCCCCGGTCACCGGGTTGTCGGGCCACCGCAGTCTAGTAGGGGGTCGTCTAGGCGCCGGGCCGCCTGTCGACCGCGGCGCGGCGTACCTGCTCCCGGGCGTGGAACTCCTGATTCTCGCCCCAGCCCCGCATGCCGTTCCAGCGCCAATCGGTGAGTGTCCAATAGGTCAATCGGCCCGGCCAGCCGAGCCACCGCAGGGCCGTCCGCACCTGACCCTCGGCGTGCAGTGTTCGGCCGTGCTCGTCGACCGCCTCCACGACCACGTGGGCTGGCGCGCCGTCGCGCCGCGCGGCGACGCGTCGCTCGCCCTGCACAAGTTCACCCGGGCGGCCGTCGGCGACCAGGTATCCGCCGACGACCTTATCGACACCCGGTTTGCGGCTGGCCATCGTCAGCGCGTGCCAGTGATCCTCGGGCGAGGCGACCGCCCACAGGTAGTCGCCTGACCGGGCCGCGCCGGACCGGTGCGGGCCCCAGGTCCGGTCGCGTATCGAGTAGCAGTCGATGTCGAAGTGTTCGCCGTCCAGCGTCAGCGTGCCGGTCATCCGACCGGGATGGTCGAAATGACCGGCCGTGTCATCGACCGGCCCGAGTGGGTGCGGCGGCATCAGCGCCGTCCACTCCAGCTCGAATTCGAGGCCGAGCAGCCCGTATTCGAGCCGATACCGCCGACTGCGTTCGACGGCTTGGTGACGCAGGCTGTTCGGCAGCGTGAAATCCTCGAAATCGATTGACCCGGTTGGTGGTTGACGCCATCGCCAGTCATAGAAGAGGCAGTCGTGCGGTAGCTCGCCGGTCGGGTCCCACAGCGCCGGACCACCCCCCGAGCTGCCGCAGCGCACGTCGTGGAAGAAGTAAACGAATCCGTTGATGTCACGTTCGGGCACCGACACGGTGAAGCAACTGCTCTCGGCCCAGTCCGGCTCGGCGCTGGGCGGATGGAAATCGCCGTCGTGCGCGTCGGCATCACAAACCACGAAGACGAGTCAACAACCGCGATCGCGTTAATTCAAGCAGGCTCGATCAACAGCGTCGGCACCCCGCAGGTGCCGTCTTTGACGCTGATCACGCGGGTGCCGGGCTTGCGTCCGGGCCGGACCTCGGACACGTCCAGCCCGACCGCCGCGAGCCGCGCACGGGCGGCATCGGCATTCTGGACGCGCCAGGACAACCCCCAGACCTGATCGGTGCGGGCGGCCGGCCGCACGTCACGCAGCGGTTGTGCGATCTCGACGGTGACCCCGCCGACACGGAGGAACACCAGTCGCATGCCCCAGTCGGGAAAGCTGCGGTCCAGCGCGAGCCGCAGGCCGAGACCGTCGCGGTAGAGCGCGATCGCGGCGTCCGCGTCGCAGGTCTGCACCACCGCATGATCGATTCCGGTGACGATCGCATCCTGCGGGCCGATCGGTGACGCTTCGGGCAGCAGGTCGGGCGACTCGTGCTCGATCGCGATCACCAGCACGCCGCGGGTACGTGCTTCGGGCAGCAGTGCGCTACGCCAGCGCCGGACCGACCCGCTGTCGGTGTCGCGACCCACGCCGAATGAAACCGGGTACGGCTCAAGGCCGTTCGTGGCGAGTTGCGCGTGCGCGGTGTCGATGTCGGAGGTGGCGAACGCCAGCCCGATCGGTCCGTCACCGCGTTGCGCCAGGTGCGCCTCCACCGTGTGTCCGAGCGGGCCGTCGCCAACCGGAGTGATCAACTCCAGGTAGATGTTGTCGAGGCGGAACAGGACATTGGCCGTGCCCCAGCCCGGGTGATCGCCGCGCCACGACGGGTTGCGGGAGAACAGTGCGGCGTACCGTTGAGCGGCGGCGTCCAGATCGCGCACGGCGACGATCACGTGGTCGACAGCGTCGAACACCTCAGCGGCTCTCGGTCGAAATGGGGCGACAGTCCAGCGCTCCGGTGATCAGCATGGTGCGCAAGGCTTTCCGGTTGAGCTTGCCGCTGGGCAGCGTGGGGATGTCGTCACTTCCCGCAATCACCCAGCGGGTCGGGACCTTATAGCCGGACAACTGATCGCGTGCCCGAGCCGCCACCGATGACACGTCGATCGGCTCCCGCGCCGCAACGATCACTGCGCATACCGCCTCACCTCGCTCGGGATCGTCGATGCCGACGACAATGCACTGCGCGACATCGTCGAATTCCTCGATGACGGCTTCTACCTCGAGCGGGGAGACGTTGGCACCCGCTGTCTTGATGA
This sequence comes from Mycobacterium sp. NGS29, assembly GCF_059812965.1. Classification (NCBI taxonomy): domain Bacteria; kingdom Bacillati; phylum Actinomycetota; class Actinomycetes; order Mycobacteriales; family Mycobacteriaceae; genus Mycobacterium; species Mycobacterium sp. NGS29. The sequence continues at coordinate 77,577 of NZ_JCALDR010000007.1, forward strand.
GCTCGCTGGTCCGGCCGACGTAGAACAGGCGCGGGTCGTTGTCCCGGCGATAGACGCGGTCTCCGGTGTGATACCAACCGTCCGCGTCGAACGTCTCCCACCGTTCCCTCTTGTTGTAACCGGCCATCACCCCGATACCACGGACGAGGAGCTCGCCGGTGGTCCCGACCGGAACGGGCGCCCCCTGCTCGTCGACGATGGTCATATCGGTGAAGGCGAAGCCGCCCGCGGTCTCGGACATGGTGCGGTGCACCGGGAATCCGTCGGGCACATTGATCATCGCCAGATCCAACGGCCCGTTCCGCAGCATCGGCGCGCTGCTCAGGTCGCGTGTCGCGAAGGTCGGATGTTCGCGCACGCGTTGGGTGAAGGCAGGCCACCCGACGATGCCGGTGGCACGTTCCCGTTCGATCAGATCCAGTGCCGTGCCGGCATCGAGGCGCGGCAGCACCAGCAGCGTGACGGGTTCGTGCAGTGCCCCGGTCGCGGCGAGCAGGCCACCGATCCAGAAGAACGGCATGGCGCACAGGATCTTCGGCGGCGATGCCGGCCCGGTGAGTGCCTGAATGGCACTCGGCCATGTCGAGGTCTGCCGCACCACCGTGCCGTGGGTGTGCAGCACGCCTTTGGGATCTGCGGTGGATCCCGACGTGTGCACCATGATCGCCAGATCCGCAGCGGACACTTCGCGTTCCGCCGCGGCCAGCAGTTCGTCAGGGACGTCGCAATCCCCGTCCCAGGATGTCGCCCAGGCGCGGTCCGTCTCCTCGGTGAGCACAATGCGCCGCAGATAGGGCACGGCAGGCAGCGCCAGCCGGTCGGCTCGCTGATCGGCTAGCTGCGGCAGAGTCGCTTCGAACAACTCGGCGACGTTCGTCTTGATCACCGTGCCGGGCGCGACCAACAGCCCAATGTCGGCCAGCCGCAGCACCTTTGCAAGTTCTGCAGGCGTATACATGGTGCTCAGCGGTACGGCCAGAGCGCCGATCCGTGACACCGCCAGCCACCAGAGAATCCACTGCACGCCGTTGGGGAAGAACAGGCCCACCCGACTGCCCTTCCCGACACCGGCGGCGAGCAGTCGCTTTGCGATGCGCGCCGAGCGCTGTTCGGCGTCCCGATAGGTGATCCGCTCGGTCGGGGTGACCACATAGGTCTGCTGACCGAACAACCCGACACTGTGCGCGAGGAGGGCTGGGATGGAGAGCGGTCGCGGTTGGGTCACCCCCGGCTCCTCTCTGGGTCAGCCGTCAGAATTTCGCGACCGCGCCGGCGTCGACAGGCAGTGCTGCGCCGGTGATGTATTGCGCCTCGTCGGAAGCCAGGAACAGCACCGCGTTGCTGACCGCGCGTGCCTCGATCAGTGGCTTGGGCAACAGGTGAAACTGGCCGATGACCTCGCCGGCATCGTGCACGGTCGGGGCGGGCAGATCCGGACGCAGCGTCCGGCAGAACTGCTCGTTGTCGAGCATCGGGGTCAAGATGTTCCCGGGATGAATTGAGTTGACTCGAATCCATTGCGGGGCAAGCTCATTGGCCAGCGAGTTCATCAAACCGACCACGGCGTGCTTGGCCGAGGCGTAGTGGGCCATGTAGCCGCCGCCGCGAATGCCCAGCATCGAACTGACCAGGATGATGGAACCGCCACCGTTGGTCATGTGCGGCAGCGCCACTTTGACGGTGTGCCACACCCCGGTCAGGTTGATGTCCATCATCGTCTGCCATGCCGAGGGCTCGATCAGCGCGGCGGGTGCCGGGGAGCCGCTGATACCGGCGTTCGCCACCACGATGTCGAGCGCGCCCAAGGTGGCCACGCCCTGCTCGAGCGCGGCGCGAAGGCCGTCCAGGTCCCGCACGTCGGCCTTGGCGGTGACGATGCGCCGACCCGACTTCTGCACCAGGTCGGCGGTCTCGGCAAGGTCGGCGTCGGTCGCACCGGGATAGGCGACGCCGTCGATGTCCGCGCAGGCATCGACCGCGATGATGTCGGCGCCCTCCTCGGCCAGCCGGATCGCGTGTTCGCGGCCCTGGCCGCGCGCGGCGCCGGTGATGAACGCGACCTTGCCGGCGACTCTGCCCGGAGTGTTGGCTGTCATTGCGACCTTTCGCCCGATATCTGCATGAGGCTACGCGTCGAATTCGAGACAGGTCAGTTGCCCGCCTCGATGGCAGCGACCTTCGCGATCGCATCAGCCCCGCAGAAGGGCTGCAGGTCGACACCGCCGGTACCCAAGAGGAAATCGATGCGGCGTCTGAGGTCACCCGAGGAGACATGGGCGTACAGATTCGCGCCGGGACAGGAGGTTTGAGCGAAGTCGCGGTGTCCGGCCAGCGTGGTGGTCGCGATGCCGTATCGCTGGGCAGCCCACGCGAAGGCAAGTGCGGTGCCGTGCAATTGGGCCTCGGGCACTGGCTCGTGGTCGAAGTCGCCTTCGCAGATGATCAGGAAATGTCCGGTGGTGTCGTAATCCGTTGCGGTGTCACCGACGATGCCGGGGTTGCGCAGTTCGTAGATGTTGCCCTTGCCGTCGATCCCGAGGTGGTAGGCGATGTCGATCCAGCCCAGGCTGTCCTGGTGATACCGCTGGTCCTGGCGGAAACGGCCCGGCGCGTGGCTGTTGTCAACCAGCGCTACCGCCGCGTGGTGCAGGGTCAGCCGGTTCGGCGTGTGCGCGCGCCCACCCGGTCGCGCGGGCCGCGCGCCCCAGGCGTCTCGGCACAGCAACAACGCCGCAGTGGCCTTCGGGGCGGGTGCGGCCGGCGCTGCTGTCACCGGCGCCGTGGCGACGGGTGCGGCGGGACTGGGCTCGCTGGGGGTGGGGCTCGCGGAGGTCGTGGTCGAACAACCGCCCACGGTCGCTGCCAATCCGGCGCTGCCGGCGAGCAGCAGCAGTTGACGGCGATTGACGGGGTCTTCCGCGTTCATGGTCCTCAATGTATTCGTTGCCCCGCCCGGCGACTCCCGGCCTGGTCGCTGAATATGCTGGATACTGCGTTATGCCGCTGACCCGTCAATTGCGTTGAGGAATTGTGCAGTGCCCGACGATCGACTGCTGGTGCCCGGCCAGACGTGCTGGCAGGTGGAGCGCGCCGATCAGTTTGCCTGCATCGTCGACGCCGCGGACTACTTCCAGCATGTCAAGGCGGCGATGTTGCGCGCCCGGCACCGCATCATGGTGATCGCCTGGGATCTGGACGCGAGGATGACGTTCGAACGTGGCGCGAAAACCTTGCCGGGACCCAACCAGCTGGGCGCGTTCATGTATTGGTTGCTGTGGAAGCGGCCGGAGCTCGAGGTGTATCTGCTGCGGTCCAATCTGCGGTTGCTTCCGGCCTTTGACGGCATGTGGTACGGGGTGACCCCGACGTCGCTGCTGAATCGCATCAGCAGTAAGCGATTGAACTTCGCGGTCGACGGGGCCCACCCGGCCGGCTCGGTGCACCACCAGAAGATCGTTGTCGTCGACGACGTGGTGGCGTTCTGCGGTGGCATCGATCTGACCATCAACCGCTGGGACACCCGTGCGCATCGGCACAACAGCCGTAGCCGGCGGTCCGTGGGGCGTAGTTACGGCGCGCGGCACGAAGTTGCCGCCGCCGTGGACGGCGCCGCCGCGCGCGCCCTGGCGCAGCTGGCCCGCGAACGGTGGGAGACCGCCACCAATCAATCGTTGCGGCCGATTGAGGCCAAACACACCGGCTGGCCGAGCAAGCTGGAGCTGACCCTGCGCAATGTCGACGTCGGAATCGTGCGCACCTTGCCGGAATTGGAGCGGCGCGACGAGGTTCGGGAAGCTGAAGCGCTCAATCTCGAAGCTATTGCGGCAGCGCGGCACACCATCTACCTGGAGAACCAGTACCTGGCGGCGCGGCGGCTGGTCGATGCTCTGGCCGACCGGCTGAAAGAAGAAGAAGGTCCGGAGATCGTGATCGTGCTGCCGCGGCGGGGCAACAATGCTCTCGAGCGCGGCACCATGGACGGTGCGCGGCACCGCCTCATCCAATCGTTGTGGGCCGCCGACGAACACGGCCGCCTGGGGGTGTACTGGCCGGTGACCGACGGCGGCGCGCCCATCTATGTGCACTCGAAGGTCATGGTGGTCGACGACCGGTTACTGCGCATCGGTTCGTCGAATCTGAACAACCGGTCGATGGGGTTCGACAGCGAAAGCGATCTGGCCATCGAAGCCGATGCCGACAATCCGGACCACGACCACCTCCGCGACCAGATCACCGCTGTGCGCAACGATTTGGTGGCCGAACACCTGGGCGTGTCCGTCGCGGAGTTCGAGGACGCGCTCACCGGGTCGCAGTCCCTACTCAAAGCGGTCGAAGAATTACGTGGGCAGGACAAGACGTTGCGCCCCTTCACCGAACAGACGGTGTCCGATGAAGCGAGCCCGTTGGCGGAGAACGATCTGATGGATCCCGACCACGTCCCGCATTCGCTGACCCGCAGTGTGCAGCGATTCATCGCAGGACTCAGGGAATGACGGCCGCGCCGGCCCGCCGCCGATTCGCTGACAGGTAGGCCGATCGACGGGCGATGAACCACGTCGCGAGCGGGCGCACCAGTCGCAGTACGGGCACCAGCAGCCCGAAATCCTTTCTCATGTCTCGTATTTGGTCATCGAGACCTCGTGTCTGGTACTGCAGCAACCGTTGACTCTCCTCGGTGTCCACCCAATCGCCGAAGAAACGAGCAGGTCTGCGTTGCACGAACGCGTCGCGCGGCAGCGGCCCGATGCCGATCGCGTTCATCAGTGTGTTGGTGAACTCGTAGTAAGTCATCCGGCAGGTCGCACCTCCGGCGATGTAAAGAGTCTTGCCGACTGTCCTTTCGTCGGCGACGGCGCGGGCGAATGCCATTCCGGCGTCGGCGGGATGGAGAAATTCGAACCGCGCGTCGGGGCTGAACTCGAACATGATGCTGGGGTCCTGCGCCTGCAAGTGGATCGGCGTCACTGCGGCAAGCCGCAGGATGCTCCACTGCAGGTCCGACTCCCGGATCGCCGTCTCGCAGGCCACCTTATGGCGTCCGTACTCGTCGGTCGGAGCGACCGGTGTGTCCACCCGCAGCGGTGGTTCGCGATCCTGGATGTCGCCGAAAATGCCGGTGGAGGAGGCGAAGACGAGCCGTTTGGCAGTGGGGGAGGCGGTCATTCGGTCGATCAGGGTGCGGGTGGCGTCGAGGTTGACTCTGCGCGCGAGTTCGGGGTTGCGTTCCGAGTACGGGGGAAGGATGGCCGCCAGGTGGATCACCGCATCCACCCCCTGCAACGCACTGTCGAGCGACGTCGCGTCGGTGATGTCTCCCCAGACGAAACGTGCTTGTCCGGTGAAACCGGCTGCGAGCTTGCGGGCGCGGCGGGAGTCGATGTCGAAGGCGACGACGTCGTGACCCTCGTCGAGCAGTACCTGCAATGTGCAGAAGCCGATGTTGCCCATCGCCCCTGTCAACAGCACCTTCAATGTCGTGTCCTCGCAGTGGGGTTGGGCGCGGCCAGTTCGCGCAGGGAAGTCAGGAACAGTTCGTCCATCCGGCCGCTCAGATCGGCCAGCGTCGGCGCTCCGGCGAAGCCCGCGGAGCCGAAGACACGTTCGAGCTCGATGGTCGCGGCGCCCGAACCGATCGAAAGGCAAAGGCAGGCAACGCCGTCGGCGCGGAGTTCCTCGAGCGCTTTATCGGCGTCGGCTTCGGCGTAGCGGCCCTCGTAGCCGTGGTCGTAGGGATAGCCGTCGGACAACACCAGCAGCAATTTGTTCGGTGTGCCGGCCTGGGCTTTGAGGATTTCGCCCGCGCCGCGGATCCCCGCCCCGAGCCGGGTGTAACCCTGGGGTCGCAGTTGGTCCAGGCGGGCCTTGCCGATGGCGCCGAAACGCTGCCCGAACCCTTTGATCATCGGCAGGTGCACGGAGTGCCGGCCTTGCGAGCGGAAGCCGTAGACCGCGACGCGGTCGCCGAGTTCTTCGAGAGTGACCGCCAAGGTGGCGGCCGCCCGACGCTGATGGTCGTGGACGGCCAGCCCCTGCGGATCGGTGTCGGTGCCCGACCCGGACGCGTCGACCAGGATGAGCACGCCCAGGTTGCGCGCCAGCTTGCGGCGCTCGCAGTACACGTTTTCCGGTGGTGAGTGACCGGACCGCAGATCGACGAAAAGGTCGATGAGCGCCTCGATATCCACCTCGTCCCCGTCGGGGCGACCGCGAAATACCCTGGGCCCGAGGCCGACCCGAGCCAACCGTCGGCGCAACACCTCGTCGCGGGTGATGCCGGCTTCGACGGTGTTCCCGCCCGTGGCGCTCAGCGGGAAGTCGATGACCCGGCACCACTGCGGCCGGTAGCGCTTGCGGTGGACATCCCACTCCGGGTGCAGCGCCCCGCCGACGCCCACCGCAGCGCCGGGATTGCCGTCGTCGGTGAACTGGATGCGGGTGGGCAGCGGCCGGGCATCCGCTCCGACCGCTGCCCGCCGGATCGCGCGGACCTGCATTTCAGCACCGGCGTCGGCGTCGTCTCCGCCGCGCGAGGAGCCAAGCAGCTTGCGCAGGTAGTCCGAGACCGTCCGCGACGCAACGAGGGGATTGTCGAACAGTTTGAGGATCTTGCTTTCGCGGTGCGGCCCGTCGTCCTGGTCATCGTCGGTCGCCGGGGACTCGTCGACTTCGGCGGCCAGCTGCAGTTGGATGTCGGTGGCCCGCCCACCGGTTCGGGGGGACGCGCTGAGTAACCGCGCGGGTTTGATGACGCCGAACCACGACGGCGGATCAGTGACTCTGCTACGGCCCTTTGCTATTTCGAGCGACTCATCGGCACTTGCGGTGCTGCGCGGGTCGATGCCCCGGCAGAGTTCGGCCGCCAGCGGAACGCGGTCCGCGAGTTCGGTGAGTGCGCGGGTGCCTTCCAGGGCCAGGTAGCGGCGTGCTGTCGAGGGCCGGGCGCGCAGACCCTTCACCAGCCGCGGGTGCAGACTCCCTGCGCCCAGTAGCGCACTCTGCAACAGCATTTCGCGCCGTTGTTCGGCAGCGGGGTATCCGGGCGACACGAACACCACCCGCCCGTCGGTGTGGGGTCCGGTGCCGGCCGGTGCCTCCGCAATGTCGACGGACCTGCCCGCCACGAACGTGGCCAGCAGCGCGAACCGGCTCACGTCTGACGCCGTCACGGCGCGGGCAGCACCGCGTCGACGAGCTCACCCAGGGCGCGGACCACTTCCCGGTCGTCGGACAGCACGCGAACCACCGCCGACTCGACGGCACAGCGCAGGCTCAGCCCCTCGGCGATCAGGCCGCCGGCCAGGATCAGCATTCGGGTGGAGGAAACTTCGCCCAGCGGGGAGCCGTCCAGGTTCCTGATCGCGTTGCCGAGCCGGACCAAGGTGCGCGCGGTCGCGAGGTCGATTCCGGATTCGTAGGCGACAACCTCTATTTCGATGTCGGGCGGCGGAAAGTCCAACTCGATGGCGACGAAACGTTGCCGGGTCGACTCCTTGATGTTCTTCAGGACGCTCTGGTAACCGGGATTGTAGGAGATCACCAACTGAAAATCCGGAGCGGCCGGCAACGTGGTGCCGAGCCGGTCGAGCGGTAATTCGCGACGGTGGTCGGCCAGGGGATGGATCACAACCGTGGTGTCCTGGCGTGCTTCCACCACCTCGTCCAGGTAGCAGATGGCACCTTCGCGCACCGCCCGCGTCAATGGCCCATCCACCCAGACGGTTTCACCGCCCTTGAGTAAAAATCGGCCTACCAGGTCCGCGGATGTCATGTCTTCATGGCCGGCGACGGTGATCAGGTTGCGGCCTAGCTCATGCGCCATGGCTTCGACGAACCGGGTCTTGCCGCACCCGGTGGGCCCTTTCAGCAACACCGGCAGACCGCGTCGGGCGGCGGCCCGGAAGACCTGTACTTCCTCACCTACCGCTCGGTAAAACGGTGTGGTGCAACCGGATTGAACTTCCACAGGCACCCCGTTAGTCATCGAGTCACTTTCCCCGTTCCACCGGCACCGTGTTCGGCAGCCCTACGCCGGGCGGCAACACAAGCTTGCCGTCGGTGTTGATGTAGCCGGATCCCTTGCGCGGCATCGGCAATGCCGGATCCGGGCACGGCCGATCCGTGCCGTCTCCGCACACTCCCATCAGGAAGTAGGACCGTTTCAGGACGTCGTCGGGCCACGGTTCGGCGTGCATGGCGAACCATTGCGCGGGCAGGTTGTAGAACACGAAGAAGAATGCGCTGCACGCGGCGAAGATCGCCAGGAAGCGGGTGAATTGCTGTCGGAAGACTCCGCCTTGGATGCGATCGAGCCCCCGTTCGACGAAGGTGCGACCGCGGTCGTCGGTGAAGTAGCGCAGGCAGCACAACCCGGCCTGCACACCTCCCCACATCAGTCCTTCGTACACCGGCCACTGGTAGTAGGTGTCGGGGTTGATCGACAGGGACCGGATCGCACCGGGGTAGGTGAAGAGCCCCATTGGCATCAGAAAGAGTCCTTCGATGACGAAATCGAAGAAGAACGCCCACACCGCAACGACGCCCAGTAGACCCACGTTGCTGATGTTGGGCCACCGCGACTTGACCTTGCGCATCACCCAGCAACCGAGAATCGTGCACAGCAGGACGAACGAGTAACCCGGCGCGTTCATCAACAGCGGCTCGGCCATCATCCGGCCCGGTTCACCGAACGACTGCCAGCCGGGAACGTTTTGCACCCACGAGCCGCGGTTCCACATCCAGGTGTTGTAGGTGCTCCAGGTGTTGAAGTAGTTCAACAGCGGATCCTGAAAGAAGATCAGGCCGCAGGCGACCAGCAGCATGCCGTCCAGCGTGACCCGCCGTTCTCGCCGCCAGGGCCGCACGATGAAGTGCCAAATGGCAACCGGCCAACCCACGACGATCACGGCCGTCCAGGTCGTGAGGATGACTTTCATGAACGTCGGCGGATCACTGGGCCCGGCGGGCACCCGCTCGAAGTTGGGTCCGCTGATCCAGCTGATCCAGACAAACAGCTGGAACGCCAGGATCGCGCCACCGGCGGCTGCCCAGATCCGGACCGGTCTGGTTGGTCGCGGTCCCGGCACGCTGAGTCCGGCGGCGCTGCCGAGCCGTTCGGTGGTCACCGGCGCGTTCTGGTTCATCAGATCACTCATCGCGGGAGCCTCCTGCCATCGTCACATCAGCTCTGTCCGGCAACTCATTTCCCTCGTTCGAAGGGGACGGTCTGTGGTACTCGAACGCCGGGTGGGAGAACCAGCTTGCCGTCGGTGTCGATGTATCCCGATCCTTTGCGCGGCATCGGTAGCGCGGGGTCGGGACAGGGCTGGGTCGTCCCGTCGCCGCAGATTCCGCTGACGAAGTACGAACGCTTGAGCATGTCCTGTGGCCAGGGGTCGGCGTGCATACCCATCCACTGCGCGGGAACGTTGTAGAGGAAGAAGAAACACGCGCTCACCGCGGCGAAGATCGCCAGAAAGCGGGTGCACTGTTGTTTGACGAATCCGCCTCGTACCTGGTCGATTCCACGTTCCACGACGGAGCGGCCACGGTCGTCGGTGAAGTAGCGCAGACAGCACAGGCCCGCCTGCACGCCGCCCCACATCAGTCCTTCGTAGACCGGCCACTGGTAGTAATGGCCGGCATTGATCGAAACAGCCCGAATAGCACCGGGATACGTGAACAGCCCGGTGGGCAGCAGCAGGCAACCCTCCATGACGAAGTCCAAAACGAACGTGAACAGGTATGTCACGCCGATCAATCCGAGGTTGCTGAGATTCGGCCATCGCGCTTTGATTCTGCGCATCACCCAGCAGCCGAAGATGGTGATCAGCAGAACCCCGTAGGCGTAGCCCGGCGCGTTCGTCAACAGCGGTTCGGCGACCTGACGGCCCGGCTCGTCAGGTGACACCCACCCCGGTATGTGTGAGGACCACGAACCCCGGTTGAACAGCCAGCTGTTGTAGGTGCACCAGGTGTTGAAGTAGTTGAGCAGCGGGTCCTGGAAGAACATCAGCCCGGTGGACACCAGCAGCATGCCGTCCAGGGTGATGCGGCGTTCCCGTCGCCACGGCCGCACGATGAACCACCACAGCGCGAACGGCAGCGCCAGCCAGAGGATCACCGCGTTCGCTATCAGCGGCACTTTCATGAACAGCGGCACGTCCGTCGGACCCGCTGGGACCCGCTCAAAGTAGGGCCCTGTGATCCAGCGGATCCACACGTAGACCTGCAGAACGAGCAACGCTCCGCCGGCGACCGCCCACAGTTGCACCCGTTGCACCTGAGCCTGGGCGCCGAAATCGGCCACGTTGCCGGCCGACTCGGCGACGGCAGGCACATCCTGCTGCCTCAGCGATTCACTCACGTTGGGTCCCCTCGGTTACTGATCCATCGGCAATATACCTATCGGTATCTGAATGAACAATGAGCATCTCAGATCCTGTGGCACAATCACGGCATGGCGGAGCGGTGGACGCGAGAGCGACGACTCGAGCACACCCGTGCTCTGCTGGTGGATGCTGCGCAGGAAGTGTTCGCCGAAAAGGGTTTCACCGCAGCGACTCTCGATGACATCGCTTATGCTGCCGGTTACACCAAGGGCGCGATCTACAAGCATTTCGCCACCAAGGAAGACCTGTTCCTCGCCGTGAGTGACCGGTACTGGCGCCGCTATTTCGACAACTTCGCCGACGTCATGTCGACGTCCACCCAGATCGGTGCACACGAACTCGACGACATCGCGGAGCGATGGCGCCAACTGAGTCGTGACCGCGGCGCCGAACATGCCGCGCTGGGCCACGAGTTCACCCTGTATCTCCTGCGCAATGCTGAAGCGCGCGAGCGGGTGGCCGCCAAACGCTCAGAGGTCGTCGAGGCGCTGAGCAAGTTCATCGTCGAGGGCATCGACCGGCTCGGCGGAGCGCTGCTGATCCCGCCGTTGACGTTCGCCCACGTGTTGGTGGCCACCACGGATTCGGTGATGTTAGGCAGTCAGCTCGACGACGTCGACCTGTTCCGGCCGGTGCTGGAAATGTACGTGTCGGTGATCAAGTTGCCGTGATGCCGGTCCGCATCCCGGCGGCGCCTGACTCAAGACGGTTCTTTGTGGGTACAGAAAGCGCGAGCACTCCGTTCAGAATGACGCGCAGCAACCGCACCGGGAGGTTGACATGCATCGCCCCGACACGATCATCGAGATCCATCGTGAACGCGTCCAGGACCAGACGGCTGACATGGTCGGCGGCGACAAGTACACCGAGTCCGTCGACGGTACCGGCTATTCGGCGACCGCGACGCTGGACCTGACCCTGGATCGGGTCTGGTTCATCCACGACGCCCAGCAACGCCCGTGGCAGGAAGAGGTCGACGGAGATCTCCGTGATCCATTGCGGCACTTCGCAATCGACCTGGCGATCTTCGACTCGAAGATCGTCATCGACTCGGTAAGCTGCATCCCGCTGGTGCCGCTGCCGCCGGTGACGATCACCATCCCGGACGGTCCCCGCAAAGGGGAGTCGCGGGAAATCCCGTACAACGAGATCCCGCTGTTCGGCCGGCTGACGATCCACGACCAGCTCGAGCCCTATGAGATCGAGCCCGGCAAACAGACCATCGCGTTGAATCTGACCGTGCAGGACGCACCCGTGCTGGTGGCTTCCCCGCCGGCGGACGAGTACAGCGGGCGGCTGTACGGATCGGACCTGGAACGCCGCTCCGACGGTCATACGGTGTTCGCCGGGCAGGACCCCCGGGTCAGCTGGGAACTCGACTACGCCGAGGCGCACTGGATCACCCACAGCATCGCAGGACAACTCATGGTGAACATGGAGCGGCTGCAGCACCCCATGACATCCGACGAGGAACTACGAACCCGGGTGCTCGACTCGCTGGCTGCCCAGATCGCCGATGCGGTCCGTCCCAAACTCGCCGAGGAGGGCGAAGACGGCATCGTCAAGATCATGCCGACGCCGGTCGAGGTGGACCCCGAGTCCGACGACGACACCACATTCAAGGACCTCGACGTAATGGTGCAGCGTTTCGAGGTCGGCTCCGGTTCGGACGCAATCACCCACGAGTCCTTGGTGATCCAGCTCCAGACGCTGCGCGAGCTGCCGTCCGGGGAGGAGCTGCCCGCCTCGATCCTGGCCGAAAACCCGCGTGAGAAAGCTGGATTGGCGGTCACCGGGTGGAGCATCCTGCGACAGGTCCGGGACACCGTGATGAAGAACTTCGGCCTCGAGGAAAGTGACTTCGTCGCCGAGGTGCCGTGTCTGCTGGAGGGACCGAAGACGGTCAACATCGGTGGCGAAGATCGCAACCTGGACGGGCTCACCGCAGACATCTTGCCGCGAACCGGGGAGGGCCGGCTGGTCATCGACGGCACCGTCAGCGCGGACACGAAGCTCTACGACTTCAAGGCCAATTTCAAAGTCACCTACGAGATGGGTCTCGACGACATCCCGCGCGACCCCGATGAGACCGAGACCTGGTACGCGGACCGCGAATCCGTCGAAAGCCTGGAGCGCTCGCTGAGCGCGGCCGGCGAGAAGAAGCGCGCCGGAGAACTCGACGAGAAGGACTACGAAGCGATCGTCAAGCACGTCAACGAGCAATTCGATCGGCTACCCCGGACCGTCGGGGTGCGTCCGACGCAAAACCCGCCGGAGCCGGAAGTGGACGCCGACTTCAGCCTGACGCTGGCCGGTAAGACCGCGACGGCCGCCGGCGCTGCCGCTGTGGTCGGCCTGCTTGCGCTGCCGGTCACTTGGGCGGTGGGGGCCGGCGTGGGCGCCAGCGCCGGCAGTGTGCTGACCCTGGCGATCGTGAACTACGTCAGCACGTTGCTGACGATCGACTGGTTCGGTGCCGGATTGGGGTCGCGCGAGGTCAGGAAATCGCTCAACGACCGTCCCGAGGGGACGTTGCTGCCGCCGATCGGGATCCCGATCGACGCCAATTTGAACCGGCAGCGTCTTGCGGTCTACTTCCGTCCGGTGCCGTCGAAGCTATGGGTCGACTGCGTCACCACGACCTCGAGCGACGAGGACAGCGACCGCGAGGAAATCCGGCTCATCGGCGGCCGGTGGCCGACCGACGGCCAGCCGTGGAAACTGTCCAGCGACGACGCGATCCTGTACGCAAATTCGGGCGAACTGCAGCTTTTCGTCACACCGGACAACGCCGCCGGCGACGAACTGCAGATCAGCGTCGCCACCGCCGCGGACGACCAACGGATTCTGCAGACGGACGGGGCGGGACCCGCAGCCCTGCACGAGTTGCCCCGGTGCAGCGAGGCGGCAGAGCCCGCGCAGTAGTCAGGTGCGGTGCAGGAAACCGTGCAGGGTCGCCTGGACGAGTTCGTCGACAATGACCTCGCGCGAGGGTTGTTCGTCGCCGAAGTAGGTGGAGCGCAGCGCGACCATGCCGACGATCATCGCCACCGTCGAGTGCGCCGGCAGGTTGGGCTGGCTGGACTTGAACCCGCGTAGCCGGGTTCCCTCCGCACTGATCTGGCCCAGTACCGCGAGTGCCGCCCGGATATCGGCCATCCCGGTGCCGGCGAATTCGTCCTCGCTGAAGCCTTCGGAAGCCAACAGGGTCAGCAGCAGGCCGCGGTGTTCCACCAGCACGTCATAGAGTTGTCCGACGAAAAGCCTTGCCAGATCCTCTTCTTTGGTCTCCTCGGGGACGACCGCTTGCCACGTCCGGCCGAATTCGTGCACGAAGGTCGTGAAGGGTACGACGAGGGCTTCCCGGAACAGGCCGGCTTTGGAGCCGAAGTGGCGGAAGAGCAAATATTCGCTGACTCCGGCGGCTTCGGCGATCTCCCGGGTGGTGGTGCTCCGATAGTCCTGCCGGGCGAACAACTCCCGTGCGGCATCGAGCAGTAACCGGCGCGGTTCGCCGCGGGGTCGGCGCAGCGGCGCAACGGTGGCTTGCGTCGCAGCCCGCTTCTTCTCGGGCGCAGGTCGCGGGGACACGGTTATTCACGATAGTCCCTTGACCGATCGCTTAGAATAGTGTCCACTATTAAAAGTCTACGGGAAGGGGCGTGGCGGTGGGCGCAGTCATCATGCTCGGCACCCTGTTCGGCTTGATCGTGTTGATCTTCGGCGCGGTCTATTACTTCGACCCCGAAGCGCGTGGCGGCGACCGTGACGAGCCTGTCCAATGAACGACGGCCTGACGCCGCTGCTCACCGGCGCGGTCATCTTCGGGTGGGGTAGTGGCATCGCGTTCACCGCCGCGGGTGTGTATCTGAGCGTCCGGCAGCGTCGGCTGCACCCGCTGCTGCTGCTGTGCATCTCGGCGATCTCGTTCTCCTGGATCGAGGCACCCTACGACTGGGCGATGTATGCGCAGTTCCCGCCTGCCCTGCCGCGGATGCCGTCGTGGTGGCCGCTGAACATGACGTGGGGTGGGCTCCCTTCGTCGGTACCGGTGGGCTACATAGGCTACTTCGTGCTGCCCGCCGTGCTCGGCGCCGCGCTCGGGAAAAGGCTTGTGGCCCGGTTTGATTGGGCCAACAGGCTAGGGAGACCGTTCACCCTCCTGATCTCCGGCTTCGTCGTCGGATTCTGTTGGGCGTTCGTCTTCAACGCTTTCCTCGGCGCCCGGCTCGGTGTCTTCTATTACGCGTACGTGATTCCCGGGTTGGCTGTTTTCGAAGGCACCAAGCACCAGTATCCGATCTATGACTCCATCGCCCTGGGCGTGCAGATGATGGTCTTCGCCTACCTGCTCGGGCGCACCGATTCCTTCGGCCGCAACGTCATCGAAATGTGGGCCGAGTCGAGGACGAAGAACCGCGTCAAGTCCGCCGCCCTGTCCATCGGCGCGGTGATCCTGATCGGAAACCTGCTCTACGGCGCGGTATTCGCGCCCCATCTGATCACGATGCTGGGCGGCTACGTGACCTCGGGGCCCAATGAGCAGCTGTTCCCCGGTGTCCCGAACCAGCCTCGATAGGAACATCGATGGTCCAGACCGCGCAGCTCTACTACGACCCGTTCGATCACGACATCGACGACGATCCGTACTCGGTGTGGAAACGGATGCGTGCCGAAGCGCCACTGTATTTCAACGACAAGTACAACTTCTACGCGCTGAGTCGTTACGCCGATGTGGCGCCCGCACTGCACGATTGGCAGACCTACCGGTCGGGCCGCGGCACCACTGCCGACATCCTGTTCAGCGGCCTCGAAGTACCGCCGGGGATCCTGCTGTTCGAGGATCCGCCGCTGCACGACCTGCACCGCAAGCTACTGTCGCGGGTATTCACCCCGCGCCGGATGCTGGCCGTCGAAGATCTGGTGCGTGAATTCTGTTCGCGCGCACTGGATCCGCTGCGGGATGCCGACGGCTTCGACTTCGTGGTCGATCTGGGCGCGATCATGCCGATGCGCACCATCGGGTACCTGTTGGGCATCCCCGAAGGCGAGCAACAGGTCATCCGCGATCGCAACGACCACAGCATCACCGTCGGTGCGCAGCAGGGCGATATCAGCGCCACCATCTTCCAGGACTCCATCGCGCTGTTCGCCGACTACATCGAGTGGCGCGCCAAGCATCCGTCCGACGACTTGATGACAGAGCTGCTCAACGCCGAAGTGGAAGAGCAGGACGGGACCCGTCGCCGGCTGGACCGCACCGAAGTCCTGGCCTACACCGCGATGATCGCAGGCGCGGGCAACGAAACCACCGCGCGACTCATCGGATTCATGGGCCAACTGCTCGGCGAACATCCGGATCAGCGTCGCGAGTTGGTCGCCGATCCTTCGCTGCTCGGATCCGCGGTGGAGGAGACCCTGCGCTACGAGCCGCCGTCGCCGGTGCAGGCGCGGTACGTAGCTGCCGATGTCGAGCTGTACGGGCAGACCGTCACCGCGGGCTCCTACATGCTGCTGCTCAACGGGTCGGCGAATCGTGACGAGGCAAAATTCGCCAACCCTGACCGCTACGACATCCACCGCAAGGGTGGCCACCTCAGTTTCGGCCAGGGGCTGCATTTCTGCCTCGGCTCGGCGTTGGCGCGTCTGGAGGGACGCGTCGCCTTCGAGGAGGTCTTCAAGCGGTGGACTGACTGGGAGGTCGACTACGGCAACGCCCGCCGGGCCCGGACATCCAGCGTGCGAGGGTGGGCGCAGCTGCCCGTCAGGACCGCCTAGCCGACCGGATCGAGCAAACTTGTTTGGTTCGTCCCGTCAGGGGCTAGTAAATGGTCACACCTTCGGGAGGATTCCAATGAGCAACTACAACGTCGTGGTAGTCGGTACCGACGGGTCTGATACGTCGCTGCGCGCGGTGGATCGGGCTGCGAAAATCGCCGCCGAGTCGGAGGCGACCCTGATCGTTGCTTCGGCGTATCTGGACGACGGCGACGACGGCGGGACGGCACCTGACCAGGCGCGCGACGAGAAATACCGCACCGAAGGTAACGCGCCGGTCTACGAGCTGCTGCACAAGGCTGCCGACCGCGCGCGCGAGGCCGGTGCCACCAAGGTCGAGGAACGCGCCGTGGAGGGTGCACCGGTCGATGCGCTGCTGCAGCTCGTCGAAGACGCGAATGCTGACCTGCTGGTGGTCGGCAACGTCGGTACCAACTCGCTGGTGGGTCGGGTCGTGGGCTCGGTGCCGCGAGCCGTTTCCAAGCGCGCGAAAGCTGAAGTGCTGGTCGTGGAGACCGAAGACTGAGACTGATCGGCAGGACCCGCAGGGTCACTTCTTCGACACAATGTCGCCACGGTCCTACCACCTGAGATGCTGCCGCGCGACCATGGGTGCAGCCAACGGGGAGGCCGCCAACAGGGAGGCAATGTGTCGATACGCATGATTGTGCCGGCGGCGCTGATCGCCGCGTTCAGCGTGCTGAATCCACTGTCGGTGCGCGCGCACGCCGACCCGGCGTGCGGGGTCAACCTGGCAGCGCCGGAGATTCAAGCCGCGGTCAAGTCGCTGCCGGCCCTGCCGGACAATTCCGGGTGGGATACCAACACGCACAGCTTCGATCCGAGCAGCAACTACAACCCGTGCACCACGCTGTCGACGGTGATCGTCACCGTCCTGGGTGCTACCGGCAGTTCGCCTGACCTGGCTCTGCTATTCCACAAAGGCGCTTTCGCCGGTGTCGCCACCTCGAAGGCGTATCCCTTCACATCTTTGAACGCCGCCAAGACCACCGACGACACCGTCACCCTGGACTACAAAGACGGCCGCAACGTATGCACCGCATGCCCCGGACCGATCACCACCGTGCGTTATCAGTGGCAGGGCAACCGCGTGGTGGCGCTGGACCCCGAACCGGCCTGGTAGACCCAGCGACCGTAGCAAGCTTGGCCATTTGCGTCGCAGCGGACAAGATGGAGGGCGGAAATACTCCCGCATCAGCGCTGAAGGTCGAGAACATGGTGATAGCCCACAGTCCGTATCGGCTCCATTTGTTGCGCTGCGGCGCAGCACTTTTCGTGATGATGGCCGCGCTCGGGCTGGTGCAGTACGCGGCACCGGCGCTGGTGCTCGGGCAACCGGCGCTGGCCGCTGACCCGGCGCAACTGGCTCGGGATCTGGTCGCCGACGAGCAAGCGCTGCGCGACCCGTCGTCGTCGGAGGCGGTGCTGCAGGCCGCGGCGTTGCGTGAGCAGGCCGCCTACCGTGCCATCGGGCGCCACCCCGAGTGGGAGCCGGTCGTGCGACCGCTCATTCCGGCGCAGCTCAGCGGAATCTACAACCTCAATGTCGACGCGCGGCACCACCTGCAGGCGTTGAACGCAGGCGAGGCGAAGCCGACGTTGCCCGCCTGGCGGATCGACCCGCCGGCGCCCGCCGCCGAGTTGCTCAGCTACTACCGTGCGGCCGAGGCGGCCAGCGGCGTCGGCTGGAACTATCTGGCAGCGATCAACATGGTCGAGACCGACTTCGGCCGCATCTCCGGGGTGAGCACCGCGGGTGCGCAGGGGCCCATGCAATTCCTGCCGTCCACGTTCGCCAGCTACGGCCAGGGTGGCGACATCCGCTCACCGCGGGACAGCATTATGGCGGCCGGCCGGATGCTTGCGGCCAACGGTTTCGCCGGCAATCCCGACGGCGCCATCTACAGCTACAACCATTCGAGCAACTACGTCGGAGCCGTCAAGGACTACGCCGCTGCGATCGGCGGCGACCCCGCCGCCTTCGCCGCCTACCACCGGTGGGACGTCTACTACCTGACCACGATGGGTGACGTGCTGTTGCCCGTCGGGTACGCCGCATCCGAACGGATCTCCGCGGCCGAGTACCTGGCCGGCCATCCGCAGTAGAGCGCAGGCGTCGGACGTCAGGTCATGCAGACGTTGGAGAACAGCAGCACCGGCCACGACACGATGGAACCCAGAAACGACACCACCGCGTCGGCGCCGTGCAGCTGGTGCAGGTGCGAGGTATGCGTAACCGACCAGACGAGGCCCACCAACAGGTAGGGGACGCCAACGATGACCGCGAGGCCGATCAGCTCGGCGACGGTCATCTTGTAGTCGAGTAGGTTACGAAGTGCTGTGAGCATCGGGTGGCTCCCGGCTGCGACGGCGTGTGTAGTCACCGAACATGTTAACCATAGTTCGAGCGGACGTTGCTCACTTCTCGCGGTTGTGAGAACCTGACAATGGCTGCTGAGCTCAGGTTTCAATTGGATCGGGCGGGAGGTTCGGTTAATGACAGTTTCGCCCGAACCGTCGTTGGAACCTCCGGTGTTGGCCCTCGAGGACACTCGCATCCGGGTCACCCGGCAGACGGCCCGCTGGACCGATCGGCAAGTCCATGTCCGCGAAGCGATGGACTTCTGGTCGTTCGCGGCAGGCGCGGCGAATGTGATCATGCAGTTGTCGCGGCCGGGAGTGGGCTACGGCGTGGTGGAGTCCAAGGTGGATTCCGGCAACCTGCTCAAGCACCCGTGGAAACGCGCGCGCACCACCTTCCAGTATCTGGCCGTCGCGGTCTTCGGGTCCGACCGGGACCGCGCCGCGGTCCGCGAGGCCGTCGACGGCGCGCACCGGCAGGTCCGGTCCACGCCGGAAAGTCCGGTCCGCTACAACGCTTTTGATCGCAACCTGCAGCTGTGGGTAGCCGCCTGCCTGTTCGTCGGGTTGGAGGACACCTATCAGTTGCTGCGCGGCCCGATGAATGCCGAACAGGCAGAACAGTTCTACCGCTCCGCGTGGACATTGGGCACCACGTTGCAGGTGCGCGAGGATCAGTGGCCGCCGACTCGGGCAGCCTTCGACGATTACTGGGTCCAGGCCTGCGCGCACGTCGAAATCAGCGACACAGTTGGCCGATATCTGCACGAGCTGATTGATCTGCGGATGATCAATCCACTGCTGCGGTGGCCGTTTCACCGCCTGCTGAAGTTCCTGACCACCGGCTTTCTCGCCCCGGTTTTCCGGGAGGCTCTCGGTGTCTCGTGGAGTGACGCCAGGCAACGGCGTTTCGAAAGGTTGTTCCTGCTGGTGGCTTTCGTCAACCGGTTCCTGCCGCCGTTCATCCGGCAAGGCGGCAGTCACGTGCTGCTCCTCGATGTGCGCCATCGGGTTCGGCGCGGCCGCCCGCTGATTTGAGCGCACGATGACGCAATCACATGGCAGCGTAGGCAGAGTCGAGGTGGGCCTGGACCGGTTGCGCCGGCTGTTGGATCACCGGGTCAGCATCGCGGCGCTGATCGAAGCGGCTGTGTGGTTGGCGATTCCTTATCTGTCGGTGGGCCTGGTGTGGGCCTTCCTGCACGCAGAACAGGTTCAGCAGATTGAGACGCGACTGGCCAAGGTGATGCCGGCCGGTGCTGACGTCGGGGCCTTCGGGGTGGTGACGGCGCTGTGGCCGGTCTCGATACAAATCGCGAATTCGTGTCCTGCGCCCTGAATTCGCCTGGTGCATAGCCGAGTACGCGCGTCGCTGGCACCGTCATGTCGTAGGGTTGGCCCGATCAGAAGGGAATCGTGGCTGGCGTGAAGGTACATCTGCAGGTAGAGGGCGCACCGGACAAGGTGCGTGACAGCGTGTGCGAGATCGGTGAACTGGGAGCCGACGGCCTTTTCACATTCGAGGGACCCCACGACGTGTTCTTCCCGCTGGTCGTGGCGGCGGGGGAGGCCGACCTGGAGTTGATGACCAATGTGGCGATCGCCGGGCCGCGCAGTGCGGTGCATCTGGCGCACTCAGCCTGGGATCTGCAGTGCTACAGCGGCGGGCGATTCCGGCTCGGTCTCGGGTCGCAGATCAAAGCGCACATCGAGAAGCGGTATGGAGCGCAGTGGGGCAAGCCGGCGAGCCGGATGGCTGAGCAGGTCGCCGCGATCAAGGCGATCTTCGCAGCGTGGGAAGGTGAGGCGCCGTTGAAGTTTCGGGGTGAGTTCTACACCCACACGTTGATGCCGCCCAACTTCAACCCGGGCCCGAATCCTTATGGCCCACCGCCGGTGTTGATGGGTGCGCTCGGACCGCTGATGACCCGCAAGGCGGCGGAAGTGGCTGACGGACTGCTGGTGATGCCGTTCAACAGTGCGCGACACCTCGCGCAGCGGACCGCGCCGGCGCTGGCCCAGGGGTTGCAGGAATCCGGGCGGTCGGTTGCCGATTTTCAGGTGATCGCGCAGGCGATGGTCGCTGTCGGTGGTACCGAGGCGCAGCTGGCGGCAGCTGTCGACGGCGTCGCTACCCTGATCGCGTTCTACGGTTCCACACCCAATTACCGCCCGGTGCTGGAGGTCGAGGGCTGGGCCGAGTTGCAACCGCTTCTCAACGCCATGTCCAAGACGGGTGACTATGCCGGTATGCGGGCGTTGATCACCGAGGAGATGGTGCGCACCATCGGTATCGTCGGCAGTCCCGACGAATGCGCAGCTGAGATCGAAAATCGTTTCGGCGCAATGGCTTCCGATGTCTGCTGTTACTTCCCGTTCTACTCGCCGAGTAGGGAAGACCTGGCCGACCTGGTCGGCAGCTTACATGCGTCCCGATAGTAGGCGACCGCACTCGAACGGCGGGCGATGAATCGTCGGGTGTTACTTTTGTTGCACCCTCACAGTCACCGGAGCCTCCAATGACACCGGGCAGCGATGCCGACAGCATCGAACTCCTTGCCGAGAAGGTCGCCCAGTACGCGCGGGAGCTGTCGGCCGACATCGACAACGAGCGCAGGCTTCCCCCCGAGCTCGTCGCCCGGCTCAATGACCTCGGGTTGCTGCGCGCCACCATGCCGCGCGAAGTCGGCGCGCTGGAACTCGATCCCGGGACCGCGCTGCGGTGCGCCGAGACGATCGCGCGCGGTGATGCGGCAACCGGATGGTGCGTATCGATCGCGATCACCAGCGCGCTACTGGTCGCCTACCTGCCGGCGGGCGCCCGCGAGGAGATGTTCGGGGACGGCCGCGGTATCGCCGCCGGGGTGTGGGCGCCGCGCGGCACCGCGAAGTCGGTCGACGGCGGAATCGTGGTGACCGGACGTTGGCCGTTCTGCAGCGGAATCACCCACGCCGACATGCTGTTTGCCGGCTGCTTCGTCGACGAACGGCGCGTGCCGTCCGTTGTCGCACTACCCAAGAGTGATCTGACGGTCCTTGATACCTGGCATACCCTGGGCCTCCGCGGCACCGGCAGCCACGACACCGTCGCCGACGAAGTCTTCGTACCTGTGGACCGGGTGTTCTCGGTGTTCGACGGCCCGACCGTCGACCGGCCGCTGTACCGCTTTCCGGTGTTCGGTTTCTTCGCGTTGTCCATCGGCGCTGCGGCACTGGGTAATGCGCGTGCCGCCATCGACGACCTCGCCGAGATAGCTGGTGGCAAAAGAGGACTCGGCTCCACCCGGACCCTGGCCGAGCGGCCGGCGACTCAGTCGGCGGTGGCGACCGCCGAGTCCGCACTCAGCGCGGCACGCGCGCTGTACTACGTCACGGTCGAGGAGGCGTGGCAGGCCAGCCAGGACCACGACCCGGTGTCGGTGACGCTGCGCAACCGGCTACGGCTGGCGGCCACGCACGCCGCCCGGACCGCCGCGGACGTGGTCCGTGCCATGTACGACCTGGCCGGCGGCAGCGCTATCTATGACAGCTCGCCACTGCAGCGGCGGTTCCGCGATGCGTTCACCGCCACCGCGCACTTCCAGGTCAACGAGGCATCGCGCGAACTGCCCGGCCGCCTGCTGCTCGATCAGCCCGCCGACGTGTCAATGCTGTGACCGACATCGAAGTCGTCCTGCCGTACTGGCTCGACCGTCCCGATACCGAGGCGCTGGACATCGCGCAGGTTGCGTCGGAGAGCGGATTCGATGCGCTGTGGATCGGTGAGATGGCCACCTACGACGCATTCGCGCTCGCCACTGCAATCGGTTTGCGTGCAACGGATTCAACGCTCAAGATCGGTCCGCTGGCCGTCGGCGTGCGCGGTCCGGTGACCTTGGCGTTGGGGGCGAGCACGGTCGCCGCACTGACCGGCAACCGGATCGATCTCGCGCTGGGGGCCTCCAGTCCGGCGATCGTGGCCGGCTGGCACAACCGCGACTGGTCCCACCATGTGGCCGTCATGCGCGAAACCATCGAATGCCTGCGGCCGATACTGGGCGGCGCCCGCGCCGACTACAGCGGACGACACGTCAGCAGTCACGGCTTCCGGCTGCGCAATCCTGTACCCGAGGCGCGAATTGCGTTGGGGGTGTTCGGTTCGGGCATGGTCGCGCTCGCGGCCCGGCACGCCGACGAGGTGGTGCTCAACCTCGCCTCGCCCGCCCGCGTCGCGCAGGTTCGGGCTGCGCTCGAGCGCGCAGCGGGTGACCGTTCCGTGCCCCGCCTCACGGTATGGGTGCCGGTCGCCCTCGATCCCGGTGCCGGCGCGCATGCTCAACTCGCCGGCCAACTGGCGGTGTATCTCGCCCCACCGGGCTACGGCGAAATGTTCAGTGCCCTCGGGTTCAACGACCTCGTCGTAACGGCGCGAGCAGGCGCGACCAGGCGCGAACTGGCGGCTGCCATTCCAGTGCAGTTGCTGGCCGAAGTGGGTGCGTTGGGCTCGGCCGAGCAGATCAGGACGCGGGTGCGCGCGTACCGGAAAGCCGGCGCCGACTGCGTCGCGATTGTGCCGTCGACTGCCGAAGACCCGGGTGGCCGGGCCACCCTGAGTGCACTGTCGCCAGGCTAGCGAGTGCGCCCAAACCCGTTGTGGCTGCGGATCAATGGCAGTGACGCGCTGGTTGCGAAGCCGGCGGGTGCCTGGCATATCGCCGGCACCGCGTTGAGGACCTGCATAGCGGTAGCGACACTGGCCGACCTGACGTGTTCGGCCATAGTGGCAGCGCGGGTGAAACTTTCCAGCGCGAAAAAATGGGCGCGCATGGAAGGATCGCCCTCAATCGTCAACGTCCAACCGTGCTCGGGTTTGGGCCAGTGTTCCGGGTATTCACCGCCCACCGTCCACAGCGCCTCGATCTCGATGAGTGTCTCCCCGGCTCTGCGCCCCGACCACGTCCAGCGTTGGCCCGCAGTGGATCCGGCGAGCAGCGCATGCTCGAAAATCTGGTGGTCGGCCTTCGCGGGGACCGCTTCCACCGCCGCCACCACCTCGTCGATGTCAGCTCCCATTTCGTCGGCGAGAAACCAGACCTGGTTTTCGAACAGGCCGCTGTTGAAGGCCAGAAGGTCGGTCGCAGTGGGGCTGATCTTTTCGATCGGCTGACCGAAAGCCATGTTGTCGAACGTGATCGAGGTGCTCTCGTACACCGACCAATCGGCCCGCTCCTGCAGGGTGATCTTGTCGATGGTGCGGCTCATGCCCGACAACGCCAGAGGTAACACCCCGGACAGGTTGCCCGGATTCAATCCACTGCCATGCACCGAGGCGTTGCCGGCCTGGCAGGCGGCGGCCACGCGGTCCCGCTCGGCTGACGGGATACGCCGGGGATGGAACAAGAACGCTGTGGTGGCAACGTTTTTACCGCTCGACAGGATGGCACACACCTCGTCCAGGCTGGCGTTGCGTGGCGTGTAGAGCACGCAGTCGGCGTCGAGGGCAAGAATGTCGTCGACGGACGTGGTCGCGTGTACTCCGATGGCGTCACGCCCCAGCAGCGTGCCGATGTCGAGGCCGTCCTTGTCCCCGGAATACACCCGGGCGCCCACCACCACCATGTCGTCGCGGTGATCGAGGACGGTAGTGAGTATTTCTCGGCCCACAGTGCCGGTGCCCCACCCGACGACGCGATAGCGCAACGTGTTTCGCTAGATCTTGAAGCGGCCGGCGAATGCCCGAAGCGGCAGGTCGGCGCTGGTGACAAGACCCGGGGGAGCGGCGACCACCGACTTGATGGAATTCAGTGCCGGCAGTCCGGTGACCGTCATGCCGATGGAGGCGAAGTTGTCGGGGTTGGACAGGTCGATGCCGGGCTTGGGGAAAATCATGTGCTTGTTATAGATGCACGGGTCGCCCTTGATCTGAGTGATGTAGCAGCCCTTGATGTCCCAGCTGGGATCGGTGTGCGGGGTCATCTGCCACTCCAGGTGCGTCTCCACCCTCGGGATGCCATCCACCATGCCCTGATATTTGATGTAGTTGCCGCCCAGCGAACCCTTCGGCAACGTGTACCAGCCGAGGTCGACGTCCTTGGTGCAGGCGCCGAGCTCGTAGCTGAACTTCACCTCGTCGAGTTCGATGTCGAAGCAGTCGGCCATCATCAGCACGCTGTCGGCGAACACTCGGGTGTACTTTTCCAACTTCGACGGAATCGACGGATCATCCACCGGCAGGCCATAACCGACCTCAATCCAGGTGTCCTTGGAGTGGTGGCAGGACACGTCGACGGATTCGATGGTGGTCACGTTCTCGATTTCCGCGACGTCGGCCGAACACACCACGCCCAGGATCTGGTTGACCCCTGGGTTCATCCCGGTGCCGTAGAACGTCGTGCCGCCTTTGTCACAGGCTTCGGCGAGCAACTGGGTGACGGGCTTTCCGGACGGGTGCGGGTGGTTGCGGTCGCGGTGCCAGCCGGTGATCCAGTCGGCGGTGGTGACGATATTGATCCCAGCTTCAAGGACTTTGACGTAGAGGTCCTCGTCGGGGAACACACCGTGGAAGGTCAGCACGTCGGGCTTGGCGGCGATGATCTCGTCGACGCTGCCGGTCGCGGTGACGCCGTTGGCCGGCAGTCCGACGAGTTCGCCGACGTCCTTACCGATCTTGTCGGAGGAATAGCAGTGCACGCCAACCAGTTCCAGGTCGGGCTGAGTGGCGATGCGCTTGATCATCTCGCTTCCGACATTGCCGGTTGCCACTTGAAAGACTTTGATGCTCACAGCCGCACCTCTCGAGAATCGGGTTTCGCCCGCGCGGTCGACCGGGCCAGCTCGCTGGCACTGCCGCCCCGGCCATCGGGATAGAACTGGGTGGCCCACTTGCGAATTGCGGTGAACCCCTCGTACTCCGCCGTTGCGAGCGCCGGCGGATCGGAATAGCGTTGGTGCGCCCAGATGTGCACGTCCTGGGTGAATTGCCGGATGACTTCCTCGCCGAACCCGAGCGCTTTGCGCTCCGCACGTTCGGCCGCCAGACCTTCACGACCGGGAACCCGTCCGATATAGACCATGAACCGGACGTCGGAGGTGCGCTCGTCGACCGGCGTGACGGCCGAGATGGTGCGGTTGTCGATCATTCCCCAACTCTTGGTGACCGCGATGCCCAGTCCGCCGTTGATGGCTTCCACGCCGCTCTTGACGTCGTCGATGCTCTGCTGGTCGTCACCTTCGAAGGTGATGGTGAAGTCGACGTAGGACACCGGGTCGTCGAAGTCGTGCCGGGTGAAGATCGGCACGATGGGTGTGTTGTGCACAAACTTGAAGTGCGCGAAGTCGACGCCGTTCTCGAGCACGTATTGCGGATGCAGTTCTAGGTCTTGGCGGAACAGCCGTTGCTGCGGGTAGTAGTCGTCGGGATCGCTGCCGTCGGCGAAGCTGGCGAAGACGTCGGGCGCATCGAAATACGGTGCGCGGCCTTCGATGTCGTGCCAGATGTAGACGGACTCATTCCGTTCGACTACGGGATATGTCTGGATCCGACGGCCCCGGTTGGGGCGGTCCTGATACGGGATGCAGACGTTGCGGCCTTCGTGGCTCCACTGCCAACCGTGAAAAGGGCACTGCAGCACTTCGCCCACGACTTTCCCGCCGTAACCCAGATGAGCGCCGAGGTGTTCGCAGTAGGCGTTCATCACGGTGAGCCCGCCCGAGTCGGCGCGCCAGGCGATCAGCTCCTGACCGAAATACTTCATCGTGTGGACATCGCCGACGCCGATCTCGTCTGACCACGCAACCTGAAACCATCCGGTTGGTTTCATCGACAATGGCGGCTTGGCCATGCTCGCGGTCCTCTCGATCCGATGGTCGAATACTCTATGGAAGATTCATAAAGCAGTCAACGAAACCAAGAGGCCCGGGTTAGGATGCGCCTCATGGCGGTGGCGGACAGTGCGGGTCGCCGATCCAACAAGCGTGGCCTGGCCACCCGCGAGGCCATGTTGCACGCCGCGGTCACCGCTCTGGCGTCCGGCGATCCGGGAGCGGTTTCGGCCAATCGCATCGCCAAACAAATCGGCGTGACCTGGGGCACCGTGCAGTATCAATTCGGCGACGCGGACGGGTTCTGGGCCGCCGTGCTGCACCACACCGCGCAACGCCGCGCCAACCTGTTCGCCAACCCCGACACCGGAGCGTCGTTGCAGGCGCGGGTAACGGAGATCATCGACACGCTGTACGACGGACTGACCGCACCCGACTCCCGGGCAATCGAGAACCTGCGTGCGGCGCTGCCGCGGGAACCCGCCGAGCTTGATCGGCTCTATCCGCGCACCGCAGCCGAACTGCGCTCGTGGGGTCAGAGCTGGCACGCCGTCTGCCAAAACGCCTTCGCCGATCTGCAGGTCGACGCGCAGCGGGTGCGGGAGATTGCAACCATGATCCCCGGCGCGATGCGGGGCCTTGCGTCGGAACGACAGCTCGGCAGCTACGCCGATCTCGACGAAGCGCGCCGCGGACTCACCAACGCCATCGTCGCGTATCTGGGCCAGTCCGCGCGAGTGTGAGCAATCCGGCTAGGGGGGCCGGTTCATCCCGGTAGACGGTGGGTACGAAACATGGATGGACGTCGTCGAATCTGTCTTGAACACCGGCCGTCAGTTCGTATCGCTCTATCGACGCACCGGCGCCGACGTGCCTTTCGGGGATCCGCTGCCCTCGCACGGCACTGAGATGGAGGGCTGGTTCTGGCGGATCTCCGAGCCGGACACCGGCCGGGTGGTGGTCGCGCTGTGCAGCGAGAATCGGCATCCCGAAGGCGAATGGTCGACGGCGGCGATCGCGCTGCACCCAGGTGGGGTGGTGCGCTCGGCCGCGATCGACGGGGTGCGCGCCGACCGGACCGAGTTCTCGGTCAAGGCCGAGAGCGGTGAGGATGTGATCGACGCGAGCCGCGAACGGCTCCGGATGGTCATCGGCGACAGCGAAGTCGACTTGAAATTCGACGACGAATTCCGCTGGCCCAAGCCGTTCGGCGGCGGTGGGGTGTTCTCGTCCGTCCCGTTCCTGAACCAGTATTGGCATCCCTACCGGCTGGGCGGCAAAGCGTCGGGAACTGTGACAAGCGGCGACGAGCAGTGGACCTTTACCAACGCCACGCTGTACTGCGAACGCAACTGGGGAGCGGGATTCCCGTTGCGCTGGTGGTGGGGTCAGGCCCACGACTTCGGCGACGCCGACGTGTGCGTGGCATTCTCCGGTGGCCTGCTGGAGTTGGGCCCGTTCAGGCGAGATGTCACCGGAGTCGTTGTGCGACTTGGCAATCGGGTGCTGCGTATCACCCCACCGGCGCTGGTGTCCTACACCGGCAATGACCTGCGTTGGCAGATCGAGGCGCGGACTCCGCGGTTCCACATCGAGCTGGACGGCCGTGGCGTCGGCGACGGCCCGCACGTGCTGCCGGTGCCGCTGCCCGGCGAACGCCGCAATATCGACACCGACTACGAGTACCTGGCCGGCACCCTGCGCCTCACCGTCCGGGAGTGGGGCCGGACCATTTTCGACGGGACCTCGGAACTGGCTGGTCTGGAGATCGGCAGCCGACCTGCCTGATGAGCCACGCGAGGTTCACGCGAGTACTCTTGCGCGCCATGGAGCAGACGCGATGAGTGCAGGTCTGTTCGCCCTTCTGGATGACGTGGCCATGTTCGCCAAGCTCACCGCGGCATCGCTCGACGACATCAGCGGAGCCGCCGGACGCGCGACGGCAAAAGCTGCCGGCGTCGTCATCGACGACACGGCGGTGACGCCCCAGTACGTCGAGGGAATCTCGGCCGAGCGGGAACTGCCGATCATCAAGCGCATCGCGCTGGGGTCGCTGCGCAACAAACTGTTGTTCATCCTGCCCGGTGCGCTGCTGCTCAGTCAGTTCGCGCCGTGGTTGCTCAGCCCGATCCTGATGCTCGGTGCGACGTACCTGTGTTTCGAAGGCGCCGAAAAGGTTTGGAGCAGTCTGCACGGTCACCACGGCGAAGCCGAGCTGCCGGAGAGCGAGGCTCACATGGTGGCCGGTGCGATCCGGACCGACTTCATCCTGTCGGCGGAGATCATGGTGATCGCACTCAACGAAGTGGCTGAACTCGCATTCCTGCCGCGGTTCATCATCCTGGTCATCGTCGCCTTCGTCATTACGGTCGCCGTCTACGGGGTCGTCGCGGGCATCGTGAAGATGGACGACGTCGGCCTACGGCTCGCTGCGACGTCGTCCCGAGCGGGCAGGGCGTTGGGTCGCGGCCTGGTCGCCGGGATGCCCAGACTGCTCTCGGCACTCTCCGTCGTCGGGACTGCGGCGATGCTCTGGGTGGGCGGCCACATCCTGTTGGTGCACAGCAGTCACCTCGGCTGGCAGACCCCGTACAGTCTGGTGCACCGCGCGGAGGAAGGCATACATCACGCGGTCGACTCGGTGGGCGGTGTGCTGGCTTGGTTGTTCAATACCGCAGCCTCGGCGGTGATCGGTGCGGTGGTGGGCGGGCTGGTGGTTGCCGTGGTGCACCTGCTGCGCCGGGTTCGGCGCTCGGAATCGAAAGCGTAAGGGGTGGCCGGTGTTACTCGACGGGATCAATCACATCGCGCTGATCTCCGGCGACATCGACCGGTTGCGCGATTTCTACACCGGCGTGTTCGAAGCGGAGGTCGGGCCCACCGAGCCGCACGGTGAAAAGGGCGATGAGACCATGACGATGATCCGCATCGGCCCGCACACCGAACTCAATGTGGTCACCATCGAGGGCAATCGGGAGCCAGACCGGCAGACGCCGATGTGGGGTCGCGGACGGCTCGACCACTTCGGCTTGCAGGCGGCCACGCCGGAAAGTTTCGAGGTGATCCGGCAGCGGCTTGTCGAGCGCGGCGCCAGTGATGGTGCAGTCAACGACTTCGGTGCCGTGCGCAGTCTTTTCTTTCGTGACCCCGACGGGCTCGAAGGCGAAGTCTTGGTCGCAAAGAATGCTGACCGATAACGTCTCAATTGGTTTCGCGGTCCCAAATGCGCTGTGTCGCAATCCCTACCGATGGATCGTGGGTCTGCTGAAAATTCCGCCCGCCACGGCGGAAGGTCTCCGCCACCGCGGTAGGCACATCGTGCTCCAACACGGGTTCGGCTGACCAGTCGCACGGCCGCACATGCACCAGATCGACCTCGGTGGCCCCGTCGTCGGCGTCGAAGAAATATGCCCCGCGGATTCTTCCCAGCCAATACAGGCCGTCGGTGTCGCGGGTCCACACGAACGAACCGTCCGGCACCTCGGCAAACCGCGCGACGCGGCGGTCCAGACGTTCGCCCTCGCCGGAGTCGTGCACCTGTTGACCGAAGCCACACACGCCCAAGCGGCGAGCCCGCTCGAGAGTCGCTTGCGGGTCGATCTCGTCGCTGCGGGAGCGCATCGGCGCTCGGTATACGGCGGTCATGTCGACCATCTTGCTCGTTGGCAATGGCGGGTCCGGTAGCCCGGCGGCGTTTACTTCCGGAGTTGGGGCAAGACGTCGCGCTCCCACGCCGAGAAGAAGCCCGCCATGTCCGGCCCGATCTGTTGCACGTAGACCTCGTCGATCCCGGCCTCGAAGTACTCGCGGACCTGCTGGGCGTGTTTGTCGGGGTCGGGCCCGCAGGCGACGCTCTCCGCGACCTGGTCGGGCGGTACGAGTGACATGAGATCGGCGAAATCCCTGGGCCTCGGCAGGATTTGGGCAGCCTGACCCGGTAACGCCTCGTTGGCCCATAGTCGGTGGGCCGTCTTCAGGGCGTTGTCGGCATCTTTGTCCCAGCTGACCTTGGTCCCGGCTTGCACCGGCTTGTCTCCACCCCCGGCCTTGCGGAACGTGTCAACCAGTTCCGCCGAAGGCATCGCCAGGACGTACCCGTCGCCTACCCGGCCGGCGAACTTGGCCGCCTGCGGACCGAACCCGGAGACGTAGATGGGCACCGGCTTGTCCGGGAGAGTGTAAATGCGAGCTTCCTGCACCTCGTAGTGCTTGCCGTGGTGGCTGATCTCGTCGCCCTTGTGCAGCAACCGGATGACGTCGATGGCCTCCTCGAGCATCTCCAGGCGCTGCCCGACCGACGGCCAGCGATCGCCCAGCACATGCTCGTTGAGGGCCTCCCCGCTGCCGACACCCAGGACGAAGCGGCCGTCCAGTTGCACCGCGGCCGTCGCGGCGGCCTGGGCGACGATGGCCGGGTGGATGCGGATCGTAGGACAGGTCACCGCGGTGCTGACCGGCAGCGACGTCACCTGCGACAAGGCTCCGATGACGCCCCAGACGAACGGGCTCTGTCCCTGCTCGTCATTCCAGGGGTGGAAATGATCTGAAATCCACAGTGCGTCGAACCCGGCAGCTTCCGCCCGCTTGGCCTGGTCGATCAGCTCTGCCGGTCCGAATTGTTCGCAGGACAAGAAATATCCGATGGTAGGCATGAGGGGCGGTTACCCGCTGAAGCGCCACCTAGTCACTCTGCGGTGGGGGTGGGGCGTACTCGCACATCTACGCCCCAGGCGCAGAGTCAGCGGCTGGGCCCAGCCCACAGGTGTTTATCGGCGGTGGATCGGGGAACGCGATGGCGTGCCGCCACCGGAGCTCGATCCCCGTACTTCGACGCCGACCGAATCCCCATACCGCGACAAGGGTTTCGTGCCGCTGCGCAGTTATGCGCCGCTGGGCGACGGGCGGACCGTGGCGTTGGTCGCCGAAGACGGTGCCATCGACTGGTTTCCGATACCGAACCTGGATTCGGTGCCCGTCTTCGCGGCGGTGCTCGATGCTGCCAACGGTGGGCGCCTGGAGTTGGCACCGGCAATACCGTTCACCGCGCAGCGCCGATATGTCCCGCACACCAATGTGCTGGAAACCACTTTCGTCACCGACTCCGGACGGGTTCGCGTCACCGACGCACTCAACGTCGGACTCGACGGACGGTTGCCGTGGACCGAGTTGGTGCGTCGAATCGAGGGACTGGACGGCGAGGTGCCGATGCGCTGGCGCGTCGCACCCGGCACTTGTTTCAACACCGCGTCACCGTGGGCGAGACAGACTCCGCATGGAATTGTGTTGCGCCTCAAGGACTTGAACTTCGGGGTGTCCATCTCCGAGGGCATGAACGTGGAGCTGACCGATCAGGCGGTATCCGGCACATTCAGTGCGGACCCGTCGTCCCGGCGGGTCATCGGCCTGGTAGCGACCGATGGCGAGCCGCTGATGTTGTCGCCGGTGGACGATATCGATCGGGGATTGGACCGCACCGTCGAGCAGTGGCGCAAATGGTCGGGTGAGTTCGAATGCGCCGGCGCGTGGAGCGAAGCCGTGCACCGCAGTCTGCTGTTCCTGAAACTGCTGATCTTCAGTCCAACCGGAGCCGTGGCAGCCGCGGCGACTACCTCACTGCCGGAACGGCTTTCAGGCGGTAAGAACTGGGACTACCGCTACGCGTGGGTCCGCGATGCCGCCTACACGCTGAGCGCCTTGCGCCGGCTCGGCATCCGGGAGGAAACGCACGCCGCGATCAGCTGGCTGTTGCGCACGGTTCGTCAGCACGGTGCCGGCACCGGGGTGTGCTACCGGCTGGACGGTTCGGAGGTCGAACCGGTGATCAGCCACGAGGTACCCGGGTGGCGGGGGATCGGACCGGTGTTGACCGGCAACCGCGCGCACGGGCAGCTGCAGTTGAGCATCTACGCCGACTTATTCGACACGGTGCGCCTGTACGTCGACTCCGGTCACGCGCTGGACACCGCGACCGGCCACCTACTGGCGGACTTTGCCGACCAGGCCTGCGACGCCTGGCGCACCCGCGACGCCGGGATGTGGGAGCTGGAACAGCTCGAGCATTACACCACCTCCAAACTGGGTTGTTGGCACGCGTTGCGGTGCGCGGTCGGGCTTGCCGAGTTGGGACAGATTCCCGGCGATCCCGATCGCTGGGCCGGTGAGGCCGAACGGATTCGGGCCTGGGTAGAACGCGAATGCTGGTCCGACGAGTTGAACAGCTACGAATGGTATCCGGGCAGTGGCAAACTGGACGCTTCGATCTTGTTGCACGCCGGCAGCGGTTATGACCGAGGCCCGCGGATGACGGCGACCATTGACGCACTGCGACGCGATCTGGGTTGCGGTCCGCTGCTGTACCGCTACAGCGGGGCACGCCGGGACGAGCAGGAAGGTGCATTCGTCGCGTGTTCGTTCTGGGCAGTGTCGGCACTGCACTACGTCGGTCGCGACACCGAAGCGCGCGAATTGATGGACCAATTGGTCGAATTGACCAACGATGTCGGCGTGCTGGCCGAGATGATCGACTCAGACGACAACTCTTTCCTGGGAAACCTTCCCCAAGGTCTCAGCCACTTGGCGTTGATCGGTGCGGCACTGGATCTCCAGTCCTGAAGGTGCGGAGAGTCAGGTGCCGCAGAAGGTGCGGTAGACGCCGAAGTCCGTGGGGGCCGGGGCTGCATAGCGCTCCAGACCCGGTCGTTCGGTATAGGGGGAGCTGATGGCATCGAGTAGTCGGTTCAACGGTTCGAGGTCGCCCGCCGTCGCCGCGGTGAGTGCTTCTTCGACCAGGTGATTGCGCGGGATATAGATCGGGTTGACGCGCTGCATCATGTCGACGTCCGGCCCCTGCTGGCGCCAACGTGACGCCCAGGCATCGAACTGGGCCGGGTCCACGAACATGCCACGCGCCGGTTCGGCGTCGCCGGCCGCCGCAGCGCCGAGGTTGCGGAAGAAAGAGGTGAAGTCCGCGTGACTCTCCTGCAACATGGGCAGCAGTTCATCGATGAGCGGCTCGGTCGGTTCGGCACCGGCAGGCAGACCCAGCTTGGCGCGTAACCCCGCGAGCCAGGCGCTGTGGTATTGGTGAAACCCGTCAAAAGCTTCCTCTATCAACGGGATTGCGTCGTTGACGTCGTCGGCGATCAATGGCAGCAGGGTCTCGGCGAAGCGGGCGAGGTTCCACGCCGCGATGGTCGGCTGGTTGCCGTAGGCATAGCGTCCCCAGGCGTCGATCGAACTGAACACAGTGTCCGGATCGTAGGCCTCCATGAAGGCACATGGCCCGTAGTCGATGGTCTCGCCCGAGATCGTCATGTTGTCGGTGTTCATCACGCCGTGGATGAAGCCGACCAGCATCCACCGGGCCACCAGCGACGCCTGGGCCGCCACCACACCCTCGAACAACGCGAGGTAGGGCTGTTCCGCGAGGGCGGCTTCAGGATGGTGACGGGCAATGGCGTGATCGGCCAGACGGCGAAGCAGACCGATATCTCCTGTCGCAGAAGCGTATTGGAAGCTGCCCACGCGCAGGTGGCTACTTGCCACCCGGACCAGCAAGGCGCCGGGCAGCAGCGTCTCGCGCGTCACGGCGGTCCCGGTCGCCAGCACCGCCAGCGATCGGGTGGTGGATATCCCCAGCGCGTGCATCGCCTCGCTGATCACGTATTCACGCAACATCGGCCCTACCGCCGCCAAGCCGTCACCGCCCCGGGCGAACGGAGTGCGGCCGGATCCCTTCAGGTGGATGTCGCGCAACCGCCCGTCGGCGTCGGCTATCTCGCCCAACAACAACGCGCGGCCGTCACCCAGCCGCGGCACATAGCCGCCGAATTGATGTCCCGCATATGCCTGGGCGACCGGGGTGGCGCCGTCTGGAACCAGGTTGCCCACCAGGAAACGCAGACCGTCGGAGCTACGGAGCCACTGAGCGTCCAGACCGAGTTCGACCGCCAGCGGTTCGTTGAAGACGAGCAATCGAGGCTCGGCCGCAACCTGAGCCCGCCAGGGGACCGCCATCTCGGGCAGGTCGCGGAGAAAGCGGTTACCAAGTGTGATGGTCGTGCCCGGTGCAACGCTCACTTGATCCAGCCTACGGACCGGGGTCAACCGTCTCGGCCATGGCGTGCTGTAGCCAAACCCATGTACGCCCCTAACTTGTCGCCTGGTGCATCAGATCCCGTGCCCGGTCCAACATCGACGCGAACGGTCCGACGACGAAATTCAACTTCGCTGATTCCACGCCGGCGTGTGGCCGGGTCGGTGCGATAGCCTCGGCGACCTTGACGGCGGTACCCATCCGTTTCAGCTCGTCGGTGTCGAGGTCGCGCTGCAACTTCGCGAACTCCTCGATCTCTTCATGTTCAGCGTGTGCCAGCACGGCGTCGCGCAGCTTCGTGAGCTCAGCGATGAACGCATCGGAGGTGATGTCCAGGCTTTCGATCTTGGAAAGCTGTTCCTTCGCATCGTGCTCTTCCTGCAGGAGCCCGTCCACCATTGCGTCGCCGGCTTCCAGATCGCGGCGGGCCCGCGGATGCACCAGCATCTCCTCGGCCGTTTCGTGCACGGCGAGCAGCTGGCGAAGCTGGATGAACGGCTTCTCCCGCGCCTCAGGATCTGATGCGAGCAGCACCTGGTCGAACATATCTTCGATCAGGTCGTGCTGTGCTTTGAGGTAGGCAACAACTTCTTCCGGAGTTTCAACAATCATTTCGGCCACGCTGATACACCTCCATGGGTGGAGTTTGCGAATGCGGGCGGGGGGCTGTGCGCCGCTAAAGGCGGCATACCCGAGCTGTTGAACGCTAAAACGCCTGACGACCCCCGGCCAGCCGCTGCACCTCACGCAGGTCGAAGGGGGCACGAAGGCCGAGGATCAGGTGATCGGCCCCAGCCTCGACCAGGGATCGCATCAGACCCGGTTCCGCGCGCTCGATCCACGCGGTGCGCTCAATCTGGTGCGGGTCGCGGCCAACTTCGCCACACCACCGGTCGATGACCTGGTTCTTTCGTCGGATGGTCGCCGGATCGCCGTAACCGTTCCACATGTCGGCGTACTGAGCGACCAGACGCAAGGTGCGCTGCTCACCATTGCCGCCGATCAGCAGCGGCAGCCGACCGATCGGAGCAGGCCGAAGCAGCCCGATGCGGTTGCGAATGCGGGGCAGCGCCGCGGCAAGAACGTCGAGGCGCTCGGCTGGAGTCCGGACGGGGTAGCCGTATTCGGTCTCGTCGCGCTCCATCCATCCCGAGCCGATGCCCAGCACCGCTCGCCCACCGGAGAGATGGTCGAGCGTGCAGGCCATATGTGCCAGCAGGTCGGGGTTGCGGTAGCAGGATCCGGTCACCAACATGCCGATCTGGGAAACGTTGGCTGTGGTGACGGCCATGGCCGCCAGAATCTGCCAGCCCTCGAAGTGCGGTTCGTCGGGCGAGCCGTACAGCGGAGGGAAGAAATGGTCCCAGGTCCACAGGCTGTCGACGCCCAGGTCGTCGACCCCTTGCCAACCGGCACGCAGCGCGGCCATGGTCGTGTTCTGCGGGTGAATCTGAACGCCGATCTTCACCATCACCGGTCCGGTAGATCGAATTCGAGTTGCAGTCGCGCGGGTCCGCTCATGCCGAGAAATGGCCGCCACGAGGGGGTTTCGGAACACCTCGGATTCGGCAGCCGGTCAGAGCCATGATCGGCCAGGAACTGACTCACCGAAGTCGCAACCTCGGCGTCGGATTCGGGGCTGGGGCTGATCAGTTCGATGCCCCGATCCCAGTCCAGCAGGACCCGAAGCCCCAGATGCTCCAGATCGATGTCGTTCAAGGTGAACCCAAGTTCGGTGAATAGCTTTCCCACTGCATCTTGCCGCTCCCGTGCCACCGCGAACACGACATGGTGCAACCGTGGCGGGTCGGTCATTAGCGGACCAGACCCCGCGGCTGAATCAAACCGAGATCGTAGTGAGTGAGCCAGCCCGGTGCGGCGTCACAGACGTCGGGAATGGCATTGATAGCGCCCATCGCAGTCCAGTTGTAGCCGGGATGTGAGGTGGTCCCGTCCGGGGATTCGAGCCCTTCCAGGGTCAGGACACTTGCTGGATCGCCCTCGATCACGATGCGGTAGCGGGTTTTTCCCCAGTCCCAGGCTGGCTCGATGCTGGTCGGACCGCTGGTGAGGTAGATGGCGTGGAAAGCGATGAACGGCTGTCCGCCGACCTGTGCCGTCCAGGTGTGATGCTGCGCGGCCACCGTTCCGCTGGCGATGGCGCCGAGTTCGTGCGGGATGTCCTCGGTGGCGGTGGCGACGGCCAGATCTGCGGTGATGTCGTCTATTTCGACGCCCAGCCCATCGGCGATCATGTACATCGATTGGGCGAAGAACGGCAGACCCATGCCCAGAATGGTTGGGGTGGAGAGAAATTCATCCTGGGGCTTACCGAAACCCAACCAGTCGATGTGGTCCAGTGGTGCGTCGGTGAGCACGTTGACGACCTCGTACACTTCGATCTTGTCGATCCTGCTGGCGACGCGGGCGAGGGTGAGCGGCAGTAGGTCTCCGGCGTAGCCGGGGTGGATGCCACCGCCGTGAAAGCTCGTGCCACCGTCACGGCAGGCGGCCTCGATCTTATTCGCTTCCTCCCGAAAGTACTTGGACGGATGAAAGAAACCGCTCGTGGTGACAACGTTCTTGCCCGATCGCAACAGCCGGCAAACGGTGTCGACATCCATGATGATCGGTGTATAGAACACGCAGTCCGCCTCGGTCGCCATGACGGACTCGACGTCGTCGGTCGCGACGATGCCCGTCGGTCCGATGCCGATGATGTCCCCGGCATCCTTGCCGACCTTCTCCGGTGTGTGCACCAACACGGCGACCAGGTCGAAGACCGGATTGTCGGCGAAGTGCCGCAGTCCGACTTGTCCGACATCCCCGGTCATCCATTGGATGACGCGATACTTCTCCGTCATTGTGCGCGCGTCCTTCCGTTGCGTGCCAGGACTCCCCGCGGTAACAGCAGGGGCAGGTCGGTGTAGGTGGCGATGCCGGGTGGCGCGCAGACGACGGCGGGTATCGCGGTGATGGGCGGCATGGCTGTGATGGTGAGACCGAGCATGATGTAGTCGTCGATCGACTCCCCGTGGAAGTCCGGGGGCGGCTCGAAACTCAGTGTGGTCTTGATCGTGGGCCGGCCTTCCACCGTTACGGTATAACCGAAGTTCGTCGACCAACGCGGTTCGAGGGATTGCCCTTTGGTCCACACGGCGCGGGCCTCGACTACCTCGCGGCCTTCGGCGATGCCCCGCCACCGCAGATTGATGCCTGCGACGCAACCTTTTTCGATCGTCCAGTCTCCGGGCAGCAGCAGATCCTCGGTGGTTTGGGCATATTCGACGTCGCATCTCATTTCGTCGAGATCGACTCCCAGGGCATCGGCGATCAGCAACAGGGCCTCGCGGAAGATGCCCGACCCTTTCTCGGTGAGAGCAGGCAGGTCCGGCTGATCAATCGGACGACCGAAGCCCATCGGAATCTCGGTGGCCGGAGAGTTGTAAATCGTCGTGTCGAACGATTCGACGATGCAGATGCGATCCACCCGGTCGGACAGTCCGGCGGTGACGATCGCCAGGAGTTGGATGAACCCGGGATTGATGCCGCTGCCGAAAATGGTTGAGTCGCCTTGCATGCAGGCATCGACGATGCGGTCCCGGGCAGGGCCGAGTTGGTGTCCGGTAATGAATTCCGACGTGGTGACGACGTTGATTCCAGCCCGCAGTATGCGGATCACTTCGTCCACGTCGGCGAACATCGGGTTGTAGACCACGCAGTCGGGTTTGAGGCCGAGCAGCGCGTCGACGTCGTCGGTGGCCTGCACTCCCAGTGGTTCGATCCCGCACAGTCCGCCGACATCACGGCCGACTTTGTCCGGCGACCACGCGTAGCAGCCCACCAGTTCCAACAACGAGTTCTCGGCGATCGCGTGGACCGACTTCCTGCCCACATTGCCGGTGGTCCATTGGACGACGCGCAGCCTCCTGGTCACTTGGCGCCGGCGTGCTGGCGCGCGATGCGTTCATCATGGATGCGCACCAGTTCACGAAAGCCCAGACGGTGGTACTTCGGCGTGGGCTGGATACCCCAGACGTCCCGGGCGGTGTCCTTGCCTTCGGCGCCTTCCGGCGGACCCAACGGTGGGTAGGGGTATTTGCATTCCAGGGCGTCGTCGGAGTAGCGGACTTTGAGCAACTCGCTGCAGATTTCAGTGAGGCTCAGCGTGGGATACCCGTAGTAGACGGCCATGAACGGCAACGTGAATGCGCCCTCGAGCACCAGGGCCACCAGGCACACCAGCACCGCCCGCTTGATCCACTTGTGCATGCGCGCGTAGTAGGGCGTGGTGCCCGGCGGCAGGTCTTCGGCCGGTTCTTTGTCATCTGT
This sequence comes from Mycobacterium sp. NGS29, assembly GCF_059812965.1. Taxonomy (NCBI): domain Bacteria; kingdom Bacillati; phylum Actinomycetota; class Actinomycetes; order Mycobacteriales; family Mycobacteriaceae; genus Mycobacterium; species Mycobacterium sp. NGS29. The sequence goes on from NZ_JCALDR010000007.1 coordinate 116,352, forward strand.
GACAGTCGATTTCGTCGTCATGGGGATGCTCCTTCATGCCCTAGTCGGAGAAGATTTCGCGATTGACGGTGTGTAGGTAGGGGATGGCGAGGAACGGCGTGATGTAGAAAATGTCGTAGAGCCACCAGCCGATCACCGGGAAAACCACACCGGCATAACGCACGTCGGCGTACATGGTCATGTTGAAGACGTAGGCACACCAGATGACGGTGCCCATCCAGCATGTGACCACCATCCACTGATGGCCCCACCGTTTCATCTGCAGGAATCCGATAGCCGCGGCGACCCGCATGGAGAACACGGTCAGGATCAGACCGGCTACGTACGCTTTCTCACCCGGCCCCGATGCGCCGCCCACCCAGGATTCGTTGTAGTGCCAGAAGTAACCGGCGTCGAACATGTTGCCCCAGCCGATCATCAGCACCCTGTTGATCAGGGTGTGGTTGGCGACGAGGTCCAGTGCCCATCCCAGGCTGTTCAGCATTCCGTCGATCAGCACCAGGTAGCCGATCAGCGTGACGATCATGGGGCGAACCGACAGCCCGGCACGTAAAGCCTGACGCTGCAGCCACACCCCACGCATGAAGATGGGGAATCCGATCAGGCCCGGGGCCCAGCATCCCATCAACCCGGCACCGACGATCATCCATTTGTCGGCTCGGCGCTGGGCTTGTCGTGATTCGTCGTCATGCTCAGAGAGGTTGACCGAGTCGCCCGGAGAGACGACGGCGGTCACAGGTCCCACCAGCCACGGGCGAAGGACATGTACAGCTGAATGCTGAACATGATCAGCAGGTATCCGTAGATGAAGATCTGAAAGACGATGAGTGCCCGCTTGCGTTTGCGCTCTTGTTGATCCACCATTTCGTCCGCCTTTCCTAGAAAGTCCCTGAGGGTTCGGTGTTCAAGGTCGCTGCTGCGACTTCGCGCAGACCGTCGTTGATGGCACCGTCGGTACTGAGCGGTGCGAGTATGCAGGCTTCGGCCGCGCTGATCTCGGTGGCTCCGGCCGCGATCAGCTTCGCGGCCGTGACCAACACCCGGGTAGAGGGCGGCTCGAAGTGGAATACGGCGTCCGCAGAGCGAATAGCGTTGGCGCAGGAGACAAGTCGGTGCGCCGTCGCGATCTCTACGTCCGATTCCGCCACAATCACCTCGGCCTCCTGCACGGCGGGCAGATATGTCATCGGCAGGGTCGCGAATCGCTGACGGAAGGACGGCTTCAACTCTTTCAACGAACTGCGGTAGGCGGGATTGTAGGAGCAGACCAGCATGAACGAGTCGGGCGCCCGGACGACTTCGTCGGCGCGATCCAGATAGAGAGCGCGACGGTGATCGGTCAGGGAGTGCAGAATCGCCAGTGAGTCGTGTCGGGCCTCGACCACCTCGTCGAGGTAGCAGATGGCGCCGGCCTTGACTGCTCTGGTCAGCGGGCCGTCTTTCCAGATCACATCTCCACCGGTGACCATGAAGCGGCCGACCAGGTCCGAACTGGTGAGGTCGTCATGGCAGCTGATGGTGACGACAGGTTGCCGGAGCAGAGCGCCCATGTGTTCGACGAAGCGGGTCTTGCCGCATCCGGTGGGCCCGGTCAGCATCACCGGAACGTGTTCGCGGTAAGCCTGTTCGAACAACTCCACCTCGTTGCCGCTGGCGATGTAGGTGTCGGTGGTCATTTCTCCCCTCAGGTCTGCGCCGGTCACGCGGAGACAAGCTCTCGGTGGACGTGCGCGAGTACTCGCGGCAGTTCTTCGACACGTTTGATCCGTCGCGACCGGCGGGATCCGAACACCTCGGGTAGCGGATCGACCCGCGTTGGGCCGACGCCCACGTAGTACACCGAGACGCCGGCGTCGTTGGCCTCCTCGACCGCATGCGCCACGTCGGCCCACGCGTAACGGCCTTCGTATCCTTCGTCAGAGATCAGTCCGTCGCCGATCACGATGAGCAGACGGCGTTCAGCCGGTTGGGTCAACAGCCGCGAGGTCAAGTGTCGAATCGGCGCGCCGAGCCGGGTGTAACCACCGGTCATCAGCCCGAGCTTGCCCGGCGCTATGAAGTGGCCGTCCTGAAAGTCTTTGAGACAGCGCACTTCGACGCGGTGCCGGGTGTTTCCGGTGAACACAAAAATGCCATGGCGTTCACGAGCGAGTGTCATCGCGCGGGACAGCGCATCGGCGCATTCGAGTTCCAAGCGGAAAATGCGGCCGCCGTGCACGCCCAGTGAGGAACTACCGTCGAGCAACAGCGCGGTGGCGACGTCGCGGCTGTGCGGCAACAGTTCCCGGAAAATCCTTGGTTCGCTTGCCGTCTGGGTCAACATGTCAATGTAGTGCCGCACGTATTGCTCGACGTCGAGATCGGATCCGTCCTCGAGCCGGTTGGTCATCGCGCGATGCGTGTGCTCCTCGAACCACTTTCGAAGGTTTTCTGCGACCGGGGCCGGGTGACCGGCCTGCGGGTGGGAGGGAAACTCCAGCACTGCAACATGATTCGCCAGGAAGGTCTTTGTCCAGGCGTTCCACTCCGGATACGGGATACCTTGCCGGCGTTCGGGACTGGTGTCGAGGTCGTTATCCTCTGGTCGGCTGGGCGGTGGCAGGTTGGGGTTGCGAACGCCACCATCGCCGCCCACCGGCACCGAATATGGGCGCGGATGACGCTGTTGGGTGCTGGTCCACGGCATCCTGCCGAGTCGCTTGATTGCGCTGGCTAATCCGCCGGCGCTGAGTTGGGTGCGCGACAGCATGCCGAGCAATGGGTGCTCGACGATCGGCTGTCTACCGCGCGCAATGTCGATCGCTTGGTCGAACATGGTCGCGGCATCCAGGTCCGGATCGCGAATCGGAATGTCGGACAACGCTCTTTTTAGCTCAGGCATCAGTCCGGGCCAGTGCGCAGCGATCCAGCCCATCGCGACACCTGCTTCGACGAAAGCCAGGGCGCGGTGTTCGCGGGGCGACAGGTCGGACAACCGGTAGTGGGCGAGGCGTTCTTTGGACGGCGAGCATTGCAACGCGACACCACACGTCAGGGTGCGGCGGGTCCAGTCGTCGCCGACGCCCGGGTAGGGAACGTGCACGAGGTCCAACGCGGGGCTCAAACCGAAGCTGCGGCCGGCACCTGTGAGTAGGCGGGCACCGTCGCGGCGCTGTCCACTGAGCGCCACTGCCGTCAGTGCACAACTGCGCTCGATCGCCATCGCCGATGAATCGGCCGTCCCGGCCACGCGATCAGAACGTTCCGATGTTGGAAAACATCCAGTACCAGAACCAGATGATCAATCCGGTTCCGCCCCAGGCGGCGACGTACCGCAGCAACTCCCAAACCATATCCATACGAATCTCCCTGGTTATTGTCGAGGCTCGAGACTTCGGACTGCCGTCGCGACCAGCTCGGCCAGCATGGTGTCGCGACGGGTCCCGGCGGACGTGGTGCTCAATGCGCCGTAGACGCCGAGCAGGAAGAACACCGCGCTGTAGAACGGATCGACCGCGGCGTGTATCTCGCCGCGGTCACGTGCCTGCTGAATCTGCTTGACCAGCAACACGATCACCGGGTGATCGGTCCATTCCTCGTCGCGCTTGGGCCGCGTGGACGAGAAGTGTATGCCCAGGAAGTCCCGGAAAAGTGGACCGCCCAAACGTTGTTCGAGGTCGACGACCAGGTGCGCCGCCTCGGTCAGCACGGCGGTCAGGTCGGGCGACGTGCCGAGGAACCGGGTGAGTTCAGCGGCGAGCCGCGCCTCTTCGCGGCTTTCCAATTCGAGTAAGACATGCTCTTTGGTGGGGAAGTGGAAGAAGAAGGTGCCGTGCGCGACACCGGCAGCACTGGTGATCACGCCGACCTCGGCAGCGGCCATTCCGCAGCGCTGAAACTCGGCAAGTGCCGCACCGAGCAGGCGCTGCCGGGTCTGCAGTCGCTGCGTTTCGCGCACCGAGGTTCTGACCTGTGCCGTCATGGTGTGTTCTGTTGTAGACCCTTTACTGACTGAAGTCAACGGCGCCGTTCCGGCTCGGCAGCGTTTTCGATGATGAATTGACCTGAATGCATGAGTGATTCAGCACTTAGCCGAACGTGATGTTGCATGACCTCGGTCATCGAGCTAGTCCGAGAAGATCTCGCGGTTGACGGTGTGCAGGTAGGGGATCGCGAGGAACGGGGTGATGTAGAAGATGTCATAGAGCCACCAGCCGACGACCGGGAATATCACACCGCCGAAGCGCACGTCGGCGTACATGGTCATGTTGAACACGTAGCCGATCCAGATGACCGCACCCATCCAGCAGGTGACCACCATCCACTGGTGTCCCCATCGTTTCATCTGCAGGAAGCCGATGCCCGCGGCGATTCGCATGGTGAACACGGTGAAGATCAGGCCGACTTCCCAGCCTTTCTCCCCGGGACCTGCCGCGCCGCCGATCCAGAGTTCGTTGAAATGCCAGAAGTAGCCAGCATCGAACATATTGCCCCAGCCCACCAGCAACACTCGCCCGAGCAGGGTGTGGTTGCCCACCATGTCCAGCGCCCAGCCCACGGTGTTGATGGCGGCATCAATGATGACCAGATAGCCGAGCAGCGTGACGAGCATCGGCCGCACCGACAACCCCGCCCGCTGCGCGCGTCGCAGCAACCAGACTCCGCGCAGGAACAGTGGGAGGCCGAAGACGCCGAGCGCGGCGGTGCCGATCAACAGCGAGCCCGAAATCAGCCACTTGTCGGCCTGTCGCTGCGCGAGTCGGGATTCCTCCATGTGCTCGTCGAAGGCTAATCCGTCCCCGGCGCCGGGGGCCGGCGCGCTGCTCCAGCGGCGAAAGTTCAGCGTCGGCAGATTCAATGTGGCCTCCCTCAACCTCGCCTGTTGTAACGCAGAAACTGACTGAGGTCAACCACGTGGACTCAGCGAGCCGCCATGCTCTGCATCGTTCTGGCCACGTAATCGGCGAGCATGGCATCGCGGGTGGGCCAGGTGTTGGTCGTGATGAGCAGTGCGTACAAACCGAGCAGGAAGAACACTGCACTGTTTATCGGGATGACGTCGGCGGCAACGCTGCCGTTCCGCTGCGCCCGCTCGATCTCGCCGGCCACCGCCATGATCACCGGATGATCTCTGCCGTCCTCGACCGGTGGGCGGGTCTGTGAGAAATGCAGCGCGAGAAAGTCTTTGAACAGACCATCGCCCAGTCGGCGTTCGAGGCCGGCGACCAGTCGAACCGCCTCACCGAGAGCACCGGCAAGATCGTGTTCGGTGACCAGGAATCGGGCGAGCTGGCTCGCGATGCGTTGTTCTTCGCGGCGTTCCAATTCGAGCAGCACGTGTTCTTTGGTGGGGAAGTGGAAAAAGAATGTGCCGTGTGCAACTCCGGCGGCCGCCACGATCGCGGCGACGTCAGCTTCGGCCATCCCGGAACGCTTGAACTCCGCAACCGCAGCACCCAGCAATCGCTCCCGGGTCTGCAGTCGTTTGGTCTCGCGAGCCGAGATCTTGTTGCCTGCCGTCATGTTTCCTCCGCCGAATTCGACTGCAAACAGTATCGCGGCGGCGCTGGTCGGGCCAGTGACACTGCACCCTGCACCGGAGCGGATCGTTGACTTAAGTCAGTTTCAGTCGTTAGATGATGTCGGCGTCAAGTCGGGGCAGAGGAGCTCAGGTGGCTTTGGAGCAGTTCGATTTGGCAGGGCAGGTCGCGATCGTGACAGGCGCCGGCAAAGGTGTGGGTCAGGGCATCGCCCGGGTGCTGGCCGAGGCCGGTGCGACGGTGGTCGGCACCGCGCGGACGGAAGCGGACATCCTGGCAACGATCAACGGCATCGAGGAGGCAGGCGGTCAGGGACTGGCTGTGGTTGCCGACGCGATGAGCCGTCCCGATGGTGAACGCGTGGTCTCGACGGCCATGGAGCGCTTCGGCCGCATTGATATCTTGATCAACAATGTCGGGGGAGCCACCTACGCGAGGTTTCTCGATATCACCGACGACGATTTCAGGCTCGCGTTCGACTGGTGCGTCACGTCTACGTTCATCATGAGTCAGTTGGTGGCTAGGCACATGATCGACGCCGGTCGCGGTTCGATCGTCAATATCTCCTCAGGCTCAGCGCGTTTCGGCATCCGCGCGCTGGCTGCCTACTGTACGGCCAAGGGGGCGCTCGAAGCGCTGACCCGGGCGATGGCCCAGGAGCTGGCCCCCAAGGTCCGGGTCAACGCCATCGCGCTCGGATCATTCGCCACCGATGGGCTCCAAAGCAGTCTCGACCTGATGCCGGGTTCGCTGGAGAAGATGCAGGAGGCGACGCCTCTGCACCGCCTTGGCAACGTCGAGGATCTGGGTCGGCTGTGTGTTTACCTGAGCACATCCGACTGTTATGCCACCAACGCGATATTCCACGTCGACGGCGGAATCGATTCCAACAATTCGCCGCTACCCATCCCCGACTACTGAGGCGGCCGTCGTGCGCAGGGTGATTCAGTTCTCGACCGGCAACGTAGGACGACATTCGTTGCGGGCCATCATCGGACGCCCAGATCTTGAACTGGTCGGAGTCCATGCCTCGGGTCCGGATAAGGTCGGCAGAGACGCCGCCCAGCTGTGCGGGTTGAACGAAGCGACCGGACTGGTCGCCACCGACGACATCGACGCTCTGATCGCGCTCGGGGCCGACTGCGTGGTGTACACCGCGTTGGGTGAGACGCGGCCCATGGAGGCCATCGACCAGATGTCACGATTCCTGGCGGCAGGCACCAATGTTGTCGGCACCTCGTTGGTCTGGCTGGCCACGCCGCACCACGCTGAGGATTGGCTCCGACATCCGCTGCAGAGCGCGTGCGAAACCGGCAACTCATCGCTGTACGTCAACGGTATCGATCCAGGGTTCTCCGGTGACACCCTGGTCTACGCGGCCTGCAGCCTCAGCACCCGCGTTTCCTCGATCACCGTCCAGGAAATCTTCGACTACGGGAATTACGACGACTACGAATTCACCGGTACGTCAATGGGTTTCGGACTGAAGCAGGATGACGATCCGCCGATGCTCTTCCTGCCCGGGGTAATCGTGTCCATGTTCGGTGGCGCGGTGAACAATTTGGCGGAACAGCTCGGGATAGTTCTCGAGGAAGTGCGGCAGCGGGATGAGCGCTGGTACACAACCGAACCAATCGACTGCATCATGACCAAGGTGGAGTCCGGCGGGATGGCTGCGGTCCGGTTCGCGGTCGAAGGTGTGGTGGACGGCGAACCGGTGATTACCATCGAACACATCACCCGACTCACTGACGCTGCCGCGCCGGATTGGCCGTTCCCGCCGGCGGGCCAGCCTGGGGTGCACCGGGTCGTCGTTGAGGGAGAACCCCGGATAGAGATCAATACCCATGTCTCCCATCCGTTGTACGACACGACAGTCGCCGGTTGCATCTCGACAGCGGCGCGCGCAGTCAATGCCATCGAATCAGTGTGCCGTGCCCCAGCGGGACTGATCGCCGTCGAAGAGATTCCGGCTGCCGAGGCGCTGCGCGGCCTCAGGTGGATGGAGTAACAATCACGCAAGCGGCGGGAGCGAAGCCGTCTGCGATGCGCCACCAGGATTCTCACTCACCAGGAGCTTGGACTCGCGAGGCTATGCGGGGTAGTGCGTAGATAATCAGCCCTCGCGCGCCAGGCGAAACCGCTGCATGACCATGTCCAGAATCTCCGGGGTCAACATGCCGCCGGCGTATTCGACCCAGCACCAGCTGCGTGACAGTGCCTCGCCGGACGGATCGCCGGTCAGGTTTCCGAACACATGCAGCGGGCTCCCGCTGCTGGTGAATGTGAAAACGTAGGTGTCGTCACCGATTACCGTCTCTAGGCTGGCGACTTTCCCAGCCGCGTTGAAGCGCGGAGTAGCGACGATGTCGTCATGGACAGTCGTCACGCCGTCCTTCAACTGATAGCCGGGACCGAAAGCCAAGTCATCGCGGCCCTGCCAGAAGCTGCCACCTCCCAAGCGGCCGTCGTCGTATTTGTGCAGCCAGGAGACCCACATCCCCTGCAGGTGACGGGCGATGGGTAATTCGGTGTAAGACATCCCCGGCGGCCCGTAGGCGAAGTCCTGATGCGCATAACCGGAAACCTGCTCGCCGTCGATGGTGCCGGTCACATAGAGCAATTCGTGCCGGTAGTACACGTCGTGGTCGAGGTGATAGTCGCCCTGCTGTTGTGGAACGTGCGTGACCACCACATCACTGACCGTTCGGCCGTGCATCTCCCAACGTCCGCTGGCGTCGTACCAGTGCAAGCCGTCAGCGTCACGCGCAACGCGGCCACTGGCGTAAATCATCTGCAGCGTGTTGCCGTCATCGCTGTACTCGAACGGTTCAAACCAGTCGATGGAGGAGTACTCGTCAAACAGGTGCGGGGCGTCGGATTCCAAAGCCTCTGGCAACGAACGAAATCCACAGATGGGAGACACCACGTGCGTCATGCCGACGACGAAGTCGTCCATGCCGCGCAAGCCCCAGTAGTTGTGACCCGAATCGTCGCTGACGACAGCGCCGAGCCAGATGCCGGCCAAAGCTACGTCGGGACTTGGTGTCCACGATCGGCGGTAGTGATCCAGTGACGCTTGGCAGCCCGTTACTGTGAACTCGATAGTCGGCATTGCGCCCTTCTCACTCGAATGTGATTACGCCGCGGATATTCTTGCCGGCCCGAAGATCCCGCATCGCCTCATTGATGTCGTCGAGTTTGTATTTCTGCGTGATGAGTTGATCCAACTTGATCAGGCCGGCCTCGTACATCGCCAGCAGGCGGGGCATGGCTTCGCGTGGATTCAGCTCGCCATAGAGCGCGCCTTTGAAGGTCTTGCAGGAGTAGATCATGTCGGTGAGGACCATCGGCACCATCAGGTCGCTGACCTTGGGCATTCCCGTCAACACGCAGGTACCCCCTTTGCGCAGCATCATCAGGGCGAGCAGCACCATGTCCGGAGGTACGACACCCGGCGTGAGAATGACCCGGTCGGCCATGAGTCCCCAGGTGATCTCGGTGACCAGTTCCATTGCGGCGCCGGTGTCGACGACGGTGTGGGTAGCCCCGAAGGTCGGCGCCATCTGACGTTTGAAGTCGTTGGGATCGACCGCAACGATGTGCTTGGCACCGGCGATCTTTGCGCCCTGGACGGCGTTCATGCCTACTCCGCCAACGCCGACGACCACGACGGTGTCACCGGCTTCGGTACCGGCGGCCACCGAGCCCGATCCGAATCCGGTTGTCACACCGCAGGAGACCAGACAAGCTGAGTCCAGCGGGATCCAGTCGTGAACTTTCACCAGTGACCGCTCGGATGCCACCACGTATTCGGAAAAGGTGCCGACTTGCATCATCGCCATCAGATCTTCACCGTCGAGGTGGCGGCGCCGCGTGCCGTCGGTGGTCATCGCTTTGCTGTGGATGTCGGCGCCCACGTCGCACAGATAGGTGCGGCCGGTGGTACACCATCGGCAGTTACCACATGACGGATAGAACGAAATAGCAACGTGATCACCAGGTTTCAGGGTCTTGACCTCTGGCCCTATCGTCTCGACGACGCCAGATCCTTCATGCCCGCCAAGCATCGGGAACCACTCGGGCACCGTACGGCCCGCTGCCCGCATCATCTCTTCCATCTCCGGGGTGGGCACACTGTCGCCGGTGTGAAAATGCTCGTCGGAGTGACAGATCCCCGCGTAGGCCATCCTGACCAGAACTTCGCCCGCATGCGGGGGATCGAGCTCGACTTCGGTGACGTCCCAATCGAGTCCGACTCCGCGCAGCACCGCCGCCTTGGATTTCATTGCTGCCTCCATCGTGAAAGAATCTGGGTCACCAATTCCGGAGCTCCTGCACTGCGTCGGACGAGCGCGGGGCCAGTGTCATGTATGGGACGAAACCGCTCTTGCCGCAACGGATTATGTTGTTGACGACGTCGGTCAGATGTTCCTGGTCAATCAGCCCGCCCTGCATGTAATTGTGGTCCATCCAGAATCGGATCGCCTTTTCCAGGACTTCTGGGTCCCAGTCCTTGTTGAACTCGGTCATCGAGTCGCCGGTGCCACCCATGCTGTCGCCCACGGCGAGGCGAGTGAAGCCGATTTCGGGGTGCTCGATACGCCATGCCTCGACGAGCTTGTCCAATGCGGCTTTGGTGACCGCGTACGACCCGAGCATCGGCCACGGTGTCGTGTAGGACGCACTCAGCGAGGACAGATAGACGGCCGAGCCGCCGGCCGCAGCCAGGTGTGGTGCCGCAGCCGCAGTGACGAGGGATGCACCGGTGACATTGGTGGCGAACAACCGTCCCCACTGTTCGGCTGTCACCTCTTGCAGCGGCGCCAACACCCCCATGCCGGTGGTGTACACCAACGCGTCCAGTCCACCCAGCGCGCCGACCACCTCCGCTATCGCTTGCTGGCAGGTCTCGGCGATAGTGACATCACACGCGACGGCCACCGCGCCGTTGCCGGCCTCCTTGGTCGCGTCGACCAAGCGGGGATATCGACGGGCGAGCAGGGCAACATGGGCGCCGCGCTTGGCGAGCCCGGTGCCTATGCACCGGCCAAGGCCGGCGGATGCGCCGACGACCGCGACCCGCAATGGTTGTTGCTCAGTCTGCATGGGGCTCCTGGGTCGCCGGGCTGAGAGCGAAATTATTCACTTGCGCAAACACACATTTACACACGGATCAACGGTTGCCCATAGTCGGAGCAAAACACTCACCGCCGCAGTGCTTTTCGCTCGTCCACCGCAAAGCTCAGCAGCAGACGGTCGAGTACCTTGGCGGCTCGTCGGCGCGCCCTTGCTGGATTCGCCGCGTGCGCGACCATTCTGGAGGCTTCTTCGAGTGCGGCGACGATCATGTGGGTGAGCTCTCCGACGGGTTGATCGTCGATGATCTTGTCTGCGATGGCCGCGCGGACCATTTCATTGATCAAGGCGATGCTGTTGCCCTCTTGAATGGCTCGCAATGTCTGCCAGCCAAGGACCACCGGCCCGTCGACCAGCATTACCCGCTGCACTTCGGGTTCGAGGGCCGCTTCGAGAAATCCCTGCATGCCGCGGGTTAACCGTTGCCACGGGTCCGCACCGGGCGGGGGGTTGGCGATGGAGCGCAGCGTGAGGTCGCTCTCGACTTCTTCGAAGACGGCGCGGAACAACTCAGCCTTGTCTTTGAAATGGTGGTAGAACGCGCCACGGGTACCGACACCCGACTTCGTCACCAAGTCGCCGACGCTGGTGTTGAAGTATCCCTGCGCCACGAACAGTTCTCGCCCCGCATCGATGAGGTCACGCCGCGTTTGATCGCCGCGCGCCCGGCGGTCGTCGTCAGATCCTCCACGCTGGGCCACGACGATGATCGTAGCAACATACGTCCTGTATGTTGCCGGGTATGGCAGACGACGTGGTTCGCGCATACGGGTCGGTCGCACCACTGAAGGTGGGATTGCTGAACGACTATCCGACGAGCGGCGATACCGACGACAACACCGTCGCCGCGTTGCAACTGGTGCTGGACGAGGCTGTCGCCTCGAGATTGATCGACCGGCCCGTCGATCTGATTCAACGCAACGTTGTGGGTCTGCCGAACGGGACCTATCAGGCGGTGGAACGCACCTTCGATGAACTGGTGGCCGAAGGGTGCCTGGTCATTTTTGGACCGTGGGTTTCTGACAACGTGGTGCCACTGCGGGCGCACGTCGATGCGACAGCCAAGGTCCCGATCATCACTTTGTCGGGATCAGAAGGCGCGCTGGGCGAGTGGTGCTTCGCCCTGAACAACGGCTCGATGGCTGAAGAACCGGTGATGCTGGCGGCGGTCATGATTGGCGACGGCCGCTCGCGCATCGCCGTTGCCTACGAGGCGTCGCTGATCGGCAAGGAGTATCTGTCTTTCGCGGAAAAGGCTTATGCGGCTGCGGGTTTGCAAGTGGTTGCAACGGTCGCAATTCCGCAAGTGGAGGCCGATAAGGCCGACACGGTGGCAGCCTTGCGGGCGTCGCATCCGGATGCCGTCGTCCACGTGGGTTTCGGGCACGGCTTGTGGGGGTTCAGCGACGCACTGCGCGCTGCCGGCTGGGATCCTCCCCGGTACACCACCACCGCCTTTGAGATGGCACATATCAATGCCGAGTGGATGCGACACCTCTCGGGCTGGATCGGGCTGGACAGCTACGACGAGCGCAATCTGGTCGGGCAGGCATTCCTGGACCGATTCGAGACCAGATACGCTCGGCGGCCGGGGCATTCGATGCCCGGCTTGTCCCACGACGCCGCCACCGTCATAACTCGGGGGCTGGCCGCGGCGCGTCCGCTGACCGGCGAGGGCGTCAAGCTTGGGATCGAACAAGTCAAGCTCATACCGTCGGCCAGTGGCGCGCCCGGAACCTTCTTGCGGTTCGGCCGATACATCCGGCAAGGCTGGCTGGGGTCGGACTACCTGATCGCCCGTCGGGTGCTGCCGGACGGCTCGGGGCACGTATTCCACGCCGCGCCGAGCGAGCACATCTCACGCGCGGTCGGTGTCGCTGCCGGCTAATTGGATGGCGCCGAATACGGGCGCGGTCACGATCCCGGGCGGTTGACCCAGCACGTACGGAATGGCGCGCACCGCCCCCATCGCGATCATCAGATGGCCCGGCTGGGCGTGCCGCCCCGTGGCCGGTTGTCCATCCCAACCGACATCGAGTTGCAGTTCAAAGCTCGGCACGCCCTTGATGACCGCTCGGATCAGCGGGGACTTCTCACCCGGCGCCAACGGTGTGATGCCCCACTGCGGTAGGTCCCGGGTCAGCACCCATTCCTCATGGATGGCCAGCAGAGGCCGGCCCGACCAGTGACCGACCCAGGAGAACCGCTGTCCGACAACGGTTCCCGCTTCGATCGCACCAGCCGTCACCACGATGTCGTGGGGGAGTGTGGTGGCGTCCACGGACACATCGATGTGTGACAACGAGATTCCCAGGACGTCGGCGGTGGCGTTGAGTGCCTGGCGGTAGGCCAGATCCAGTTTCTTGATGATCGGGGAATCAACGGTGACGTCCTCGGGTGGGCGGCCCATGCCCATGAGGTCGACGAGCATCGGCCGACTGGGGACGGCTGACACATCGGTGGCCTCGTACAGATCGATGCGGTCGATCGTCTTGCTCAACCCGGTGACGGTCGCGATCAGCCGCTCGAACATGAAGCCGGGATTCTCGCCTGCGGCGTGAAAACGCGACTTGCCCTGCCGGCACGCCTGCACAAACGTGGCTTCGGTCTGTGCGCCATAGGTGGGCAGATGGTTGTACGACGTGGTCGTGATGACGTTGGTGCCCACCGCGAGCAACCGGCAGATGTCCTCGGCGTTGGTCTCGACGGCGTGCGCCTTGCTGGCGGCGTGCACCACGACATCCGCTCTCAACGAGACGATTTCGTCCTTGTCCGTCGTGGCGGCGACCCCCGTCGTGGCGGGTAGCCCACACAGTTGTCCCGCGTCCACACCGTTCTTGGCGGGGTCGTATACGAGCACTCCGACCAGTTGATAATCGGGATTCTCGATAAGCTCCTGCAGCGCAGCACGGCCTACCGCGCCGGTAGCCCATTGCACGACTCGAATGGCCAATCGAATACTCCAGGTTGCGCTTTGGGGGTCGGCTCGCTTCTGGTCGGTTCAACATACATCATGTAGGTTTGCAACCGACGGACTGTAGGTTGATACCGGTAGGGAGGCTTACGTGGCGGAGCCGGCGGTCACCGACGATATCGACCAGCGCATCCGCGAAGCGCAGGAGAAGTTCAACGCCGGCATGGGCGCAGACGGAGACGCGACGCCCTATCCGCTGCTGCGCGAGTTACGGGCGAAGGGCGCCGTGCACCCTGGATGGCCGGAGATGGGCGTTCCCGAAGATGTCGGAAACGGTAGAAAAACCTATACCGCGTACTCTTTCGACGCTGTCAAGAGTGTCTTCATCGACAACATCACCTTCAGTACCCGGTGTTACGAAGACGTGGTGCGGCCGTTACAGGGGCCGACAATCCTGGAAATGCAAGAGCCCGAGCACGCCGTCTACCGCAGGTTGCACGAATTCGCTTTCGCACGTTCATCGATGAAGCGTTGGGACGCAGAACTTGTCGGCCCGTTGGTGGACCGCACCGTCGCGAAGTTCCGCGACAACAAGCGCGCCGATCTGGTGGACACGGTCTTCATGCCCATTCCGGTTCGGGTGATCGCCGCCCTGCTGGGGTTACCGCAGTCCGATATCGGCGAGTTTCATCGACTCGCCATTGATTTGCTGGGCTTCCGTGGCGACATGGATCGCGCGATGAAGGCGTCCGCCGAAATGAAGGAGTACTTCGTCGGCGTGCTTGCCGACCGGCGCAAGTCGCCGAAGGACGACATGGTGACCATCCTGTCGCAAGCCGAGATCGACGGCGTCAAGATGTCTGACGAGCAGATCTATGGGTTCATGCGAAACCTCCTACCCGCCGGCGCCGAAACCACGTCCAGATCGACAGCCAGCCTGGCGATGGGACTGCTGACCCATCCCGATCAACTCGACGCCGTGCGCAATGACCGGAGTCTGCTGCCGCAAGCCATCGAGGAAGGCATCAGGTGGGAGACGCCGCTGCTGAACTTCATGCGTGAAGTCACCAGCGACATCGAATTCTTCGGAGTAGGGATCCCCAACGGCGCGACGATGATGCTCAGCCTGGGCAGCGCCAACCACGACGAGACGCGCTGGAACGATCCCGAATCTTTCGACATCTATCGAGAGCGTAAGCCGCACATCGGGTTCGCCCACGGCGCTCACGTATGTCTCGGCATGCACCTGGCACGGCTGGAAAGCATCAGAATCTTCAACGCGCTGTTCGACGAACTGCCCGGCCTGCGACTCGATCCAGAGGCGCCGCGCCCGTATGTCACCGGCACCATGTTCCGTTCACCGCCGCGACTCGACGTGGTCTGGGACTAGGGGGGATCTAGTGCTCAGCTTCGCGGCAGCAGGTCACTCAACTGCTGTGACAGCTCTGACTTCTTGACCTTTCCGGTCGCGGTGAACGGGAGGTCCTGTTTCGCCGCGACCCAGATGTATTTCGGCACCTTGTACGCGGACAGGATGCCGCGCAGTTCCGTTCGCAAGGCCGCCCCGTCGAGAACTGACTCACCGCGCGGTACCACCGCGGCGGCGACCACTGTCCCGTTGTCAGCGTCCTGGACTCCAACTACGTAGGCCTCCAGCACACCCGCGCAATTGGTGAGCGCACGTTCGACTTCGCTTGGTGTGACGTTGGTGCCGCCGCCGGTTTTGATCAAGTCGCCCAACCGGCCGGTGAACTTGATCCAGCCGTCGTCGGATTCGACGCCGCAGTCACCGGTGCGGTAGTAGCCGTCCGGAGTGAATACCTCTTCGCGTTCCTGCTTGTGCAGGCGCTGCATCAGCGAGTAACCGCGTACCCAGATTTCGCCGGGCGTGCCGCGCGGCACCGGGAGGCCGGTATCGGGGTTTACGAGGAGGTGGCTGAGTCCCTCGATGGACACGCCGCCTGTTTCCAACCGATCAACCGGCTGTTGCAGATATTGATCCACACCAATGTGGTTGCCGCACAATTCGGTCATGCCCAGCGCGTTGGGGCCCTTCGGCCGGTGCTCAGGTGGCACCATCGCGGGCATGCTGGTGCGCCGAACCGATTGCAGGTCGCGGCGCGGGAAGTCGGGGTGCTCGGCGAGGGTCTTGCCTTGCTGGGGCCAGCCGAGGGCAATCGTCGCCTGATGGCGTTCGATGAGTTCCAGGGCTTCCCCCGCGTCGAAGGCCGGCTGGGTCACGAGAGTTGCGCCATGGTGAATCACGGCGTGCAAACCGGTGATCAGCCCGCCTACCCAGAAGAACGGCATCGAGGTGAACATGACGTCTTCATGCGTCACGCCGTAGGAGAAGGTCAGATTATAGGTATGGCGAACGAGCGCACCCTGGGTGTGCACCGTGCCTTTTGGATTCCCGGTGCTTCCGGAGGTGTATATGATCGTCACTTCGTCGGCCGGTGTCACACATGATTCGACAGCGGCCAGGAAAGCGGCATCGATGCCCGGCGCCGCAGCGCCGACTGTGGTTGTGGCATAGGCTCGATCGCTGGATCCCCAGACCATGACGGTGCGCAGGAATGGCGCATCAACAACGGCGATTCGTCCCGGCTCGCGCTGATCGGCCATCCCGGGGAGCGCCTCTTCGAGGCGGGCGATGAAGTCATGGTTGCGGAAATGTGACCACGTCAGGACAGCCCGCAGGTCAGCGTGCCGTGCGGTCCAGGCCATCTCGGACGCCTGGTAGAAAGTGTTGAGCGGCACGGCGACCGCACCGATGCGCGTGGTGGCGAACCAGGCCAGCGCCCAGTCAACGCTGTTGGGCATCAGGATCCCGACGTGGTCGCCTTTGCCAATCCCCGCCGCCAGCAACGCGATCGACAAGTCGGCTGAGCGCAGGTCGAGATCGGCGTAGGTCAGCACCCGGCCGTCGACGATCAGAAACGGCTTGTTCCCGAAACGCTCGGCGCACGACCTGATCAGTGCAGGAATCGTGGGCGGGATGTTCGGGAAAGGCACCTTCGTAGGATAGTAGCCTTAACGAAAATCGAGAACACAGGTTCTCAACGTGGGCCCACACCGTCGCCCCGGTCGGCGGCCCTAGTCGGCCAAGCTACCAGCAAGGTAGAATGGTCATTCTCATACGAGATCCCTGAACCTGGTCGACACACCGTAGAAATATTGCTGGATGCAGGGTTGGATTGGGTTGGATTGCGACACCATCATGGCCGATAAGGAGTCCGGGTCGATCCTATGAGCGCCGCCACGTCCGATGAACCCTTGGACTTCGACCCGTTCTCGGACGACTTCTTCAACGGTGCCTTCGCCACCTATCGGCGGATGCGGGATGAAGCACCGGTGTATTACAGCGCGAAGTGGGACTTCTGGGCGCTGACGAGGTACGACGACGTGGCACCGGCTACAAGGGATTACCAATCCTATTCGTCAGCTAAGGGCGCGACCCTGGACATGGTCAAGGCGCACGACAACGCCATTCCGGTGCCGAAGGTGATCATCTCGATGGATCCGCCCGAGCATCAGAAGATGCGCAGACTCGTGAGCAACGTCTTCACCCCGCGCGCTATCGCGGCGCTGGAAGACATGGTGCGCGAGAAGGTCTATGAACGCGTCGAAGCGCTCGATCCCCAATCTTTCGATGTGGTGGCCGACTTCTCGGCGCTGTTCCCCAATGACGTCATCACCACGATGCTCGGGGTGCCCAAAGAAGACCGCGACCAAATCCGGGTCTGGCTGGATCTGCTCTTGGAGCGCCACCCTGGAGAGAACGCCACCACCGCAACAGGTTATGACGCCTCAGTGCAGACCGGGATCTATTACTGGAACCTTGTGCAGAAGCGTCGCACCGAACCGCAGGATGACATGATAAGTCGGCTTATCGAGACCGAGATCGAGCGCGACGGGCAGATCGAGAAGCTCACCGACGTGGATATCACCGGCTTTGCCACCATGCTCGGGGGAGCGGGCGCTGAAACGGTGACCAAACTAATTGGCAATGCCATGGTGGCGTTCGCCGACTTCCCCGATCAATGGCAGAAGTTGCGCGCGGACCGCAGCAAGATTCCGGCTGCGGTTGAGGAATTGTTGCGCTACGAGGCACCGTCTCAATACCAGGTCCGTACCGCGACCAGAGATCTTACGTTGCATGGCAACACGATTCCAGAAGGTGGCGCGGTTTTGCTGGTGACCGGCTCAGCGACACGCGATGAGCGGATGTTTCCCGATCCCGACCGGCTGGACATCGACCGGCAACGCAAGATGGGCTTCAATCTGGCACTTGGTTACGGTGTGCACAGCTGCCTGGGTGCCGCGCTGGCCAGAATGGAAAGCCGTATCGCGTTGGGCGCATTGCTGGATCTCGTTCCCGAATACGAAGTCGACCGCAGCGGGCTGCGGCGGGTGGCGATGTCCAACGTCTGCGGCTGGTCCAACGTTCCGCTGCACAACCTTGCCGTCACACCGCGACCTTGAGTCCTAACTGTTCAATAGCGTTGCCGCCCATGATCTTCGCCTTCGCGGTTTCCGGGATGCCATCGAGTCGGTCTACGAAGCTCAGTGGGTCGCCCATGCCCTCGGGGTGCGGAAAGTCAGAGCCGAACATCACATGGTCCTCACCCATGATGTCGACGATCCCTTTGACGTCGTCTTCGAGGAACGGGTGAATGTAGATGTTGCGCTTGAAAACCTCGACGGGGTGTTCGTCGAATTCCTTGGGCATGATGCGGTACGCCGTGTTGAGTTGTTCCAGCAGATTCCTCACCCAGCCGCTGCCGTTTTCGACACACAGGATCTTCAGTTCGGGAAACCGCGACAGTGCCCCGTGACAGATCATCGCCGCCAGAGTGTCTTCGATAGCTCGGTGTCCCATGACAACCTCGCGCAGGGCACTGGGCTTGAACGACAGGTATTCGCCACCGCCCTCCCACTCCATGAGATGTTTTTGATAGCCGCTGTCCGAAGCGTGCATGGTGACCGGCATGCCGGTCTTGACGACCTCTTCCCAGAACGGGTCGAACTCGGGCAGGCCCATCGAGCGCGATCCGCCGAAGCGACTGGGCACTGGCGCGGGCCGGACCAGGAATGTCTTCATACCGCGCTCGAGTCCCCAGTGGAATTCCCTGATCGCCTCGTCCACCAGCGGTAAACAAATGACCGGCGTCGCGAAGATGCGGTCGTTGTAGTTGAACGTCCAGTGTTCGTGCATCCACTCGTTGAGTGCGTGAATGATCGCGTGGGTCAGGATGACGTCGTCAGTGGTGCGCTCCTCGATGAGACTGGCGAGGGTGGGGTACATAACACATTGGTCGATGCCCAGCTCGTCCATCAGTTCGAGCCGTGGAGCGGGAGCCTGATAGGCGGGTATGACATCCATTGCCTCGCCGACGAACTCGCGGAAGTTGAGACCCTCCGGGTTGTTGCCGAGAAAGTAGTCCTCGGCACTGCCGGGCCTGGCCACCCGCGAGAAGGTCGGGTTGGGGATCATGTGGCTGATGTGATCCTTGACCACGAGCTTGGGGCGGCCGTTGACCTCGACGTAGCCGACCTTTCCCCGGTGTTCCATCGGCAGATATTTGGTGAGCGCGTCCGTCGTCTCGTACATGTGGTTGTCGATATCGAAAACCGGGTACGGCAATGAACGGGCAGGCATCTTATCCTCCTGAGCAGCGAATATGAGCATTTACGCTAAGTGAGAATGACGTTATCACCTTCCTGACCGGGCGTCGACCACCGCCCCGGTGGTGGTGACGGACGCTTCTCCATCAGCCAATGCACGACACGAACCCCGGCGGCGCGGGCGGCGGTGAGCAGTCAGGTGAGGTGCTCTTTACGTCGCGATGAACTCCGTGGCGAAGGCCTGGGACCGCTCGATGACTTCCGCTCGGTCCGCCCCGGTCGGTGCGATGGTGAGCCAGGTGACGCCCGCCGCGTGCAGCCTGTCGATGGTGGCGTGCCGTTCATCGGTCGACTTGTTGTCGTCCAACAGGTTTCCCGCCGAAAAGCAGATGTCGAGCGGTGCAGTACGACCGATCTCGGTTGCGTAGCTCTTGACCCAGTTGATGGCAGCCTCCAGGTCATCGAGCGTCGAGATCTCCGCGGTTCGTGATGCGGTGGCGTAGCCGAACGTGTTGAACGGCGCCCATCCTTGGGCACGGGATACCGCGCGGCGGATCGCCGGCTTGCTGTTGCCGCCCACCCAGACCGGTGGTGTGGCCGGGGGCAGTGGACGTAGCCGGACCCCGCGGGACGCGAATGACGTTCCCTGATAGGCGATGTCTGCACCGGTCAATACCTTGTCGAGCACATCCAGAGCTTCGTCGAGCAGCGCCCCACGACTGTCGAAATCGATTCCAAGGGCGTGGAATTCGGGCCTGAGGTAGCCCGCTGCCGTTCCGAGGATGAGGCGTCCATTGGACAGCACGGCCAGGCTCTGGATGGATTTGGCGCCAAGGAACGGGTTACGGTACGCCGCGATGTAGACATTCGTCAGCAATTTGACGTCGGTGGTGGCGGCAGCCGCGAACGCAAGGGCGACGAACGGGTCCAGCGCGTGGTGACCCCCGCGGTCGAGCCACTTGGCATCCGGTGCGGGATGGTCGGTCACGTGCACGGCCGCGAATCCGCTTGACTCGGCTGCCCTTGCAATGGCGGCGATGGCGTCGGCGGTAACGAACTCGTGCGCCGCCGCGACCCGCTGGGTAGGCAGCTCCAGGGAGAACGAGATGGTCACGTGTGCCCTTTCTGAGCTGAAGTCGCCACGAGCTCACCCAGCCGCTGTGCGTGATAATCCGGGGTTCCAAAGATCAACTGACTTGCCTTGGCGCGACGGAGGTACAGGTGGGCATTGTGTTCCCACGTGAAACCGATGCCACCGTGTATGCGCATGTCGTCCAGGGCAACCTGCAAAAACGCCTCCGAACACACCATTTTCGCGACTGCCGCTGCGGTCGACGGCTCGTCGGCGTCAACCACCTCGGCGGCACGCGTTGCTGCCGAACGCGCCCCCTCAACCAGTACCAGCATGTCCGCGCACCGATGCTTGATCGCCTGGAAGCTGCCGATCGGCCGTCCGAACTGGATGCGGTTTCTCGCGTAGTCGACCGCCATTTCGAGGCAGCGCTGCGCCGCGCCCAGCTGTTCGGCGGCCAGCGCGACAATGGCCACATCCGAAGTACGCGCCAGGAAGTGCGCGGCACCGCCGTCGGCTCCGATCAGCTCGGCTGCGACGCCGTCGAACTCGACCCGGGCGACCTTGCGGGTGCGGTCGAGTCCAGCCATCAGTGTCCGGCGTAGACCGGCTGCGTCGGCGGGTACCGCGAATAGCGAGATGCCTGCTTCGGTGCGGGCCGCCGCGAGAATCACATCGGCGGTGTGGCCGTCGAGCACCAGTGGCGCAGTACCGTGCAACCGATAACCGGTGCGATGTTGCTGTGCACGCAAGCACACAGTGTCCGAGTCCCACGGTCCCAGTTGGCCATTGAGGATCAGGGTGGCGGTGCTCGTCCCGTCGACGAACCCTGGAACGAACTTCTCGGTCGCAGCTTCGTCGGCGCTGGCGAGAATCGCGGGTATGGCCAAAGCAACCGTGGCGAAGAAGGGCGCACACAGCAGAGCGGCGCCCATCTCCTCGAAAACTACTGCCAGTTCGGCCATTCCCGCGCCGGCCCCGCCCCAGGTGTCAGGAACCGCGATGCCAGTCAGGCCCAACTCGCCGGCAAGCTGCCGCCAGGACGCCGCGTCGAACCCGGTGTCTGTTGCCATCAGCGCGCGCACCGTCTCGATGGGTGACGTCGCATCAAGGAACTCGCGGACAGCGGCACGGAGCTCGTCTAGCTCGCTCTTTGCCACGCGATGTCTCCAAACGGACCCGAGATAGTGGTTGGGGGATCAGGATAGTATGTTTTCTGAATTAGAGAATAGCCATTCTCGTAAGAAGGAGCGACGCGGTGACGAAACTCGACTACGGGATTTTCGATTGCGACACCCACTGTTATGAGACCCGGGACGCGTTCACCCGCTATCTTTCCAAGAAGTTTCATGACCGCGCGATCACACCCGTCGTCGGCGCCGACGGCACGGAAGTCATCCTGGCCGGACATCGGATCGCTACGTTCAACAGTGAGGCCGGATTGGGCTTCGATGTGGCCTACCGACCTGGCTCGCTCAAGGAAATGCTCAAGCAGATGGGTTCGGGTAACCCGGACGAGACCTACGAACCGCAGCCGATGCGGCCGGAGTATCTGGAGCGAGAGCCCAGGCTGACGGTCATGGCCCAGCAGAACGTCGAACGCGCGGTAATCTTCCCCGCCGGTATGGCGCTGGCCGCTGAGCATTACGTTGACGACACCGAGGCCCTGTACGCGAACCTGCGCTCGTTCAACCGCTGGTTCGACGAGACGTGGGGCTTCAACTACCAGGACCGGCTGTACGCCACCGCCTTGCTGTCGTTGCGGGACCTCGAATCGTCGATCAAAGAGACCGAAGCGATCATTGAGCAGGGCGCACGGTTGGTGCTGCTGCCGACCGGGCCGGCCTACGGTCGCTCGCCCGGTGACCCGTACTTCGACCCGATTTATGCGCGGCTGCAGGAAGCCGGTTGCACGCTGGTCTTCCACATTCAACCGTTCTGGTATTTCAACGCCATCTCGCCAGCCTGGGGACACAACCCCGACCCGGCGGCGTGGCACATGTCCGCGTGGCAGTGGATGAACATCTACGGCCAGCGTCCGATAGAGGACACGCTGTCAGCGCTGATCTTCGACAACCTGTTCGGGCGATTCCCCGGACTGAATGTTCTTGTTGCCGAACATGGTGCGGAATGGGTGCCGCAGTTCGTCATTCACATGGACAAGAGTCGCGGCATGGGGCGAAACGGTCCGTGGATCGGCGGCAAGCTCACCGAACGTCCGTCACACATTTTCCGCCGCCATGTCGGTGTGGTCCCGTATCCCGAAGACGACATTCCGACCATCGTGGAACGGTTGGGCTATGACGAATGCCTGCTGATGGGCTCGGACTATCCGCACGCCGAAGGGCTGGCCGAACCGGCGGACTTCGTGAAGCTGCTCGACCCGCTCGACGATCCCGCCAAGAAGCGGATCATGCGCGACAACGCCGACCAGCTGCTGCGCCGGAGCTAGACGCTCGATGGCTGACGACCCCGAGGCTGACGTCGACCTCGATCTGCTGCGGGGGTCAGCGCGAAAATTTCTGGCGGAGCGCAACCACAAACAGTCCACAGCCGATCTGGCGACGATGGACTGGACAGGATTGCTGGTCGACGAGGCGTCGGGCGGGGCCGGCTGGCGGCCCGTTGAATCATGCATTGTGGCCGAGGAACTCGGTCGGGCGCAGGACGGATCGGCGTGGTTGGGGACCGTCGTGGCCGCCGCAGCGGTCGCATCCGGGCCCGATGAAATCAGGCAACAATGGCTGCCCGGGTTGCTCAGCGGTGCGTTCACCGCGGGGCTGATCAGCCACGAATCTGCGCGCGCCATCCGCGGAGACGAAGTGAACATTTTCGTCACACTGAGCGACAACGGCATTCACCTTGCCGATGCTTCAAAGGTCCAAGTGCGCCGCCTTGACGGCGATCTGCTGGATGTCACCCGTCCGGTCTGGCGTGTTGAGATCGACGAGGCTTCAACAGTGTTGATCGGATCGCCCGAGCATGCCCGGCAGCTGACCCCGCTGGCCCGGCTGCTGGTCGCTGCCGATTCCGTCGGCGCCGTGTCGATGACTCTCGAGCGGTTGACGTCATATTTGAAGGAGCGCATCGCGTTTGGCGTACCCGTCGCGAGCTTCCAGGCGATCCAGCACCGACTGGTGGAGCTTCTCGTCTTCGTAGTCAAAGCACGCGCTGTCGTGATGAAGGCTGCCCGCGCCGTCGCCGCCGCCGATGATCGGGCGATGGTGCTGGCGACCGTCGCACACGCCTTCGTTACCGCGAAAGCGACTGCCGCCGTGGACGAGTGCATGCAACTCTCCGGAGGGATCGGCTTCACCTGGGAGTATCCGCTGCACTATGAACTGCGCCGGGTTTTCACCAACGGCCACCTGATGGGCACGGCACGATCAAGTCGTGCGCTGGTCGCCGAGGTGTTGCGCTGGTGAATGGTGTGGGCAGCAGGCCGAGCGCGGAACAACTTGCGGCGTTTCGGAACCGGGTAAGGGCGCACATCGCGCAGCACGCGCCGGCCATCGAAGCACGTGAGGGGCATCGCGCGCCGGTTGATGCCGCGCAGGAAGCCCAGTTGCGCAACTGGTTCGCCGGATTGTTCGACGCGGGTTTCGTCGGCGCGGATTGGCCGGTCGAGTACGGTGGGCGCGCCGAGCACCATCCGCTGCATGACCGCGTTGTCAGCGAGGAGATTCTGCGTGCGCGTGCACCGCGCCCCGTCGACCAGGTAAATCTCGCGGCCCATGTGCTGCTGCACTTCGGGTCGCAAGAGCAGAAGCAGGCGTTGCTGCCGCCGATCCGGCGCAGCGAACACGTGTGGTGCCAATTGCTCAGCGAGCCCGATGCGGGCAGTGACATTGCCGCCGTCCGCACCCGCGCTGTGCAACGGATCGACGGCAGTTGGGTGATCGACGGACAAAAGACGTGGATCACCGACGGGCACTGGGCCGACATGGGCCTGGCGCTCGTTCGGACCGACCCGACTTTGTCTCGTCACCATGGACTTTCGGTGTTCACGGTGCCGCTGTCGGCACCCGGAGTCGAGGTCCGACCCATCCGCACCGTCGGAGACGCGATCGAAGTCAACGAAGTCTTCATGACCGGTGTGGTGGTCGACGCGAACAGTCTCATCGGCGAAGCCGGCCATGGTTGGTCGATCATCATGGCGGGCTTGGACTTCGAGCGCTTCGGCATCGGCGGCAACGTGATCCTGCTCGAATTGCTGATCGACGACGTTGTGACCGTGGCACGACAGGCACTCGTCGACGGCGCGCCGGCGCTGACCCACAACGACATTCGCCAAGCCATTGCAGAACTCGCCGTCGAGGTCGAGGTAGCCAAGTCGTTCATCGACGACCACGTCGAACGGCTCGTCATCGGAGCCGACCAACCCGGTGACGGCTCGATCGCAAAGTTGAGCTTCGCCGAGACCTACCACCGGGTTTCGGCCTACGGGGCAGAACTTGCCGCCGCCGCAGTGGATGCCGGCACCGACGACGTTCAGCAGGCGAAAGCGCGTCTGCGAGAATGCTGGTTATGGTCGCGGGCCTATACGATTTCCGGCGGAAGCTCGGAGATGATGCGTAACATCCTCGCGAAACGTCGCCTGCTGTTGCCGAGCGGGTGAGCGGGCAAGTGGGTGGGGAGACATATTGGGGTCTCGTCGACGCGGCGGCGGATGCCCATCCGGACCGCGTCGTCCTGACCGATGACTACGGTCGCAGCCTCACCTGTGCGCAGCTTCGAGATGAAGGTCTGCGCACGGCGGCGGCACTGTCGGAATCCGGAGTAGGCGCGGGCACCGTGGTGTCGTGGCAGTTGCCAACCACGCTGGAGACGGCGGTGGTAATGGTGGCACTCGCCCGCCTAGGCGCGGTGCAGAATCCGATTCTGCCGATCTGGCGCGAAAGCGAAGTCCGTTTCGTCACAGCACAACTCGCCACCGAGGTACTCATAGTCCCGGGCCGGTGGCGTGGGTTCGATCACACCGCGTTGGCTACCGAAGTGGCCGGGCAGCGACCGATGTCAGTGGTGGTGATCGATCACGACGCCCCGATAACGGGGTCTCTTCGGCTACCTGCGGGCGACCCCGCAGCGCTGCCCCCTGCGCCTTCTTCGGGAGAAGGTCCCCGCTGGATCTACTACTCCTCGGGCACCACCGCCGCGCCAAAAGGCGCCCGCCATTGCGACCGCTCGGTGATGGCAGGTGCTGCGGGAGTACTCGGCATCGTAGGGGCGTCGAATACTGATGTGAACCCGATAGCCTTTCCCATCTCGCACATCGGTGGTGCGGCAATGCTCGCGGCTAGTTTGCAGAGCGGCATGCGATTGGTGTTGTTCGACTCGTTCGACCCCGTGGCCACCCCCCAGGCGCTCGCGGTGCACCGGCCGACGCTATTAGGTACTGCCACCCCCTTTTTCGTTGCATTCATGGCTGCGCAGCGCGCCCACGGAGCCGAACCGCTCTACCCCGATCTGCGCGGCTGCGTAGGTGGTGGGGCGCCCATCACTGCCGAATTGGGACGCCAATTGCGGGAAACGTTCTCGGTTAATGGTGTCGCCAATTCGTGGGGCCTGACCGAATTTCCGGTGGCGACGTCGCAGACTCCGGAGGGTGCACCCGACCTGCTTGACCACACGGTGGGACTTCCTGTCCCAGGAGTATCGGTGCGCGTTGTCGACAGCAGTGAACGCGAGGTGGACATCGGTCAGGAGGGTGAACTGCGACTCAAGGGACCGCAGTGCTTCCTTGGGTACGTCGACGAATCGCTGAACGCCAGTGCTTTCGACCGCGAGGGGTGGTTTCGCAGTGGCGACCAAGGAAGACTCGACACTGACGGCAACGTCATCATCACCGGGCGAATCAAGGATGCGATCATCCGCAATGCGGAGAACATTTCGGCTCTCGAGATCGAGGGGGTGCTGGCAACGCACCCGGCGGTTGCCGATGTCGCGGTCATCGGCGTGCCGGATCCGCGGACCGGCGAACGGGTTTGCGCCGTGGTAGTACCTCAACCAGGAAGTCCGGTCACGCTCGCCGCGCTGGCCGAGCATTGCCAGAAGCAAGGTCTGAGCCGGCACAAATCCCCGGAGCGGCTCGAAATCTTGGAAGCGTTGCCGCGAACCCTCACTGGCAAGGTGCTGAAGAACCAACTCCGCGTGCGCTTTAGCGTCTGACGCACCGCCCTCGCGCGTCAAGTGTGGGGGAATTGTATTTCTTCTCAGCGCTTTTCGTTCAAAGGGCCCACACTCGGTGCGGTTCGCGCACGAGCAATCTGCGCGGCCCCGTTCCCGGTGATGAGCCACAGCGTCGCGAGTTGGGCGATGAAATCATCGAGAGATAATTCGACGTCGCCGTTGACGTAGCACAGGATTGCGTCTGCGGTGCCTCCGACGATGAAAGCCGGCGCGACCTTGGCCAATGGGTCGGTCTCCAATTCGACGCCGTGCACCATTCGTCCGTGATCGATCAATACACCGGTGAGGCGGTGCATGACCGTGACGCGGTGGTCGCGCAACTCAGGCGATGCCGCGACGCCCCCCAGCAGTACACGCGCGCGGCGCGGATCGTCAACCAGCTCGCGCACCGCAGCGGCCACACCGGCTAATGCTTGCGCCTCCAGTGGCCCGTCAGCTGACTCGTCTGCTGCCCGGACTGTGGCGGCACGAACATCCTCGGCGATGTCGTCGACAACGGCGGCAGACAAGGCATCGAGATCGGTGAAACTTTCGTAGAAGTATCGCTTGTTCAAACCGGCTGTAGTACAAAGCTTTTCGACCGTCGCACTGCGCCATTCGTCGCGCGACATCACCTCCATCGCGGCATCCAGCAGACGCCGGCGTCGCTGCGCGCGGCGGGAGTCCGCGGATTGTCCACCGTAGGAACGCTGCGTGGAGTCAGGCACCGCTCGATCGTTGCAGATTGACTGCACCCACATAGTCTGGCACGGTGTCGTACCAGATGACCACGAATAAGGAGGGCTCATGATGACCTCGGCCGCAGACGCCATCGAAAACCCGGTAGTGACGACATCAGTGCTTGACGACCTGCGGTTGCTATCCCAGAACTCGCCCGTCCTTGCGCAACGGCAGGGCTGGAGTTACCTCCGCGAACTCGGTGAGGCTGGTCGGCGCGACCAATTGTCCGCACTTTTCGAGCGCGGCGACGCCCCCGACGGTCCGCACGGCGCATTGGAGGGGCTGATCGTCGGCAACCTCTTCGGTATACCGGAGGCCGCCCTGGCCAACCCCTTGTTGAAGATCAATCCGACCTGGCGGGGAAAGACTTTCGATACCGACACCGGCTTCAACCGGCTGGCGCCGTTGGCCCGGTATGCGCTGCGCGCCATTGCGCCCCTCTACTCCGGGCTGCGCAGAGCTGGCTCTGAGATAGAGGGCTTTTCCTTCAATCATCGGATCGACACCGCTGCAGTTGCGCCGTACATCAAGGTGCGAGCATTGGACTACAGCCCTGAGGAGTACCGCAATCCCAGCGTTCGGACATTCCCGATCAAACGGACCCGCGACGAGGTGGTGGAACTCCTGCCCGGTCTTTACCTTGGCCGTGCGTTGTTGATGATGCGTAGCGGCGAAATTCGTCTCATCGCCTACTTCGCACTGCGAGAGTTCGCCGACGAGCGTTCAAGCCGATGATCGACCTCGCCGGAGCGGTTGCGTGCGTCACGGGTGGCGCACGCGGCATCGGTCGAGCGACGGCTGCGGCCTTGGTCGCCCGGCGGGCAACGGTATGGATTGGCGATCTTGACGCCGACGAAGCCGAACGCACTGCCCGCGAAATCGGGGCCAGAGCAACCTGTCTGGATGTGACCGACGAATCCAGTATGGCGGCGTTTCACCAAGCCGCCGCCGCCGACGGTCCGGTCGCGATGCTGGTGAACAACGCCGGCATTCAGTACATGGGCCCCTTCGTCGAGCAGAAGCTTTCGGCCTATCACCGGGAAGTAGCGGTCAACCTGGTTGGCGTCATCAATGGCATGCACGAGTTCCTGCCCGAGATGGTGAACCGCAATCACGGGCACATCGTCAACCTCGCGTCGATGGCGGCAAAGGTGACCACGCCAGGGATCTCGGTGTATTGCGCGACGAAATCGGCCGTGGCCGCACTGTCTCGCGCCGTCCGTGCCGAAATCGCTGATACCGACGTCACTATCACCACGGTCATGCCGACCGCTGTGCACACCGAGCTGACCGCGGGGGTGACGCTGGACCTGCTGCCGACCAGGCAACCCGACCAGATTGGCGCGGTCATCGCCGACAGTGCGCGGCGGCCGGGACGGGAGGTCACCGTGCCGCGGTGGCTGGCACCGTTCGGGCTGGTAGAAGAAGTCACCCCAGAACCCTTGCTGCAGATGATCAAACGGCTCGCCACCCGGAACGAGCCACCCGGGCATTTCGACGAGACCCAGCGCCGCAATTACCTTGATCGGATCGGCGGGTGAGGGCCCTGACGGCCGTCTGGCAACCCTTGTTGCCAAGCATCGCGTGCCGGCGCTTGAACCCGCACTTACCTCATGATTCGCGAGCCGTCATGGGGAATTACGGATTCCCGTTGCTGGGTGATGGGTACGTTGTCGTAACCTTGACTCCTGATTACACGCCTTTTAGCGTGGATTCGGAATCCCGAGGAACTTGTCTCGGACGCTCGAGAATCGACAGCCAGGCTGGTGGCGAATGAGTGCCGTGGGGTCGCGAATCTCTCATGTTGTGCGCGATGCCGCCGGGGGTGGCGTGGCCCTATCCGAAGCGCTGCGCAGAGTTGGCATAGCGAGATGGGGAGGGGAGCGAGAGTGGTCGACGAGCCTGGCGGTAAACGGCCCCGAGTGGTGCATGTGGGCACCGGACTCACTGGTAAAGAGGCATTGCGTGCGGTAATCGGCGATCCTGCGTTGGACCTGGTGGGAGTGAAGGTCTCTACTCCGGACAAGGTCGGCGTCGACGCCGGTCGCCTTGTCGGACAGCAGGACACCGGCGTGACGGCGACGGACGATGTCGAGGCGGTACTGGCCTTGAAGCCGGATTGCGTTCTTTACTGCGCTACCGCCGTACGGCGCGAGGCCGATGCGATCGCCGACATCGTGCAGTACCTCAAGGCAGGCGTCAATGTCGTGACGATCTCGCTGATCCCGCTGGTGTATCCACCTGCTGCGCCGGCAGAGTGGCGCCAAGCCGTGAAAGACGCTTCTGAGCAGGGAATCTCGACTTTCTACGCAACTGGTAGTGAGCCCGGCTTCATCAGCCTCAACCTACCCACTGCCTTACTCTCCGGCGCGGGCACTGTCGAGTCCTATCGGATGGACGAGTACGCGTTCGATCTGGACACGTCCTACCCGATCTGGGACGTCCTGCACGAATCCATGGGTTTCGGGAAACCGGACGGCCACGTTCCGGTCCGTATCGCCTCGGGCAAGGTGAACCATGATTGGGAGACCGTGGTGCGCTATATCGCTGACATCCTTGGGCTGGAACTGGATTCGGTCGAGCTCGATTGGGAGACGTTGCTCGCGCCCTCGGATCTGCAAACCGCCTTGGGCGTCATCGAAGCGGGAACGATTTGCGCTCATCGCTGGCAACTGGCCGGGATCATCGAGAAGAAAGCAGCGGTCGCCGTGCAATATTTCGCTACCGTCAGCAGCACGCCCTGGCCCGACCGCTGGCCCAAGCCGGCGCGAGAAGGTCAAGGCGGCATGGTGTTTCGGATCGAGGGTGACCCCAGCATGAGCTTGGCACTGCATCTTCCACAGTCACCCGCTGATCGCGTGAATCCGGGTATCACGGTCACCGCGATGGCCGCGGTGAACGCGATACCGGATGTCGTGTGTGCGCCACCGGGGCTGCTCACCAATCCGTTGGCGGGTCCGTCAGTCGTGAGCAGGCAGTCGCGCTCTAAAGGCCGATGAGTTCCCTGAGGTTGCCACCCATCACCCGTGCGGTGGTGACGGCGGGCAGGTTCTCGAGTTGCTTGATGAAAGTGGCTGGCTCGGCGAGCCCCTCCGGATGCGGAAAGTCTGAACCGAACATCACCCGATCCGCGCCGATTACCTCGATCAGGTGCGACATATCTTCTTCGTGGAACGGGTTGACCCACACGTGTCTACGGAACACGTCACAAGGATTCTCGTTGAAGTCCCGCGGTTTCTTGCGGTAGACGCGGTCGAACACCTCCATCAGGCGCTGAGCCCACGACCCGCCGTTCTCGACCACCCCGATGCGGAGTCCCGGGAATCTTTCGAACACACCATGGGCGATGAACGCCGCCAGCGTGTCAAAGATGTGCCGGCTCTCCTCGTAGATGAAGCCGCGAAACTTGGTCAGTTGGAAGCCCTGAAACTCGTCGCCGCCCTCCCAGTCGTTCAGGTAGCGGTCATACCCCGCATCAGAGTTGTGCATCTGAACGGAAATTCCGGACGACTCGACCAGACGCCAGAATTCGTCGAATTCGGGCAATGCGGGGGAGCGCGAGGTGCCGTCGTCACGCGGCACCGGTGCCGGCCGAATAAGTATCGTCTTGGCGCCGTTGGCCAGGCACCATTCGAGTTCCTGGACGCCTTGGGCGGGATCGTTGAGCGAGACCGCAGGAACGGCGAGAATCCTGTTCTGATAATTGAATGTCCAGTCATCCAGGAGCCAACGGTTGAAGGCGTGCGTAATCGCATGAGTGAGCTCGGAATCCGACTTCGTCCGTTCCTCGAGCATCCCGGCGGTCGTCGGGAACATCACCGCACCGTCGACACCCTGGCGATCCATCAGCGCCAGTCGCAGATCCGGCCTTCGGAATTCGTCCGGGCACCGGATGGGTTCGGCCAGCTCGCGCAGCGACTTGCCGTCGGGGTTAATGCCCCGGTAGTAGTCGGCCCAGGCGCCCGGGGTGGGGATTACCTCGTAGGTGGGGTTGGGGATGCATTCCGTGACGACACCAAGGATCTGCAGCTTCGTGCGACCCTTCACGTCGACGAACTTCAGTGCCTCGGAATACTTCTCCGGCAGATAGCGGGTGTAGGCGTCGATGGACTCGTACATGTGGTTATCGGCATCCCACACCTCGAAAGCCTGTCCATCCTTCACGGCCGCCTCATCTGCACGTTGCTGTCGGAGACAACTATATCCGAATACGAGAACTGACATTTCCGCTACTGGTCCAAGAGGTCGGTGCAGTAACCGCCGTCAACGCCGGGGGTTGGACTGGGACGTTGCGGATGCGCCATCGGCGAGCACAGCCAGGTCGCGCTTGACAACTTTGCCAACTTCGTTGCGCGGCAGCTGATCCACGAACACAACACGAACCGGAACCCGATAAGGCGTCAGTCGCTCCCGGCACCAGGACAACAGCTCGATCTCGGAGAGCGATTGGTTGGCGCGCACCACAAATGCCCACGGCACCTCGCCCAGCCGCTCGTCGGATACCCCTACCACCGCCGCATCGCGCACTCCGTCGGCGGCCACCAGCACATCCTCGACCGCGCCGGGAAACACCTTGAGCCCGCCTCGATTGATCATGTCCGACACCCGGCCGTCGAGCCACAGGAAGCCGTCGTCGTCGAACCAGCCGAGGTCACCGGTGTGGAACCAGCCGTCCTCGGTGAGACGGTCGAGGAAGGCCGGGTCGATCTTGCGGGCCGCGGTGGTCGGTGTCCGGACCATCACCTCGTCGTCGGTGACCCGCACGTCGATGCCCGGCAGCGGACGGCCCACGGAGCCGAGCTTGGCTTCACCCCATTCGCGCGCGTCGGCGGCCGACCAACCCACTACTTCGCCGCCGAGTTCGGTCTGACCGTAGGAGTTGAGCACCAGCACGCCGAACTTGTCGCGGAATCGCGCGGCCTGAACCGGAGACAGGGGAGCGGTGATGGACCGGACGATCTCGAGCGGCGACAGGTCGGTGACTGTGTCGTCGTGCAACACCATCGTCAACGCCGCAGGCGGTAATACCGTGGAGCGCAGTCGATGTCGCTGAACCAGCGCCGCGAAGTCAGCGGCCGAGAACCGATCCATCAGTACCACACCCGAACCCGCGCGAAACGCGAACAGCACCTGGTAGATGCCCGCCCATAACGACAAAGACAGCGGTACCAAGTTGGGCATCGGGGCACGTCTCCCGCTCTTGCCGGACTTTGCTCCGCGTAGCTTGGCCAGCAACCGGTCAATGAGATCCAACACAGTGGCATGGCGTAGCGGCACCGGTTTCGGCGGGCCGGTGGTGCCCGAGGTGAACTGCAGTAACGCGACATCGGCGTCGTAGCTGCATGGCTCGGACGATTCGGCGATGGATGTGCTCGCCGACCACGTCAGCCCAGAACGCGTGACGACGGGTAGCTCGAAGGCCGAAAACCGTTGAGCCAGCGAAGGGGTGGTGACTACCGCAACGGGCCGCAACGTTTGCAGCTGGGCGACAAGCTCAGCTTCGGCGACCCGCGGGTTCAGCGGGGTGTACACGCCGCCGGCGTGCCAGGTGCCGAAGAGCGCAGCGACCGTCACGGCGTCATTGGGCAGCATCGCGGCGACTACTTGGCCGGTGGTCAAGCCGATGTCAGTGAGCACCCGACCCATCTGCTTTGCGCTGGCGGTGAGGTCTGCGCGGGTCACCTCGCCGTCGAGGGTGTGCACGGCGACGTCGGGCAGGCCCTTGAGAACCTCGGTCAGACTCACGAATCCCTCTGCAACGGCAGCCAATTCGGTGTTCTCTTGTCGGCGAAGGCTAACGGCCCCTCATTCTGGTCAGGGTGTCCCCACATCGATGTCAGATGCTTGGCGCCTGCCCTGCACGCGTCGGTCAGCCCATGCTCCAGCGCACCCCACAGCGCACGCTTGGTGGCCCGCATGGCCGCGGGCGAATTCTTGGCGATCTGCTCCGCAAGCTGCTGCGCGGCGTCCCGCAATCTTTCGGGCGGATCGATGATTTCGCTGATCATCCCGAGTTCGTATGCGCGTCGTGCGGTCAGCCGCTCGTGACTGCCGACCAGCGCCATGCGCAGCACCGCTTCGGCCGGCACTTTGCGCATCAGGGCGATCGTCTCCAAAGCCGAGACCTGACCGATGGAGACATGCGGGTCGACAAATGTTGCGTCGGACGCGGCGATGACGATGTCGGCGTCGGCCACCCAGTGCAGACCGCCGCCCGCGCAGACACCGTTGACCGCGGTGATCACCGGCTTGCCGACGTTGCAGTGCCAGGCGGTGAGTTTGAGGTCGAGTGTGCGCATCGTCTCCTGGAACTGCAGCACGGCTGCACCGTCGAGTTCTTCGACGTCGGCGCCCACCTGGAAACCCCGGCCGTTCCCGGTGTGCACGATGACGCGGACATCGGGGTCGGCGTCCAATTCCGCCCACGCTCTGGGGAATTCTTCGCGCATCGTGGCGTCGTAGGCATTGAGGCGGTCCGGACGGTTGTTGATGATCCAGCCGACGGGTCCGTGCCGCTCCACGACAAGCCGCTGATAGGTCATGAAACCTCCGCGGATTCGAGTGGTTCCCAGCGCGCGGGCCGCTGCTCCGTCCAGGCCCGGACGCCTTCGGCGTGGTCGGGGTGATTCCGGAGGCGCCAGATCTCTTCGGCCGCATCGTTGCGCGCCTGGGTGAGTCCGACCTCCAGCGATCGCCACAGCGCTTTCTTGGTGGCGCGCATCGCCGTTGGCGAGTTGCGGGCGATGACGGCGGCCAGCCGTGCGGCCGCTTCGCGGAGCTCGCCGTCCGGGACCACCTCGGACAGGATTCCCAGCTCGTACGCGCGCTGGGCCGAGATTCGCTCGCCCTTGCCGCTGAGCGTCATTCGGGCGATCGCCTCCATCGGGGACTTCCGCAGCAGGGTGATCGCCTCGTAGGCGACCGCTTGTCCCACCGATACGTGCGGATCGACGAAAGACGCCGACTGGGCTGCGATGACGATGTCGGCATCGGCAACCAGGTGCAACCCCCCGCCCGCGCACACACCGTTGACGGCCGCGATCACCGGCTTCCACACCTGGCAGTGCCAGGACGAGATCATCAGCGCCGCATCCTTGGTCCGCCGTGAGTGCCGGCGCATCGCCTCCTTGTCCCGGGCTACCTGCACGACGTCCATGCCCGTGCAGAACGCGCTACCGTTTGCGGTGTTGACGATCACCCGCACCTCGGGGTCGGCTTCAAGAGTGGCCCACGCGGATTCGAGCTCGTCGAGCATGAGTGCGTCGAAAGCGTTGCCGGCGTCCGGACGATTCAGGATGAGCCATCCGATGCCGTCCGACTTTTCCACTACGAGTCGTTCATAACCGCTCACGAGCGGGGAATGTCTCGCCACGGCTTGCCTTTCCACGGGTCGGGTTCGCGGGGCAGGCCGAGCACCCGCTCGCCGAGAATGTTCTTGTTGATGTCGGTGGTGCCGCCTTCGGTTGCATTGGCGAGGCTGCGCAGCATGCCGTGCACCTCGGGCGGCATGGCATCCGGATCGTCGGCAGCGGGCCATGCGACTGCATCCGTGCCGAGCAGGTCGACCATCAGGTCTTGAATCTGCTGATTGAGGGTGGCTTGGTGCACTTTGCCGATCGACGACGCAGCGCCAGGGGACTGGCCGGCCGAAAGTGCCGCCCGCACGCGGGCATTGGTCCAGCCCCGGACCTTTTCCTGGGCCCACAGACGCATGACTTTCACTCGGACCACTGGATCATCCCAGCGGCCGGTTTCCTGAGCGAGGGTGATCAGCCGCTCGGCGCTGAAGCCGCCGAGACGTCCCATGCCGCCGGACCCCGACCCCGAGACCATCTGGCGTTCGCTGGACAGCGTCGACGCGCTGACCCGCCAGCCGTCATTGATATCGCCGACCCGGTGCTCGTCGGGAACACGGGCACCGTCGAGGAAGACTTCGTTGAATTCCTTTTCGCCGGTGATCTGACGCAGCGGGCGGACCTGGACGCCTGGCTGGCGCATGTCGAGCAAGAAATAAGTGATGCCTTGGTGTTTCGGTTGGTCTGGATCAGTGCGGGCCAACAGGATGGCGAAGTCGGCTTCATCTGCCCAGGTGGTCCAGACCTTCTGGCCGGTAATGATCCACTGATCACCGTCGCGCACGGCACGGGTGGCAAGTGAAGCGAGGTCGGAGCCGGCGCCGGGCTCACTGAACAGTTGGCACCACTTCTCCTCGTTGCGCACGATCGGCGGCAGGAAGCGCCGTCGTTGCTCCTCGGTCCCGTGGCTGAACAGTGCGGCGGCGGCATTATTGAGGCCCAGCGGGTTGAGCCGGGAAAACCGCAACGGCCGCAGCACGGTTTCGATGGCGCGGGCGGCGTCATCGGTGATGCTCAGCCCGCCGTGTTCGGTCGGCCAGGTGGGCGCGACCAAACCCGACTGTGCGAACGCCGGGTACCACTGCCGGTAATCAGACGGACTCCGAACGGTGCGTAAGGCGTCGGGCCCAGCGGCCGCCGCGGCGCGCCACGTTTCTGGCACCTCGTCGGTGATCCACCGCTCTACCGCGGTGACCGCTTCAGCGACGCTGGTGGCAGGGCCGATTGGTACCGGTGTCATCGGCCCTGAAACTTTGCATCGCGTTTGTCGCGAAAGGCAGCCAGACCTTCGCGGAAATCTTCACTGCGGCTGGATAATTCGAGCGCCATCGCCTCATTCTGCAGGTGACGGTCGAGGTCGAGCCCGTTGCCGCTCTGCAGCAGCCACTTGGTGAGGCCGAGCGCAACCGTGGGCGCAGCACTGAGTGTCGACACCAGTTCGGTTGCGGCAGCTTCCAAGTGGTCAACCGAGACTGCACTGTGGATGATGCCCCACTGTGCTGCGGTGGCACCGGAGATCTCTTGACCCAGCATGAGCAACTGGCGGGTGCGGACCATACCGATCAGGCGGGGCAGCAGCCATGCCGCGCCACTGTCGGGCGTGAATCCGCGTGCCATGAATGGTTCCCAGAACCGGGCGTCGTCGGTGGCCACACAGAAATCGGCGGCCATCGCGACGTGAAACCCCAGCCCCGCCGCCCAGCCACGCACTACAGCCACGATCGGCACCTGGGTTTCCAGCATCAACGGGATCAACCGGTTGGCTTTACTGGGCAACCGGCGCTGCGTGCTGCCCACGCGGGGCTTACGTTCCGATTTCGCATTATTGGCGATCAAGTCGGACCCCGCGCAGAAGTCGGCTCCTTCGGCGTCGATTCGGATGACACGCACCGACTCGTCGATTCCCGCAGCCGCGATATGGGCGATCAGGGCGTCGAGCATCACATCGTCGACGGCGTTGCGGCGATCAGCACGATCAAGGGTCAGCCGCAGTGTCGAATCATGTTGTACGGCTTGAAGTCCCGGAACAGTATTGTAAGTCATTTGGTCAGCGCTCGGTGAATTGCGCTGACACGGCGGTCAATAGGTCCGTCAAGTTGGTGGCACTGCCGGGCGGATCAGGTAGTCGCACCGGTCCGCGATCGCGGCTGGGCAATAGAATCGAGGCATGCCCGGGTGCGGTGACCTGACCGCGATGACTGGTCGCGGCCAGCTCAAGATCGACAGCGGGACGGTCGCCTTCGGCGAGGTACTTACGCACGACGGTGCCGGTGATGGTGTGTAGGTCGCCCACGTAATTGAACAGGCGGAATTCGCAATCGAGTTTCCACAGCCAGGCGTCGTCGCCCATCCAGTCCGTACAGAGGTGGATCAGCCAGGTCTCGCGCATCCGGCCGTAATCAAAGGTGCTGGGATTGCCTGCGTTCCTGGCCGCGCCGGGATCCCAGTGCACCCGCTGCTGAACATCGGGCACGCCGTACTCGTTCCGGGTATAGAAGCGGGGAATGCGTTGCCGGTTGCGCCACGCCAACCGCAACGGTCGAACGCCGTACATCCCGGTGCCCATGCCGACGTGCCAGCAGACCATGTCGGTCACCGTCAGCGGCCCTTTGGTCAGCGGTCCGACCACATCCCCTTCGGAGACGTCCTCCCACCAGCGTGGTTCGGCACCGCGCACTGTCTCGTGCGCATAGCGTTCGTCGAGTTCGGCGATCTCCTCGGCAGTCCACGTCTTCAGTTCGACAGCGTCGTACTTCTTGCGGCCGCGGGCCTTAGTTCGCTCGGTGCGAATCATGTTGCGGTACTGGCCGCCCAGGATCACGCCCTCGTCGTCGCGGAACACCTGGGCCGACCACTCGTGGATTGCCCGGTCTGCGAACTCACTGGGTTTGTCCAGTGCCGCCACCAGCGCATTGCGCCGGTATACCCGATGATTGGCGCGCAACGGCGCCCACCATTCCCGCGCGGAGGACGCGTAGAAGGCGTGCACGCCCCGCAACGGGTCGCCCTTGGTCAGGGCGCGGTCATCGTCGGAGAGCGTGTCGACCTCGTCCTCGCCGATCAGCGTGTCGCCACCGACCAGGGCGGGCGGCGCGACTGACTCAGCCCAGACCGACTTGGCCGCGTACTCCGGATCCGCCCACAGCGGGTTGGCGTCACCGTAGCTCTCGGCGACGTGTCGAAACGCGTCCTCATTGGGACGAATGTAGTGGGGAGGTTGCGGGTGCGGGACGGCGATACCGATGGTGGCGCGCAGTCTGGCCAGTCCCTCATCGGTGATTTGGCCGGTCTCCGGCATCGGATCGCCTCCCCGTTGTGGCCGGTGTGCTAGCCGGACAAGGTGGAAATTAAGATACCCGAAAAGCGGAAACGCCGTTAACGCAGGTCTGAACGGGATGGTTTGCGAGATGAATGAAGAAGTGTCCGGAATAGTGGTGTCGCTCGGCGAGGATGCGGTCGCCCGGGTCACGATCGACCGTACTCAGGTAGGAAATTCGTTGTCTCCGTTGGCACGTGACGCGCTGACCGAGGTTTTCCTACGCGCTAAAGATGACTCCGCCGTGCGCGCTGTCCTGCTCGGCGCCGCCGGCACCCGACACTTCTGTACCGGGGCAGGGTTGGCAGCCACCACGGGGGATCCGCAACCAGAGCGGCGGCCCAGCGACGTGGCGCGGATGTTGCAGCAGGGCTGGCAACGCCTCATCGCATCGGTGCTTGACTGCGACAAACCGGTGGTTGCCGCAGTCAAGGGCGCTGCCGCCGGAGCGGGTGCAAGTCTGGTCCTGGCGTGTGATCTGGTGGTGATGTCTGCGCAGGCAAAGCTCGTCGAGGCATTCGTGCATCGCGGCATCTTGCCCGACTCCGGTGCCGTCCACTTGCTGACGAGAATTGTCGGATTGCGCAAGGCCACCGAACTGTTGATGCTCGGTGAGCCGGTCGACGCAGCGACGTGCGAGCGCCTCGGGTTGGCCAATCGTATAGTGGCACTGGGCGATACCGATGCGGCCGCCGAGGAGCTCGCCGTGCGTCTGGCGGCCGGCCCGACGGTGATGCTGGGGCTGACCAAGCGCTTGTTGTCGGTGTCGTCCGAGTCTGGGCGCGACCGGGCTTTCGAGGAAGAGGCCTGGGCGCAGGAGGTGGTGTCGCGAACCTTGGACCTGCAGGAAGGGCTGGCGTCGTTCGCCGAGCGGCGTCAGCCGCGATTCCTTGGGCGCTGATCTCAGGCCGGTCCGCCGCGAATCGTGAAGGTGGCGCTGTCATCGATCTCGTCGATCGAGTCCGCCACTTGTTCCGCCGACAGCGCTGCGTCCTCAATTCCCTTGGTCACACCGATGAACACCCGCGACACCTTCCCGGCGCCCACCGAATAGATGTGCGCCGTGCGGTCACAGCTGCGGTGCGACAGGTAGACCACCACCGGTGTGACCAACTCTGGATCCATCACCTTGCCCGCCTCGCCCAGGATCTTCTCCGTCATACGGGTGCGAGCGATGGGGGCGACCGCGTTGATCGCGATGCCGTTGCGGGCCCCTTCGATGGCCAGCACATGCATCATGCCGATCAGACCCATCTTGGCCGCCCCATAGTTGGCTTGCCCAAAATTTCCGAAAAGACCAGTGCCCGAAGTTGTTTGAACGATCCTGCCGTAATTCTGCGCCCGCATGACCGGCCAGACTGCTCGGGTGACGTTGAAGGCTCCGGACAGGTGCACCGCGATGACGGCATCGACCTGGTCGGCCGTCATGTTCTTGAACGCGGCGTCCCGCAGAATTCCTGCGTTATTCACCAGTACATCGACCCGGCCGAAGGCGTCGGTCGCGGCGTCGACGATCGCGACTCCGCCCTGCTCGGTCGCCACCGAGTCGCCGTTGGCTATCGCGGTGCCTCCGGCAGTGGTGATCTCGTCGACCACCGACTGGGCTGCCGACGTCGAAGCGCCGCTGCCATCGACAGCGCTACCCAGGTCATTGACCACCACCCGCGCGCCCCGGCGAGCGAGTTCGAGAGCGTGACAGCGACCCAGGCCGCCACCCGCGCCGGTGACGATTGCTACCTGATTGTCGAAAGTCATTGATGGCATGGGTGAGAGGTTACATTTGCTCAATCGAGAACTGACATTTGCATCGGAGGACCCATGGGCGGGTTGCTGCACCAGGCACGCCAGCGGGCCGAGGCCTTGCGCCCTCGTTACCGCGCGGCGGGCCTGTGGTCGGCGACGCCTGTCGATCTGGTGCGTAGCACCGCGGCGCGGTATCCCGGCCGGCTCGCGGTGGCCGGGCGAGCGGTTGAAATGACTTATGCCGAACTGGATGAACGCATCGATTCGGCCGCTCAGGCGATGACCGACGCGGGTGTCACGCCCGGGCGCCCGATAGTGGTGGTGGTCGGCAACGACGTCGAGTCGATGGTGGCCGTGCACGCTGCGTTGCGCGTCGACGCAGTGGTGTTGCTGGTACCGCGCAGTGCGGGTGCCGCGCAGGTTGCGGACATCATCACGCGCACCGGCGCGCACCTTGGGGCGGCGCCGAACTGGGCTGCCGAGGTGCCTGAGTGTCGCTGGATCGAGACGGCCGCGGCCGCCGGCGCCGTCACACCCTCGCGCCCCTCGCGGTCCGCCGATGAACCATGTCTCGTGCTGTACACCTCGGGCACTACGTCACGACCCAAGGGCGTCATTCACTCGCTGAGCACCTTGGCCAAAGCCTCGGCCAACTACATCACGGCGGCGGGTCTCGGGTCTGATGACCGGATCTTGCTCGTCAGTCCACTGGCGTCGGTGACCGGAGTGGTGCAGGCCCTGTTCATCGGGCCGATGCTGGCGATACCGGTAATCCTCGAGGATCGGTGGGATCCTGCGTCGACGAGCGACCTGATGGTCACTTCGGGTGCGACGTGGTACGGGGGACCAGATCGGTTGTTGGACAGAATGCTTGACAGCGCAGTGGGACAGGAGTCCACCGTGCCGTTGCGGGCGGTTTTCTTGGGCGGCACCATGCTGGACCGTCGGATCGTCGAACGTATCGAGGACGATTTCGGCGTCGTGGTCATGCGTGCCTACGGCTCGTCGGAAGTGCCGGTGAGCACGGCCGGCTTGCGCGACGAAGCCAGGGATTTGCGACATGCCGACGACGGGGCGGCGCTCGACGATGTCGAGGTGCGGGTCGGTTCGGTGGCAGAGCCGACAGAGTGTTGTATCCGTGGCCCGCACACGTTTCTTGGTTACACCGACAGCGATGACGACGTAGCTGCTTTTGACGGCGAATGGTTCCGCACCGGGGATATCGCGGAACTGGTAGACGGCCGCGTGCGAATCATCGGCCGCATCAAGGACATTGTGATTCGCAACGGGCTCAAGATCCCTGCTGCGGAGGTGGAGGATGCGGTGTCGCGGATCGCGGGTATCCGCGAGTGCGCCGCCTACTCGGTGGCCGACGCCATCACCGGCGAACGTCTGGCGATGGCTGTCGTACTCGAACCCGGCGTCGAGATGTCACTGGCCGACGCCGTTATTGCGCTGACGTCGGCGGGGCTGCCGAAGTACAAGCTGCCCGAGGAACTGGTCATCTGGACCGAGCCGCTGCCCGTCAATGCCAATAGCAAAGTCGAGCGCGCAAAACTCCACGTTGCAGCCGAGGGACGTCGGCGACTGATCGCCGAGCGCCTGGCTGATGCCAAATGAAGGGGTGAAGGATCGGCGGGACGGTGATCCGTTTCATCGATATTACGAGATAGGAGCACGGGCCGGTGCCCGATGAAGCTTGATGCCGCGGTGGGAGGTCGACCGTCCTGCCGCTACTCGGCGTTGGCGGGTCGAAACACAGGGATGACGAAGCCGTCGTCGTCGGTGCGGAAGGCGATTTCCATTTCCATCTCGGCGCATAGATCCTCGGCGCGACAATCCTGCACGACCGTCATCAGGCGGGGTCCCTCCTCGAGATCCACCATCGCAAGCAGGTAGGGCGTGCGCGCATCGAAGGGTGCCGCGTTCTGGTGGACCACGCTCCAGGTGTAGAGGCGGGCCCGTCCGCTCGCCGGCGCCAACGCGACATCCTCACTCCAGCAGTGTGGACAGAACGGCCGGACGTACAAGGACGTCTTGCCGCAGGCGCGGCACGCGTTGACCATCAGCGTCCGATCCTGGACCGCCGACCACCATGCTTGGCTGTCGGTGTCAATCGTCGGCCGGTCGGTCACGGCCGTCGTCCGAGAATCATTGTGGCGCTGTGGGTAAAGAACCCACCCATAGCGTGGACGCAGGCCACCTGCGCGTCGGGGACTTGGCGCGATCCGCATTCCCCCCGCAACTGTTTGACCGCCTCCACCATGAGGAACATGCCGCGCATGCCCGGGTGACACGAGGCCAGGCCACCGCCATCGGTGTTGGTCGGCAGTGCGCCGCCGGGACGCAGGGCACCGGACCCGATGAACGGTCCCCCCTCGCCCTTTGCGCAGAAGCCGAGGTCTTCTACGGTCAGCAGCACGGTGGACGTGAACGAGTCGTAGAGCTGGCACACGTCGACCTCAGCCGGGCGCACCCCGGCCTGTGCGAACGCACGCGGCCCCGACGTTGCCGCCGGGGAGGTGGTGAAGTCAGGCCACTGGCTCATGCTCACATGTGACGTCGCATCGGCGGCACCAAGGATCCAGATCGGTTCGTGGGAAGAATTTTTCGCGACCCGCTCGCTGGCCAACACCACCGCGCCACCACCGTCGGTGCGCAGACACACATGTTTGGTGGTGAACGGGTCAGCCAGCATCGGCGCGGCCGCGACGTCGGCCGCGGTGATGCGGTCGCGCTCAAAAGCGTTCTCGTTCATCACCGCCCACTCATGGGCAGCGACGGCGACTTCAGCCAGTTGATCGACGGTGGTACCGAATTCGATCATGTGGCGCCTGGCTGCCATCGCGTACTTGGCGATCAGGGTTGCGCCGTAAGGCGCTTCGTACTGCAGTGCGCCACCGGCATCCAGCGCA
Organism: Mycobacterium sp. NGS29; assembly: GCF_059812965.1. NCBI lineage: Bacteria > Bacillati > Actinomycetota > Actinomycetes > Mycobacteriales > Mycobacteriaceae > Mycobacterium > Mycobacterium sp. NGS29. Next base: position 158,862 of record NZ_JCALDR010000007.1, read on the forward strand.
GCTGCCGACGCGCGTATTCTTCGCTTGACGTCGGAGCGTGCGGTTGATCCGTAGGTCAACAGCGCGACGTCGATCTCGCCCGTCGTGATCGCCGCCGCCGCATGACGAGCCATCACTTCCCACGAAGAACCACCGACATTGGTGGCGTCGACCCAGGAAGGTCGCAGACCGAGGTATTCGCAGACTTCTGCCGGCGGGAGCAAGGATCCGTGCCCACCGAAACCTTCGATGTCGTCCTTGGTCAGGCCGGCGTCCGCGATGGCGCGACGCGAGGATTGCGCCATCAGCGCCATGGCGGTTTTGTCGGGAACGCGCCCGCAGTCCGACAGGCCGACGCCCACGATGGCGACGCGGTCGGACGGCATAGCTAATGGGTACCACATTGTAGCGACCACTGATAACGGTCATTACCCAGATGACGGAAACGGTATTCTCACATCGGCTACGGTGAGCCTATGACGGGAGCGTTGCGGGAAGCGTTGCGGGGCGATTCGCTGGTTTTGTGCCTCGCGTTGCAGAATGCCCGCACGCCGGATGTGCCCGCCATCGCCGCGACGTGTGGATACGACGCGGTCTACGTCGATCTCGAACACACCTCTACGTCCCTGGAAACGGCGCAGTTGCTGTGCGGCAGCGCACTGGCGGCGGGTATCTCGGGTCTGGTGAGAGTGCCGTCCCAGGACCCCAGCTTCATCGCGCGGGTCTTGGATGTCGGAGCCGTTGGTGTCATTGTGCCGCATATAAATTCACGTGAACAAGCTCAAGGCGTCGTCGATGCGGCCCGCTTCCCGCCCGTCGGGCACCGATCGATTTCGGGCCCCAACGCGGTCAGCGGCTATGTCGTGCAGCCGGCTTCGGAACTGATTGAGACGCTGGAACGCAGGACGGTAGTGGCGGTGATGATCGAAACGCCGCAAGGGGTGCAGGCGGCTGATTCGATTGCCGCGGTGGCCGGCATCGACATGATCCTGATCGGACCGAGTGATCTGACTGCCGAGATGGGTATCCACGGCCAGTATGAGAATGATCATTTCCGCCATGCAGTAGAATCGGTTGCGGCGGCTTGCCGTAAGCACGGCGTGGCGCTCGGTGTGGCCGGAATCAAGTCCCTCGACCTGCTGGAACGCTACATAGGACTGGGATTGCGATTCATCTCGGCGGGAACGGACGTCGGAATGATGACCGAAGCCGCCACCAACCGTGCGCAGGCGCTCCGTGCACTCGGGAGCCGCAGCGACGATTGACGGACAACAGGAGGACCGGATGCCGACCGCCATCTTCACCGAACAGGTCACCGACCCGATGGGCTGGACCGGTGCGGACTTCGAAGGCAAAGAGGACTTTGCCTTCGACCTGTCCTCGCGCAATGTGGCTGCGCTGGAATCTATTTTGGCCAAGACCGCATCCAAGGACCGCGACGACATCAGTCCTGACGACGCCCGGCATCCCGACCTTGATGAGGATCTTGCGCGGCTCTACTCGGAGCTGATGTTCGGCAAGGGTCTAGCATGCGTACGCGGCTTTCCCGTCGAGCAGCATTCGGTGGAAGACCTGGAACGCATCTACTGGGCGTTCTGTACCCATCTGGGCTATCTGGTGTCGAACAATTCCTTCGGGCACCGCATGGTGCGGGTGCAGGAGGAGGTGCTGCCGGGCGGAGTGCAACCTGCCCGCGGCACCAAGTCGCGGGCCGAGCTCGCCATGCACAACGACGCCGCCGACATCCTGTCGCTGCTGTGCGTCTATCCGGCCGCCCAGGGCGGCGAGAGTCAGTTCGCCAGCGGCCCGGCCGCACACAATCGGCTGCTGGCTGAGCGTCCGGACCTGTTAGGCGTTCTGTACCAGGGTTTCCCGCACCACCGGCGCAGTGAGCAGCCGGACGATCAGCCCGATGTGACGCCGTACGATGTGCCGGTGTTCTCCCAGATCGACGGGCGGATCTGCATCAACTTCACCTACAGCAGCATCCTGCCCGCCATGAAGACACTCGGTCGGGAATTCACCGCCGAACAGGCTGAGGCAATCGAGCTGCTGCGCAATGTCCTTGTCGAACAACAGGTCGAGTTCCGCCTCGAGTCCGGCGAAGCCGCCGTCGCCAACAACTTTGCGATGTGTCACTCGAGGTCCGATTTCGTCAGCAGCACCGACCCGAAGAAGGCGCGGTGCTTTCTGCGCGCCTGGATGGAGGTGCCTCGCCAGGACCGGCGGCTGCCCATCGGTCGCGAGTACTTTCACATGGAGAACAAAGATCTGCGGCTGGGCTACGACGTGGTGTCGGGCCGCGATGGTTCGATCGCGCGCAACGACTACAAGAACGTCGACGCGGCCCTCGCTGACATGTTCAAGGCTGCCCAGGCGAAGCCAAACGTCAAGCGATGACGACTCGTCCGCGACTGGTCTTCGAACGCTGGACCGATCCGGTGGCCGGCGACATTCTCGAATCAACCGATGTCGATGTCGTCAGGCTCGATCTGGACGCACCTGAGCAAGGATGGGCGGCACTCGGTTGCGCCCACGGCTATCAGGTGGCCACCCGCACCGACGTCGCGCCCTTCGCCGACGGTGCGCAGTGGCTGGTCGGACCCAAAATGGTGCAACGCTGCCAGCAGCTACTGGCGGTCTGCTCGGCGGGTGCCGGCTATGACGTGATCGATGTCGACGCGTGCACAAGAGCGGGAATCGCGGTGTGCAACAACTCCGGTCCGGGCGCCGAAGCGGTAGCCGAACATGCTCTCGGATTCATGCTCGATTTGGCTAAGAAGATCACCGTCGCTGATCGCCTACTACGCGATGGGTCCCGTTATGATCGATTGGCCCTGCGGGGCACTCAGCTGCTCGGAAAGACGCTCGGCGTAATCGGACTCGGCGCCATCGGCACTCGCCTGGCGGAGCTGTGCGCGCCGTTCGGCATGGAGGTCCTTGCCTTCGATCCGTATGTCGACCAACCGACTGCGCAGAGCCGTGGCGCACAGTCCGTTTCGCTCGCCGAACTGGTGGCCCGAGCCGATTTCGTCCAGGTGACGTGTCCGCTGACCGCTGAGACGGAAGGGTTGTTCGGCAAGGAGCAGTTCGCTGCGATGAAGCCGACCGCGTTCTTCATCACCACCGCACGCGGACCCGTGCACGATGAACAAGCGTTGTCGGAGGCACTGGCGGACGGCGGCATTGCTGGCGCAGGTCTCGATGTGTTCCATGAGGAACCGCCCCGCCCGGACAATCCATTGCTGGGTCTGCACAATGTGGTCGCCACTCCGCACACCGCGGGCATCACCGTCGAAGCTGCACGCGACCTTGCTATCGCCACAGCCACACAGTGGCAGACGATCTTCAACGGCGGCATGCCGCCGAGACTGCTGAATCCCGATGTCTGGCCACGGTATTGCGACCGATTCGAAGACATCCTGGGCGTCCGACCGAGCACCCGCGTCAAACAAACAATCCCACCAGTGATTTGCGACTAGGGGCACACGTGACGGATTACGGCACCATTGAGGTCGAGGTTCAGGATCACACCGCGTGTGTGACGCTGAACCGCCCTGAAGTGCTGAACGCGATCAACGACGAGATGAGCGCCGAACTCAACGTTGCGTACGCGGAAATTGAGCGTTCGCAGGATATCTGGACCATGATCATCACCGGTGTCGGCCGCGCGTTGTGTGTCGGAGCGGACATGAAAAAGGCCGCTGAGCACGACATGGAGAACGCGGCAGGTATCGACAATCAGGGCGAACCGATCCTGAGCTCGATGCGGCAGTGGGACGCCCCCCAGGAAGCTACGCCGCCGTGGCTGCAGATGACCAAACCCATCATCTGTGCGGTGAACGGCGTCGCGTGCGGCGCGGGCCTGGATTTGGTCACTACCGCTGACATCACCGTGGCCTCCGAGCGTGCGACGCTGATGGATCCGCATGTGAGCATCGGGGTTTCGTCGGGTCGAGAAGCGGTCCGGCTGGCCCGCATCCTGCCGTTGCCGGTCGCGATGCGATTGGTGCTGATGGGCAAGCACGAGAGTCTGGACGCGAAACGCGCCTACGACCTCGGTGTATTCACCGAAGTGGTACCTCACGACCAGCTCATGGAGCGTGCCTGGGAGATCGCTGACGTGGTGAACTCGAATGCGCCACTGGCGGTGCGGGGTTCGCGCATGGCAGTGCGAAAGGGTTTGTCGTTGCCCATCTACGAGGCCGAACTGCTCGCGGAGAACTACCGCATGAAGGTGGCTCTGACCAAGGACGCCGTCGAAGGTCCGCGTGCTTTCTTGGAGAAGCGCAAGCCGGACTGGCAAGCTCGTTAAGCCAGGCCGAAGAACCTTTTCGCGTTGGTGGACAACACCTTACGTTTGGTTTCCTGATCCAGGCCAGCCGTAGCCTTATTGGCGACCTCGAGGCTTCTGGGCCAATTGGTGTCGTTGTGTGGGTAGTCGGTCTCGAACATGAGTTGGTCCGGCCCGACCAGGTCGAGAATGCGGAATGCGACCGGGTCGCCGAAGGTGGAGAAGTAGACGCGTCCGGGAACCTGGTCGCTCGGCGGTTCCGTCAGCAGCGGATGAATGCCACCCCACGCGCGGCGGTCCTCCCATACTTCATCGACACGCTGCAGGTAATAGGGGATCCACCCCGCTTGCGCCTCGGCGAAGGCGATCCTGAGGTTGGGAAATTGTATGAGCTTGGCAGAGAACAGCCAATCAACCAGCGCGATAGTGCAATTGACGGCCATCAGCGCGCTGGTGACGACGTGTGGTGAGTCGGGGGAAGATTTGGTCAGCGACGAACTCGACCCGATGTGCAGCATGATGCCCACGTTGTTGCGCTCGCACGCGGCAAAGAACGGGTCCCAGTAGCCGCTGTGGATGGATGGCAGATCGAGCCGAGACGGCAACTCGGAAAAGCAGACGGCGGGCATGCCTTTGGCGGCCACCCTCGCCACTTCCTTGGCGGCGAGTTCTACGTCCCACAGCGGGATGATGCCGAGTGGGATAAGCCGGCCGCCGGAATCGCCGCTCCACTCGTCGATTTGGAAGTCGTTGTATGCCTGCACGCAGAGCAGTGCGAGTTCCTTGTCCTTACCGTGCAGGAAGCGCTGGCCGCAGAAGCGGACCAGCGTATTGGGGAAGCAGGCCGAGGCCTCGATGCCGGCCAGGTCCATATCGGCAAGCCTGTCAGCCGGCCGGAAGCAGCCAGGGCGCATCTCGTCGTACGTGATCGGGTCGGTACTGAGTTCGTCGAGTTCATAACCGGCAGCCGCGCTGATGAGCGGGATCGGGATGACCGCGTCTTCGTAGTGCCAGATGTCGGCGTCGCGACCGTCCTTGTCTTCGACGAATGCGACGTCGGAAGTGACCGTCGGGTCCATGCGTCCGCGCAGGCGAACGATCCGTGGCCCGATGTCCCGATAGCGCTCGGGCAGCCGACTGGTCCAAAGGTCGGCAGGTTCCACCAGGTGATCGTCCGGCGAGACGATCAGGATGTCTGCGCTCAACGCTGCACTCCTTCAGCAAGGCCTGCGGGTCCAAGCTGTAGCATGTTGATTCCCCCAAGCGAGAATGACCATTTTCACGGTACCGCAAGAGCTGACTCGCGGCGCGCGAGACCCGGTAGGACGGCGACGGTGCTCTCGCTGTCGGTTGCCGACATCATCGTGGGTAGCACGCAAACTCCGGCCACCTACGCGTATTCTGATGTGCATCATGGCTGCGAAGAAGAGCGCCGGCGAGAAACCTGAAGCCGGATTGGAAATAGTCGATCCCACCGTCGAGACGTCCACGACGTGGCAGGAACGCACCATCGAGCGGCGTTTGAGCACCGCGAGAGCGAGGGCTCTTGCCCGCAGTTCCCGCTTCTTGGCCACGGCACTGGAATTGGTCGAAGAGTCGGGCAAGGCCGACTTCACGATTCAGGCGTTGATCGACCGGTCCAATCTGAGCCTGCGGGCCTTCTATCAGCACTTCGCCGGCAAGGAAGAACTGATGCTGGCGCTGTACGAGAACGTCACCAGTCAGTTCACCGAGAACATCCGCCAGGAGGTTGCCGCCGCGGAAGGTCCGATGGAGCAACTGGAGGCATTCTGCCGCGGGTTCCTGTATCGCGCAGAGACTTCCGAGGCGGTAGGCGGTCGGGTGATGACCATCTACAACCTCAGCTTGGAGATCGAGCGTCCGGCCGACTTCGCCAAAGTGTGGGAACCGCACCTGAAATTGTTGACCAAGATCATCACGTCCTGCGCGCGTGCGGGACTGGTGCGTGACGATCTGACGCCGGCGCAGTTGACAACCCTGCTCAACACGACTCTCACCGCGCTGGCACAGATCGGGGTGTTCAGTCTCGGCGGCAGGGGAACCAAGTTGACAGAGGAACAGCTGTGGGCGTGGTGCAAACAAGCCATCAGCCCGCCCGCTGCCAGCGCAAAGTCCAAGGCACCGCGGAAAGCCGCTCCGCGCGCGACGGCGACTCGGCGGGTGCGCAAGCTGACGGGGTAGCCCGGGTTCCACGTTGGGACGATGGTGCGTTGCACTCGCTGGTCCCCACCTGGATCGTGGTGCCCGACGAGAATCGACGCAGGTGGCCAATCGTCCGTGCTCGGACGCCGCCGCCACGTCGTGGATACCTGGTAATGGTGTTATCACTATCTGAGAGGATATGTTCTCACGCCTAGTTAGCGGTGGAGAGGTGCACATGAGTGGCGACGAGCAGTGCAAACCCCGGGTGATCCTGTGGGGTCCCGGGCAGGTCGGGGTCGGTGCGCTGCGCGCCTTGATCACCCATCCCGGTCTGGAGCTGTCCGGCGTGCTCGTGTACTCCGATGCCAAGGAGGGGCGCGACGCCGGCGACTTGTGCGGAATGCCCGCAACCGGGGTCATCGCCACCCGGGACATCGCTGCCGCACTCGCAGGTGACGCTGATGTAGTGGCCTACTTCGCATCGGGTGACTATCGCTATCACGAGGCCGCACAGGACATCGCGCGTTGCCTACGCGCGGGCAAGCATGTGGTGTGTACCTCCCTGGTGCCGCTGTGTTACCCACCTGCGGCAGACCATGAGACCGTCGAACTGTTGGAGTCGGCATGCCGGGAAGGCAATACCAGCTTCTTCAATAGTGGTGTCGACCCCGGCTGGGCCAATGACGTCATTGCGCTGACGATGACCGGATTCAGCAGTCGTGTCGACAAGATCACCATGCTCGAGATCCTTGACTACGGGCCGATCGACCAGCCCGACATCATGTTCGAATTCATGGGATTTGGACACACCCCCGACCACCCGGCACCGCTCTTCGACACCGAACGGCTCGCCGCATTATGGGCTCCTATCGTCCACCTGGTCGCGGACGGTGTCGGCCTCCCACTCGACCGGGTCGAGACAACAATCGAGAAGTGGCTCGCTGCAGAGCGTTACGAGGTCGCGTCGGGTTGGATCGAGCCAGGCACCATGGGCGGGATGCGGTTCAAGCTCGCCGGCATCGTGGACGATGAGGAGCGGATCGTGCTCGAACACATCACTCGCATGGGTAACGGATCGGCCCCGGACTGGCCGCGACATCCCTCACCGCACGGCGGCTACCGCGTCATCGTGGACGGGTTGCCCACCTATACCGTTGACATCGAAATGCATGGTCGCGGAAACAATATGCGCGGCTTGACTTATGCGACCGTGATGCGCGAGCTCAACGCCATCCCTGCGGTCATCGCCGCTCCGCCCGGCCTGTTGTCGACCCTCGATCTGCCGCTGGTCACCGGACCGATGCGGGGCGGCACGTGGCGAGGTGTGCTGCAGCGGGCCGCGCTGGCATGAGCGCGGCACCTGTCGATCTCTGGGAGGTCATGCGGACCGCGTCAACTGTTCGGCGGTATCGCGACGAACCCGTCTCCGACGAAGTGCTCGAGCGGTGCCTGCTCGCTGCCACTTGGGCGCCGTCCGGCGCCAACCAGCAGCCGTGGAAATTCGTGGTGCTGAGATCGGCCGAGGCTCGCGAAGTTGTCACGGCCGGTGCGGCCAGGACGTGGCAGGCATTGGCTGATTACTACGGCCTTTCGGTGCCCGAGGATGCCGCCGACGATCCGCGGTCGCGTGCCTTGCGCACGATGGCCGAGCACACCCGCGTCGGCGGGTCGGCACCTGCGCTTGTCATGTTCTGCATCCAGCCTCAGCCGGGGGCAGCTGAGCTCCAGCAGGGTGGTTCGATCTATCCCGCCGTGCAGAATTTTCTGCTCGCGGCGCGCGCGCAGGGCCTGGGCGCAGCGATCACGCTGTGGCATTACTCGTGTGAGGCGGAGTTGCGTGCCGTGGCAGGTGTGCCCGCCGACTGGCAGATCGCATCTTTGCTGACGGTCGGCTGGCCCAAGGGCAGACACAGGTTGGTGCGGCGCAAACCCCTGACTGAAGTAGCCGTCACGGACCACTGGGACGAGCCATGGGAGCTGCGCTCCGAGGGGTGACCGCTTTCGGCATGCAGATATTGCAGGCGCCGCGTACCGGTCGGGAACAAGATCGGGTGGGCTGGGATTCGCGGTCGACGCGGACACCAAGGGAGATGCTCTGTGCCAACCCTTCCCCCGGACGGCTCGAGGTCCGCGCCGTAGGCTCGACGCCTATGACGCAACGTCCGAAACTCTCGCTGTACCTGCGGACCTTCAGCGACCGCTCCGACGAGGACTGGGCTGCGACGCTGCATATGGCGCAGGCAATGGACGCCGCCGGCGTCGACCGGGTCGTGGTCTCCGACCACGTCGTCTTCGGGGAAAACCTCGCCGCGTACAGCGACCCCGCCGCCGGCGGCACCGCCGGCGGCAAACAACCGACAGGACCTGACGGTCACTGGCTGGAACCGTTGATCTTCCTGACCGCGGTAGCCGCCACCACCACCCGCATCCGGCTCTCCACCGGAGTGCTGCTGGCCGCGCTTCGACGTCCGGTGGTGCTGGCCAAGCAGTTGACCACCCTTGACGTGTTGTCCGGCGGGCGGGTGGACCTCGGAGTCGGAATCGGTTGGCAGCGTGAGGAATACGAGGCCGCAGGGCTTAGCTTCGAACGACGTGGACGACTCCTCGACCACACCCTGGAAGTGTGTCAGACGTTGTGGACGCAGCAACGCGGCGCGTACGACGCACCCGATTTGTCCTTCGACGGCATCCATCAGATGCCCAAACCATTGCAGGCCGGGGGCATACCCATCTGGGTCAGTGGAACGGTCAATCCGGCGGTCGCCCGTCGGTTGAGCCGGTTCGGAAACCGTTGGATCCCTTGGGGTCCGGCGATCAGTGATCTCCGAGGCGCTATCCCGGCCATGAAGGAGGCGATCGTCGACGCCGGGGGAGACCCGGGTGATCTTCAGGTGCAGGGTTCCGCGGCGCTGGTAAGGGGCGCGGATCGCTCGGTCGACGTGCAGGCGTCGGTCGCGGTGGTTCCGCAGCTGCTGGCCGATGGGGCCACCGACATCCGCCTCTCCGGATCGCTGCCCGCCGATCCTGCTCAGGCGGGCGAGGTGCTGTCGGAGTTGGTCAGCGCATTCCGGGCGGTTACGGATTGACCAGCGCGTGCCGCGGCGCGGTGATCGGCAGGTCGAGTGAGGTCGCGATGCCCGCCGGCGCGGCAACCACGTAGGGGATCGCATTGACGACCCGCATGGCAGTGGCCTCCATCCCGGCGTCATTGGCTGCGGCAGGTGTGTCGGCCGCCCCGAGTCGCAAGTCGCAGGTGATCTTCGGCTCGCCATCGATGATGAGGCGGTACGTGCCGTTCGGTGCGCTGGCCCACTCCGGCGCCAGGTCGGGAGCCATCCGGTTGACGTGTTCGATGGTGATGACCGGTTGGCCACCGACCATCCCCATGGTCTGCGCCCGGATCGCGCCGCAGGTACCGGCAGCGATGACCCCGCTCGCCACCACCAGTTCACGTGGGGTCGCGACCCGCTCGTAAGTTTCGGTTACCTCGTCCAGCGTGATGCCCAGTGCGCGGGCGACCATGTTGACCGGCGGACCCCACGCAAACTGCTGTGCGCCATTGAGGGACAGCAACGGTGTGTAGTCCAACGGCCGGCCGAAGCCCATCGCGTCGAACATCACGTAGGTGTTCGGATATTGCGAGTAGTCGAAAATCTCTTGCGTGCGAATGGATTTGATACTGCTGGACAGGGTCGAGAGCAGCACGGCCAACTGGTCACCGGCGAACCCCGGTTCGATGCCCGAGGTGTAGGCGGTGACGCCGCCGGCCAGCGCGGCCTCGCGCACCTCGGCGGCCAGGTGCGGAATCCAGCTGTCGGGAAACATCATGCCCGGGGTGTTGGTGGTGACGAGGTTGATGCCGGCGGACAGGAACCGCACGTAATCGCGCACGGCGGGGGCGTCCATTTCCGGGCTGGCGGCGGTGTAGACGACGCAGTCCGGCTGCAACGCGATGATGTCGTCCAGTTCGCCGGTGGTGTTCACACCGATGGGGTCGATCCCGACCAGTTCACCAGCATCCCGCCCGGTCTTCTCCGGGCTGTGCACCCACACCCCGACCAGGTCGTAGTTGGCGCGTCGGGCGATGGCCCGCACTGCGATGCTGCCCACGCCGCCGGTGGAGATGACTGCCACCCGCAACGGGCTCTCACCTGTCCTCTCAACGGGCAATGTCGGCTCCTACATTCCCGCGACGAGTTTGCTGTATTGCGGGCAGTAGGCCCGAACGGAAACGGCGACAATGTCTTCGGCGTGTGCGCTGAAGTCGGGACTGCTTGCCCGGAACTCTGCTACCACTTCTGCCACCGACATTCTGGCCGCAAAACTCTGACACACCGCCTTGCCGTTCGAGACGGCCACATCGGGGTTGGCGAAGACGATGCCTTTCTCATTGAGGGCCGCGATGTAGCGGCTGTCCTGTTCGGGATCAGAGACGATGGCCGTGGTGGTGGCCGGCGCCGTCGGAGCGGCGGTGGTGCGCGCCGGGGCAGCGTCGGGAGAGGGGTCTCGGAGCAGCACCAGACCCACGACCACGATCACCGCCGCCACCCCGAGGCAGATCAGCAGCACCGCCACCGATCTGCCCAATACGGTGCCCCATGACTGTTCCACGATCGCGGGTTCAGCGAGTGCATCATCGGGGACCCCACCCGGCGGCACGCTCTGGATGTCTGGAACTTCGGTACCGCTAGACCATGCAAGACTCGCCGAGTCCGCATGCGCGCCGGTGTTGTAGTCAGCGCCCCCGACCGGGTCGACCATGAGGTCATGTTAGACCGCGGGGTCCGCGGCCTCAGGTCAGGTAGCGGTCACGCCACCGTGCCACCCGTCCACCGGGAGCCTGGAGGGCAGCCATCACCGAACTCATCGACGATGCCACCGACTTCGCGCGCACGCGATCTCTGGAACCGGCGGCAGCGGGTTCGTCCCCGTCCCACCAGGTCGGCTGCAGGAGTGCCGTGGTGACCGGAATGGCTTTGCCGACGCTGTTGTGTCCCCATTTGCAGGCGCGATCGATAGCCGCGGCGGACGGCGCGAGGTTGATCGGCGACAGGGTGGGCTCGAAGCGGACCAGGTGGTCGGCGTAGGGCAGATTGCGCAGCATCTGCAGCTGGATCGCCTGCAGGATCGGGGCCATCCACAGGTGCCGCGAATCCCATTGCGGGTGAAAGCAATCGAATGCCAGATAGCAGGCGTTCCTGGTGCCAAGCTTCCCGTCGCGGATCCGTTTCCAGGCCAACTCGACCGGCACATTGCTCGCGGCACCGCCGTCGACGAGCGCTGCGACCTCCCGTTCCGCGCACAGTTCGTCCAGCAGTGGCAGCATCCGCGGGTCGCTCGACTCATGATGCAGCACACCGGGGATCGCCGAGGAGAACGACGCCGCATCGAGCACGTCGAAGTCGAGAGCGGGATCGTCGCCGCTGATCACGATCGGCTTGACGACCCGCAAGTCGATGAATGCCGAGACCTGCCACATCCGAGCCGCCACCAGTGGCCCGATTCCGATGGGGCGGAACGGGATTGACCGTCCCTGCAATGCCGCTAGTTCGGGCCGCCGAAATCGGGAGGGCAGCGCGGAATATGGCTGTCTGCGTACCCCCGCGACCACGATGTCGAAAGGGATTGCCAGGTCCGACATGCGAAGGCGTACGCCGTCCTCGCGGCTGAGCAGGGCCTGAGCGAACTGGTCGAATCGCAGCGCGAACAAACCAGCCATGCCGTGGCGACGGCGCATCCGCTCAGGGCCGAGGATCGCCCGGTAGGACACCGTCTTGGCCCACGCGACATATTCCTCGATCGGCACCGGCAGTTCGCGGGCCACCAGGCTGCCGATGATCGAGCCGAAGGACGAACCGATCATGTAGTCGGGCAGCTGATCAGCCTCCAACAGGCGCAGCATCCCGCCGATGTAGACGAAACCGGCGCCCCCGCCACCGCCCATGACTGTGACGAGCTTCTTGTAGCCGACTTCGGTGTCGAGTTCGACGGCGGAGAAGTCGTTGCGGTGACGTTCGATCAGCACACGTCGCTGGTCGTCCTGATCCTCGCTGAGAGCGGGCAACATCTCCCGAGCCGCTGTCAGCGCTTTGACCGGGTCCGACTCCTCGCGCAACGGTTCATACAGTGCGTCGACGACCCTGGACCGCCAAGGCCCGATCTCGGCGCCCACCGACACGTCTCCGCGCCCGCGGCTGCCACCCGGGCCGGCCGCCCCGGGTTCGAAGTCGGCGAGTCGGGCGAAGTTGAGGATGTAACGCAGTCTGCGTAGTTGCTCAACGCTCATGACGTCGTTGTTCAAGTGGTTGCGGACCAGCCGGTTCTCCATCTTCTGCAGCAGCAGCGCGGGATCCGCCGACGGCAGCTCGACGGCGTCGAGCGCGGCGTCGGTGGCTTTGGTTTCTTCGTCCTCGAAGTCTTCAGCGACGTCGACCGAGGACGCCTGCCGCCCTCGTCGGCCCACCCAGCGGCCGCGCAGCGCGTCTGCGAACGGGTTCTGCATGGATATCAACCCTATGCCCTCGCTACCGGCCGGGTGGCACCGAGACGGTCGGCATGGCGGAAGTGCCCGGCCAACAACCGAGGGGACTGATACCCCTATTTATCGCAGCCGTAATACAGTTCTGCACAACAACATTGGGGTCGTTGCTGATCGAGCGGGACAGGATTTCGTTGGCTCTGGCCTGAGCTTCGGCAGTGCGCTGTGACTCCTGCGCGATCGAGGTCTGGGCCCGCTGCTGGTTCAGCTGGTTGATCTTGTCCTCGGTGCCCTGGTCGTACTGGATTGTGGGCACATTAACGTCGAAGATGTCGACCTGGCCGCCCACGTCCTGGCGCATGATGTCGGCGGCACGCTTGGCCAGGTTCGGCAGCGGCGAGACATCGAGATTCTGTGAGTCCAGTGGGTTGAACGCGGCGAACACTTCATTGAGGGCGACCGACAGATTGCGCTCGATCAGGTTGATGCGCACGTTGTCGAACGTCTTGTACTGCTGGAAGAGTTCGGGCGCGGCGTGTTGTTTGATTTGCCAGCGAATACTGACGTCGGCCTGGGCGGTGGATTGGTTGCCCAGTCGCACCAGGATGCGTTCGTCGTGGTCACCGTGCTTGACGTACTTGTCGATCTGTACCGCGCCGTCCATCTGGTGGGCCACCTGCCAGGGCCACTTGCCGTGAAATCCGTTGTTCAGACTCACCCCGTTGGGACGGCCGAAAGTCGTGATGATCGCGATCTGGCGTGTTCCGACCATCGTGAACGAACCCAACACGAAAAACATCGCCGCAGCTGCCAGGGAGCCGAGCGCTACGGTCCGGCGGCGTTGTCGGGCAGGTTCTTTGCGGGTGAAAATCCAACCCGATCCTGCGACGGCCGCGATACTCAATGACAAGACGACCATCACAATCTGCCACGTCATTCTGCACCCCTTCTCCGTTGGTATGAGGGAAGACTAAGCTCCGCTCATGTCGATCGATCGTGCCGCACTTGTTGCGGGCAGCATCCGACTGGCGTCGGGCATGTCGTTCCTCATCGACCCGGTCAAGTCAAACAAGCTGTGGGGCGATCCCGACGATCAAACAGCAACTGCGCAACTGCTGTTGCGCTCCATGGGATATCGCGACGCGCTGATCGGCGGTCTACTTGCCGCTGCGGCGTTGCGCGGCAAGAACACCCGCGGTTGGTTCCTGGCGTCCGGCGGTGCGGACGCGGCCGATCTGATCGGCGGGCTGAGCGTGCACGATCAGCTCAAACCCGCGCAACGGCTCGTCGGGCTCGGTGGGGCGGCAGTGGGCATCGGCGTCGGGCTATGGGGTGCGGCCCGTCCGAGTCGGCGAGCGGCCGTCGAGGCGCCGGCCGACTGAACTCGGCGCCGGTCGGTGTGCAGTGGCCGCTCATGAACTAGCGGCGATCCGGGTCGATCGGTTCCCTTGAATCGTGCCGAATGTGTTTGCGTGCTTCGCATGTTGGTCGGGTTGTCGGTGGTGCTGACAGGCAGGGAATCCCGTCATCCGACGACGATGCGCAACCGTTCCCAGCCGCGCACCGTCGAGGTCGGCGCGAGCTTGAGGCTTTCGTAGTCGACCTCCCACTCGGGCCACCGGTTGAGCAGTTCGTCAAGGGCGACCCTGCCCTCCAGGCGGGCCAGGTTCGCGCCCAGGCAGTAGTGCACCCCTTTGCCGAAGGTCAGATGTGAGATGTTGTTGCGATGAATGTTGAAAATGTCAGGATCGTTGTAGCGCAACGGGTCTCGGTTGGCAGCGCCGAATAGCAGCAGCACCGCGCTGCCAGCCGGCACCGTAGTTCCGTAGAGTTCGAAATCGCGGATCGTGTACCGGCCGACGTGGGGGCCGGTCGGTTCGAAGCGCAACGTCTCGTCGACCGCGCGTGTCAAAAGGGAACGGTCCTGGGCGATTTCGCGACGCTGGTCGGGGTGCTCAGCGAGTACCTTGGCCAGCCAGCCGATCAGCCGACCTGTGGTCTCGTTGCCCGCCCCGGCGACCACCTGGGTGTAATGCAACACCTCTTTGCGGGTCAGCTTTCGGGTGACCCCGTTTTCGTCCTCGAACTCGACGTTGAGCAACGAGGTCATCAGGTCGTCGGAGGGATTTTTGGCGCGCCAGTCCACATAGTCCGCGTAGATGCGGCCATCGGCGATGGCGTCGGGGTTGGCCACTTTCATGGGCGTGCCGGCTTTGGTACGCAGGTTGGCGTCGTTGGCGTCGCGCACACCGATCTGCTCTTCCTCGGGGATACCCAGCAGCATGCCGATCACCCGCATCGGCATCATCGAAGCCAATTCGGCGATGATGTCGAAACTGTCGGACCCCACCAGCGGGTCCAGGCACCGGATGCAGTAACGGCGAATCTGGTCTTCGATGGCCGCCATCCGCCGCGGGGTGAAGACCCGCGACATCACGCCACGGAGCATGGTGTGCTTGGGCGGATCCTCGAACATCATCACGCCGGGCGGCATCGGGAACTTGGACTGGATCAGTTCTAGGATGTCACTTCGGCTGTTGGAGAACGTCTCCCAATCCGACAGCGCCGCTTCGACATCGGCGTGCCGCGAGATGGCCCAGAAGTTGTAGCGCTCGTTGTAGTACAACGGTGCTTCGTCACGCAGGCGACTGAAGATCGGGTATGGGTTGGCGGTGATGTTGACGTCGTACGGGTCGTAATAGACAGCGGTTTCGGCGGTGATGGTCACTTGAGGCAGCTGCCCGCGTCGATGGGAAGGGTGACGCCGGTGATGTAGCGCGCCTCGTCGGAGGCCAGGAACAGCACGGCGTTGCTGATGTCCTCGGCGTTGACCCAGGGGATTGGCAGGGTGTGGAAGGTCTGGCAGATCGGCGCCAGATCGTCCGGGCCAGGATTTTCCAAGTCGGGCCGGAACAAGTGAAATGTCTGCTCGTTGATCAACAGTGGCGTGTTCACATGGGTGGGATGGACCGTGTTCACCCGGATGTTCTGCGGGCCGAGTTCGACGGCAAAGGACCGCATCAACCCGACCACTCCGTGTTTGGCGGCGTTGTAGTGCCCGGTGTGGGTGTAGGCCTTCAGTCCGGCGACTGAACTGGTAAGCACGATCGAGCCGCCGCCAGATGAAAGCAGATGTGGCACCGCGGCTTTGACTGACTTCCAGACGCCGCTGAGGTTGACGTCGATCATCTGCTGCCAGAGGCTCTCGTCCATACGGTGCAGCTTGGGGGCGATGGTGCCGATGCCGGCATTGGCGACGACGATGTCGAGCCGGCCTAGTTGCTCGACACCGCTGTCGAGGGCGGCCTTGAGTGCGTCGTAATCACGGACATCGACCTCGGCGGTAACGATCCGGCGATTGAAGCCTTTGACCAGGTCGGCTGTCTCGGCGAGGTCGTCCGCCGTGGACGCCGGCGCCGGGGAGTTGTCGAAGGGCTGGCACACGTCGACCGCGATGATGTCCGCACCCTCCTGAGCCAGCCGCGCGGCATGGCTTCGGCCCTGCCCCCGCGCCGCGCCCGTGATGAACGCGACTTTGCCTGCAACCCGACCTGGCATCTGCATCTCCTCGTTGAGTAACGGCGTTACACCCTGGTACGGTAACCGTGTTACTCCACGAGAGCAAGGGTGCATGTGGTCAGCGCTGAACGAACGGCCGGCGAAGCCGAACCCAGGCCGGAACGCGGCCGGGACCGCATCGTCGACATCGTGGTGGACATCCTGGAGACCGACGGCTACGACGCGGTGCAACTGCGCGAGGTCGCCAGACGAGCACGCACGTCACTGGCGACCATCTACAAGCGGTTTCCCAACCGCGACGCGCTGATCCTGGCCGCCCTTGAGTACTGGATGAACGAGAACCGGTACGCGGGCCTGGCCGGCCAGGCTCCCGATCCGCACGCCTCTGTCTATGAGCGCCTGATGCGAATATTTCGAACGATTTTCGAGCCATGGGAACGCCACCCCGACATGCTGCGGGCGTACTTCCGGGCCCGCTCCGCCCCGGGCGGCCAGCGGTTGGTGAGCCGGGGTCTGGACGCAGTCATCCCCGCCACTGCCGCCGCGTTGGACGGCGCTGATCCAGACTTGATCGACGACCTGCCGCCGATCATCTCCAACCTCGCCTACGGCCTGGTGGCGCGCTTCGCCGCCGGCGAGATCCCCATCACCGAAATACTGCCGACGCTGGATCGCGCGCTGTTCCGACTGACGGCTAACGCGGCGAAAGGATGACGACCGGGATCTCCCGATCCGTCCATGTCTGATATTTCGCGAAGTCGGCATAGAGCTCGAGCAGCTTGGGCCACAACTCCGCGCGCTGCTCCGGAGTGGCGACGTGGGCCGTCACCTTGACATTGCGCTGACCCGTCACGTGCACCTGGGTGTCGGGGTGGGCGACCAAATTGCGGTACCACTGCGGGTGCTTGGGCATGCCCCCCTGCGAGCCGACGATGACGAAATCATCGCCATCCTGCAGATAGACCAGCGGCGTGGTGAACAGTTTCCCGGACTTGCGACCGCGGTGCTCAAGCAGCAGGGTCGGCACCGGTTTGTGAAAGCCGGCGCCCACCCGCCAGGTCTTGCCGATGCGGCCGTTGGTGAGCTTGAAGATCGCGACGTGCGCCTTGGCCGCATACTTCATGACCTTCGCTGTCACCGGCGACGACAAACCGCCCGGCGCTTCCTCGGGCAACGAAAACCTAGACATACAACCCCTGTCGGCACCGGGGAGCCGTCACCAGCTCGATTGGTGGACCCGTGGGTCCTTGGCGGTACGCCTACATTAGCGTCCGGCCAACTCAGGACGCTTTGGCGAACCTGCGAACCATGTCGTCTTCTTTGAACGTGCTCGCGTGATCCCGGCCCTGCGCGTCGCGGCCGAAGAACGTCCACCGCTGACGCCCGGATTGCGGGCCGCTGATCATTTTGACGATGTAACGGAGATGATCGGCGTCCACCGTACCGATGGCATCACCCACCCGGATCTCCGAAGGATGGATTTCGGGGGCATCCCACCAGTTTTCTATGGCCATGCTTTCCATACTCGCCTACATCTGCCTTATTCGCCGCATCGGCACTGATCGGAACTGAATCCAGCTGTTCGGCAGCGGCCTCGGTGGCGTAGCCTCAGGACCGAGCCGTTTCGTTGTCAGCGGTAGTCAGCTCAGGCTACGCACACCGGCAATGTGATTCCTCCGTCGTTCCGCACCCGCGGGCGTCGACGCTGAATGAAGGAACACCCCTGGTGTGTAATCCGGTACCGCTCTTACGAAATCTCCTGCATCGCCCCGGGTCGGGGTTTGGTCCGCCGACCCCGTGGATTCTGTGATGTCGTCGTTGCTCGGGCGGCGCCAGGCCACCCCGATCCGGCTGACGCTGGCACTGGAGCTCGGGCAGGACATCGACGGGGCGTGGTGGCCGCGTACCGATCGGATCGGCGCGGAGTTGCCGGAGCTGGTCGGAGCGCTGAGCGCGCGGCTTGGCGAGGTCACCGGCATCGCCGTCAACTGGCCACCACTGCAGCGACCGCCCGACTTGAATTGGCAAGGCTGGCAACATAAGCAGCAGCACGTGATCAGCGTGAATGGCGCGGAACAGCTCGCCAACGTCCTGATCGTCCCGTACTGCACCAACGGCACCCTGGCGCAGATGATGTTGCGGCGCGCCGCCGACCTGCCTATCGGACCCGCCCACCGTGACTCCACGCCGTTCCATACCGCAGGCTCGATCATTTACGCTGCGCGTCAACAAGTTACCCGCCGCCCCTGCTGAACGGGAGTGCCAGGATCACCCGGGTTTGCGCAACCGCCCGAGCGTTCGGCGTAGCACTCCGTGCGTTCCGTCCGCAGGCGGTTGCCGGTCGGCGTACGGCCACGGCCGATTGCGTTCGGGGACCGACTCCGCGCGGATCTGCTTGAGTCGCATCCTCAGGTGCCGACGTAGTTCGAGCAGTTCGGGGTCAGCCCAACGGTTTTGCGTCTCGACCGGGTCGGCAGTCAGGTCGTACAGCTCCCACTGATCATCGATCGGGTCCGTACGGTAGGTTTCCCCACCCACTCCGTTGGCGGCCAGGTGTCGCACCCCGGGCTCGGTCCAGGTGGCCGGATCGTCGAAGGTGCGCACCAGCTTCCAGAGATGTCCTGCGCCACCGTCGGCAGCAGCGACGCGTACCACCAGGCCTTCGAAATTGGACGCCACGTGGGCTGGAATCCTGATCCGAAGGGGCGCAGGGGGATTCGTGTTTCTTCCCAACTGGCGGGACAATGCTGAAGCGCCGGTATCACCCTCGAGCACGTTGTCGCGCGTCATCAGATACACCGCCCGCGTCTCGTCGGCGGCGGCTCCGTCGACGATCGGCATCAGGTCGCGACCGGGCAGTGGGTGCACCTCGGAGAAGGACTCGGCCAGTGCTGCGGCGGCGGTGTCGATGTCGATGCCCGCCGCGCCCAGCAGAGTCGGGACCAGGTCGACATGCGAGGTCGGCGTGTCGATGGTGCGCGCGTCGGTGCCGCGGTGACCGATTCGGGCGATCACCAACGGCACCCGGGTGGCCTCGTCGTACAGGTTGAACCATTTCTGGTGCAGTCCGCCGTGCGCACCGAGCAGTTCGCCGTGATCGGAGGTGCGTAGCAGGACAGCATTGTCGGAGCCACCGTCGGTGACCGCCCGGCGCACCCGGTCGAGCGGCGCATCGACCTCGGCGTGCAGGCGGTAGTAGAGGTCGCGGTAGCGCTGCGAGTTGCGTTTGTAGGTGCGGCTGATCACTGGCGCCGGCCCGTACCCGGAGTAGTAGGCCTCCCGGAACGCGATCTGTGCGGCCGGTTTGGTGGACAGGTCCTCCTGCGCGGTGGGTGCCGGCGGCACATGCGGGGGATCCAGGGGAGCAGGCTGCACTGGACTGCGCCGCGCCCAGGCCGGGAAGAGCACGATGTCGTGCGGGTTGACGAAGCTGGCCACCAGCAGGAACGGGCGCAGGGCGGCGATGTCACCGGCGCGGCGACGCGCGTAGCGATCTTCGAGCCAAGCCACCACGCGGTCGGCGATCAACGGGTCGCGCCGGTAGCCGCTGTTGGCGTTGCCCGCCCCGTGCGGTTCGGGACCCACCCAGCCCGAGAAGCCGTACGGGGCCAGCGGGTCGGCGTCCAGGTAGCGCTGCACCGCCACCGGATCGACGACGCCGTCGTCATCGTTGGTCGCCAGCGATCCGCCCGTCTCCGGATCGGTGAGGTCGGCATGCGAAATGTGCCATTTGCCGTCGTAATGGGTGTCGTAACCGGCGGCGCGGAACCAGTTACCCAGCGTCGGCACCTCGCCCACGCGCAGCCAGCGCAGCCGCGAATCGTCGAAGCGCTTGCCGATTCCGTCGGTCTGGGTGACGCCGTGTAGGTCGGGATACTGGCCGGTAAAGATCGTCGGGCGGCTCGGCACGCAGGCCAGCGAACCGGTGTAATGCCGGGTGAAGCTGACCCCGTTGTCGTCGAACCAGCGCCGACCGGGCAGCATCCGCTCGCGCCACTCCTGCAGTTCGGCCGGTTCGTAGGGCGGCGCCGCGCGCTCCTCGTCGGTCATCAGGATGACGATGTCGGGGCGGTCAGACATGCGGGTTCTCCGATCGTCGAGCCGATCCGGCGGGCAGCGCCTCGGCTTGCCGGAGGTGGGCACCTCGTTATCCAAGCACTGTTCGACGACTGAATCCGTCGAAACGGGGGCGCGCGGGGCGGCGCCTTGACCCCACGCCACTGACGGTGCTAAGCAAGTGCTCAGCATTCGATGACGAAAGAGGATCGACGATGACCCTGCATGCGGTACTGGACGAAATCCGTGAACGCCCCGGCACCGGAGATGTCATCCCGGTCATCAATCCGGCGACCGAAGAACAGATCACTGAATTCACCGACTGCGGCGAGGAAGCCGTCAACAACGCCGTCGAGCGGGCCCGGGCAGCTTTCGACTCCGGGGTCTGGTCCCAGTTGCCGGGACGCGCACGGGCAAAAGTCATGTGGCGCATCGCCGATCTGATCGACGAGCATGCTGAGGAATTCGCGCAACTCGACTCGCTCAACACCGGCATGCCACTGATGCAGGCGCAGCTGCAGATGTCCACCTGTTCAGAATTCTTCCGCTACTACGCCGGTTGGTGTTCCAAGATCAACGGCGTCGCCTACGACGTCAAAACCGATGGCATCGCGACGGACGCCTTCGTCAACATGCACGCCTACACGCTCAAGGAGCCCTACGGCGTGGTCGGGCTCATCTTCCCGTGGAACGGTCCGATCTTCAACGCGTGTGCGAAGCTGGCGCCCGCGCTGGCCGCCGGCTGCAGCATGCTGGTCAAGCCCGCCGAGGAGACCCCGCTCTCGGCGCTGCTACTTGATCGGCTGATCCACGAGGCCGGCGTGCCCGACGGTGTGGTCAACCTACTGACCGGATATGGGCACACCGCGGGTGCGGCGATCACCGCGCACCCCGGCGTCGAGAAGGTGGCGTTCACCGGTTCGACCGAAGTGGGCAAGGAGATCGTCCGCGCGTCGGCGGGCAACCTCAAGAAGGTGACCCTCGAACTCGGCGGAAAGTCGCCCGTGCTGATTTTCGACGACGCCGACATGAGCAAGACCATTCTGATGGCGTCGCTGGGCATCTTCGTGCACTCCGGGCAGGGTTGCGTGTGCGGGTCACGGATCTTCGCGCAACGCGGCGTGTACGACCAGGTCGTGGAAGGCATCTCGATGATGGCCAACACGTTCAAGCTCGGCGCCCCCAGTGAGGAGGGCTGCGTCAGCGGCCCGCTGATCAGCCAGAAGCAGCTGACCCGGGTGATGGGCTTCATCGACGAAGGCAAGAACGACGGGGTCGACGTGGTGGCCGGGGGTTACCGTCTGGACCGCAAAGGCTACTTCGTGCATCCCACGGTGCTGACCAACGTCGACCCCGGGATGCGGCTGTACCAGCAGGAGATCTTCGGACCGGTGGTCAGCATCCTGCCGTTCGACGACGAAGACGAGGCCGTGGCCATGGCCAACGACACCACCTACGGCCTGGCCGCCACCGCCTGGACGGAGAACCTGGGGCGCGCACACCGGATCGTCAAGCGGCTGCAGGCGGGCAGCGTGCAGGTGAACTGCCAGCTGGTGTTCGACCACGATGTGCCCTTCGGTGGTCACAAGCAGTCCGGCTGGGGTCACGAGTTCGGCCGCGAGGGCATCGACATGTACATGAAGACGAAGTCGGTGTGGGCCCAGCTCTGACCGGATTGCGGTGTCGCTACGGTTGGGGACGTGTACGAACAGGGCAACACCGACACCACGACGGACCCCACCGACATCGGCTCACGCATCGATCCGGTGCTGGCACGCAGTTGGTTGCTGGTCAACGGCACACACGCTGATCG
Source organism: Mycobacterium sp. NGS29 (assembly GCF_059812965.1). Taxonomy (NCBI): domain Bacteria; kingdom Bacillati; phylum Actinomycetota; class Actinomycetes; order Mycobacteriales; family Mycobacteriaceae; genus Mycobacterium; species Mycobacterium sp. NGS29. Next base: position 181,164 of record NZ_JCALDR010000007.1, read on the forward strand.
GTTCGAAGCCGCGGCGCGCTCCCGTGCCGACATCGTGGTCTTCGACATCGAGGACGCGGTCGCGCCCAAGGACAAGGTCAGCGCCCGCGACAACGTGGTGCGGTGGTTGTCCGCCGACAACAATGACTGGGTTCGGATCAACGGCTTCGGGACCCCTTGGTGGGCAGATGATTTGGCCCAGTTGGCCGGTACCCCGGTGGGCGGGGTGATGCTGGCGATGGTCGAATCGGTGGACCACGTCACCGAGACCGCGAAACGGCTGCCCAACGTGCCGATCGTGGCGCTGGTAGAAACAGCCCGAGGGCTGGAGCGCATCACCGAGATCGCCGCGGCCAAGGGCACTTTCCGGCTCGCCTTCGGCATCGGCGACTTTCGTCGCGACACCGGGTTCGGCGAAGACGCGTCCACGCTGGCTTATGCGCGGTCCCGGTTCACCATTGCGGCCAAGGCGGCCGGCCTGCCCAGCGCCATCGACGGCCCGACCATCGGGTCCAACCCGCTCAAGCTGATCGAGGCCAGCGCCGTGTCGGTCGAGTTCGGCATGACCGGCAAGATCTGTCTCTCGCCGGATCAGTGTGCTGTGGTGAACGAGGGATTGTCGCCATCTCAGGACGAAATCGGTTGGGCGAAGGAGTTTTTCGCTGAGTTCGAACGCGACGGGGGAGAGATCCGCAACGGGTCGGATCTGCCCCGCATCGCGCGGGCGACCAAGATTCTCGACCTGGCCCGGTCGTATGGCATCGAGGCGTCGACGTTCGAGGACGAGCAGGGGCATTCACCGGCACCGTCGGACACCTACCACTACTGACCGTTGCCGAGTTGGGCCTCGGCGCGCCGTGACGGCTTGATCACCCACTGATCTCACGCAGTGCGGCGGCGGTGTCCAGATCCGCATAGGCCGCTGAATACCGTTGTGCCAGTGCGATAGCGATGTCCGGTCGTTGCCACAGGTCACCGGCGGAGGCGGTGCACAACCAGATGGCCAGCCCGTGGGCCACTGAAGCGCGGTAGCGCAGCCAGACCTCGTCGCTGCTGGGCAACTCGGCGGCGGGCAGTCCGAGTGCGCCGCGATAGATCTCCAGCAATTCACGTTCGCTGTTGCGGCGATCCGCGACGGTCAGGGCACCCTGCAGGAAATAGCCCAGGTCCAGCGACCAGTTGCCGTGGCGGGCGACCTGCCAATCCAGGAAGCCCACCTCCCCGTCGGCCAGCAGATAAGTGTTGCCGATGTGCGGGTCGCCGTGCAGCAAGGTCTGCGGCGTGGTTGTGAGGGTGCGGATGTACGGCTTCCAGATGGATTCGATCAGCTGGTCGGCGTTGAGCGACAGCACCTCGGCGGGCGCGTCGTCGCCCAGGCGCGCCTGAGCTTCGTGCAGCGGCGCGTATTGCATTCCGTCCCAGGGCAAAAAGGGCTCGAGCCAGTCCAGTGCGGGGTACGCGGCCAGCCGGTGGCCCCAATATCTGCCGTGCATCCGGGCCAACCCCTGTACGCCGGAGGCGACCTGCTCGACCGACATGGGCCGGGTCGCGTCCCGCGGATCGGCGCCGCGCGCACTCAGATCCTCCATGATCAACACGAAGTCGTAGTCGTCCTTGTCGATCAAGGCGGTATAGACCTCGGGGTGCTCGAGTGGTAATTCGACGCCGCAGATGAAAAGCCGCGGCTCGTGGAACATGCCGCTGGTCATGCGGATCATCTCTTTGTGCGCGGGGTCGGCGGCTTTGGCGAACACCGTGGCCGGGCCGGCGCCGGCGGCGTAGGTCAGCGCCAGACGCGCGCGCCGGTTGGTCCCGTCGTCGCGGTCCGCAACGGTGACCGACTCCACGACGATGCCGGGGAACCGGCTGACCAGCGCCGCCGACATCCACCCTGCAGTGATGTCGTCCCACGTCTTGGGCACCGAGAGCGATGCGGTCACAGCGGATCCTTCCGTTGCCTTGGCGAAGATACGACACGTATCGTTTCCTTATGACGGTAACGCAACCAGGCCGCCCACGCGACAGGCAACTCGACCGCGCGATCCTGACCGCCGCACGTGACCTGCTGGCGGCGGGCAGCTACGCCGAACTGTCCATGGAAAGCGTTGCCGCCCATGCCGGGGTGGGGAAGAAGACCGTCTACCGGCGCTGGCCCTCCAAAGCGCCGCTGGTGGCCGAAGCGGTCCTGGAGGCGTATGGCGGGTCAGGCTCGTTTCCGGTCGCCGACACCGGTGACATCCGAGCCGATCTGCGTTCCTGGCTCAACGACCACGCGAACTTTCTGGCCGAGGCGCCCAACGGTGCGCTAATCCGAGCTCTGGTCGCGGCCGCGGCCGCGAACTCGTCCGACGGGGTCGCGCTGTATCAGCAGTTGAGCGCGCCGCAACACGAAGGACTGATGACGCGGCTTCGTCAAGGCATGCGCGACAAGCAAATTCGTGACGACGCGGATCTGGATGCCGTCGCCGACGCACTGATCGGCACGTTGCTACTGCACGCACTGAACCACGGAGCCAGTCCGACCCGGTTGGACGCACTGCTGGATGCGCTGCTGAACGGCATCGGTCAGTAGTCGTACTCCGCCAATGGTGTTCCGGTCCAGTTCTGCGTTCCGTCCAGAGCCATTGCCGCGGGAACCATCTCGCTGGTGACCAATCCGTGCCGGGTGGTCACCGTGTCGACGACGTCGAAGCTGCGCGCGATCGCCTCGGGTGTGTCCACGATGACAGTGGTCACTGGCACGCTGCGGACAAGCTGAAAAATCTTGTCTCCGTGAGGCTTATGGTTTCCCTGAAAGCCCCAGGTGCCACGCAGGACCGTGGCGCCACGCGCGGACTTGGACTGCAACAATCGGTGCACGATGGCGCGGTGGAGCGGTTGGCCGTCGTGCAGAGTTGCCTCGCCGGTGTGGACCATGAGTTTCTGCCACAGGGTGCGCCCCTGGTTGTCGGTCGGTGGCAACTCCTGGGGGCGGGCGAACATCTCGCCGTCGCGTTTGCACAGCCGGACCCGTTCCACGGTCAGCAGCGGGTTGGGTAACAGTTGCGCCAGTTCGGCCATCGCCGCGGACACCTGGGCCGGCAACCCCACCGCGATGATCATCTGCGGCACGTTGACGTTGCGCCCGAAGAACCGGGCTCGCTCGCGCTCACCGTGCACGGTGCCGTCGACGCCGAGAAACACTGTGGCACCGGCGAATCCTTGCCGATGCAGGAGTTCGCAAACGGCGAGGTGCGCCGGTCGGCCGGCCACCCGCACCTGGCGGCCGACGTATACGGTCAGCTTCGCGGCATCCCCGGTTCGGCTGTCGATGTCGGTGGCTGCGTCGGGTCCGCTGTCCTTGGTGACCAGGCGGGCACGTTCCAGCGTCACTAGTCCGCGGCCGGTGATCGCAGCGACCTCGTCGACCAGGGGACCGATCTTGGACGAAAAGTCAACGGCGGCGATCGTTACCGGCGGGTCTTCGGACAAGCTGAGCGAACGATCGCTGCGCAGTTCACCTTTCGAGCCGAAGCCGGAGATGCCGCGCATCATCACGCTGGTGGCGACGCCGCGAGAGCCGAACACATCCAACATGGCGTCGGCCAGGAACCGGCGCGGTGCGCCGACAGCGCGCTGCCGTTCGCCGAAATACGCGGTGAGTTTCAGGCTCTGCTCGCTCATATCAGGCCCGCGATCTGCTGGCCGAGCACGACTGCGGCCAGCCCGAGGAGCACGCTGACGGCGATGTTGGCGAACGACGCGAGCAACTGCCGTTCCTCGCTGAGCCGCTGAGTCTCGAGCATCCAGGTGGAAAACGTGGTGTAGGCGCCGACGAAGGCGGTTCCGGCCAGCAGCGCGGCGTCCTTGGACAGCGCCAGACCGCCCAGGAAGCCGAGCAACGCCGCGCCGGTCAGGTTCACCGTCAAAGTGCCGTAGGGGAACGGGCCGGGCGTTCGGCGCGCGACCGAACGGTCCACCAGGAAGCGGGCGACCGATCCGACACCGCCGATGAGCATGACGGCGAGCCAGAGCAGGACCGTCGTCATCGGAGCCGGACCCGGCGCACCAGGGCGGTAGCCAGGTAGACCGCCAGCAGTCCCAGCGTGATGCTGACGACGGTGTACGCGCCGGCCAGCGCCCAGTGTCCGTGCTCGATCATCCGGACCGTCTCGACCTGCATCGTGGAGAACGTGGTCAGTCCGCCGCACAGACCGGTGCCGAGCAGCGGGCGGCGATAACTGGACAGCGGCAACCGTTCCAGCAGTCGGGTGGTGAAGTAACCGACCAGGAAAGCGCCGACGATGTTGACCGCGAACGTCGGCCATGGCCAGCGCGCCGGATCGGGGACGGCAAGGGTGGCGAGGGCGGCGCGGGCCAGCGAGCCCAGCGCGCCGCCGGCGAAAATCGCTGCCAACTCCCGATAGTCGTGGCGTGCCACCGGTTGTTTCCCTCTCGTGTGCCAACTGTGCGCCTAGCAGCTTAGGGCGGTGCCGTGGCCTATGGGCAGAATTGTGACCATGGCCCACCCGCGAGCCGGTCGACCGGCGCAACCCGATGACCTCGTCGATCTGCCGCATCTGGTGACGGCGTATTACTCGGTGCAGCCCGATCCCGACGATGTGGCGCAACAGGTGGTGTTCGGTACCTCGGGCCATCGGGGCTCGGCATTGAACGGTGCGTTCAACGAGGCGCACATCCTGGCGACTACCCAGGCCATCGTGGAGTATCGGGCCGGGCAGGGCACGACCGGTCCGTTGTTCATCGGCCGTGACACACATGGCCTTTCGGAGCCCGCCTGGGTCACGGCGCTGGAGGTGCTGGCCGGCAACGACGTCCTGGCTGCCGTAGACAGCCGCGACCGCTACACCCCGACTCCGGCGATCAGTCACGCCATCTTGACCTACAACCGCGGACGCAAGGACGGGTTGGCTGACGGGATCGTGGTGACGCCGTCGCACAACCCGCCCTCGGACGGTGGCTTCAAGTACAACCCGCCCAATGGCGGCCCGGCCGACAGCGACGCGACTGGCGTGATTGCCAAGCGCGCCAACGAGATTCTGCGTGACGGGCTGTCGGCGGTGCGGCGGGTGCCGTTGGCGCGTGCATTGGGTTCGGCACAGCGACACGACTATCTGGCTGCCTACGTCGAAGATCTGCCGAACGTGGTGGACATCGAGGCGGTGCGCGCAGCGGGGGTGCGCATCGGCGCCGACCCGCTCGGCGGGGCCAGCGTGGACTACTGGGGCGAGATCGCATCGCGCTTCGATTTGGACCTGACCGTGGTCAACCCGCTGGTCGACGCAACCTGGCGGTTCATGACGCTGGATCACGACGGGAAGATCCGGATGGACTGCAGCTCACCGGATGCGATGGCCGGGCTGATCGCCAATCGGGACCACTACCAGATCGCCACCGGCAACGATGCCGACTCCGACCGGCACGGCATCGTCACCCCGGACGGGGGGCTGCTGAATCCGAACCATTACCTGGCGGTCGCGATCGACTACCTGTTCACGCACCGGCCCGGGTGGCCCGGCGAGGTGGGGGTCGGCAAGACCGCGGTGAGTTCGTCGATCATCGACCGGGTGGTGGCGGGCATCGGGCGTTCGCTGGTGGAGGTGCCGGTCGGATTCAAGTGGTTCGTCGACGGGCTGATCGGCGGCACCATCGGCTTCGGTGGAGAGGAGTCGGCGGGGGCGTCGTTCCTGCGGCGCGACGGAACGGTGTGGACCACCGACAAGGACGGCATCATTCTGGCGTTGCTGGCCTCGGAGATCTTGGCGGTAACCGGTCGGACCCCGTCGCAGCGGTACCGAGAGCTGGTGGGTTCGTACGGCGAGCCGTTTTATGCGCGAGTTGATGCGCCGGCCGACCGGGAGCAGAAGGCCCGGCTGTCGCGATTGTCTTCCGAGGAGGTGTCGGCGACCGAACTGGCGGGGGAGCCGATCGAAGCCAAGCTGACCGCCGCGCCGGGCAACGGTGCACCGCTGGGTGGGCTGAAGGTGGTCACCGCGAACGCCTGGTTTGCTGCGCGGCCCTCGGGCACCGAGGACGTCTACAAAATCTATGCCGAGTCGTTCCTGGGGCCCGAGCATTTGGCGGAGGTGCAGGAAACGGCTCGCGAGGTGGTCAATAAAGTCATTGGGTGACCAATACCCTGCGACTTGCGCGCCCGAGGGGTCGCGGGACTACCCCGCTGCCGCGCGAAGTCTGGCTTCTCAGCGGGGCGAACGTGGTGGTCGCGCTGGGCTACGGGGTCATCTCGCCGGTGATGCCTTCCTTTGCGCGCACATTCGGCGTCAGCATCGATGCGGTGACCTTTCTGGTCACCGTTTTCGCGTTGAGCCGCATGTTGTTTGCCCCGATGAGCGGTGCGCTGGTCCAGCGGTTGGGGGAGCGGCGCATCTATATCACCGGTGTGCTGATCGTGGCGGTCACCACCGCGGCATGCCCGTTTTCTCAAACTTATTGGCAGTTAACGGTTTTGCGTGCCCTCAGCGGTGTCGGCTCGACGATGTTCTTCGTCTCGGCGCTCGGCTTGCTGATTCACATCAGTCCTCCCGATGCGCGCGGGCGCGTCGCCGGGTTGTTCACCACATCCTTCATGGTGGGTGCGGTCGGCGGCCCGGCGGTGGGCGGTCTGGCCGCCGGTGGGGGACTAGCCGCGCCGTTCCTCGCCTACGGAGCCGCACTCCTGGTTGTCGTCGTGGTGTTGTTCTACAGCTTGCGGAACTCGGAGTTGACGGCTCCCGGGCTCCCGACGCGATCAACCGTGACGATGCGCCAAGCGCTGCGCGTCCGCGCGTACTGGACGTCGCTACTCGCCAACTTCGCGACAGGTTGGTCGGCGTTCGGGCTTCGGGTCGCGCTCGTCCCGTTGTTCGTCACCGACGTGATGGGCCGCAGCGTCGGGGTCATCGGTCTGGCGCTGGCGACATTTGCCGTCGGCAATGCGTTACCCGTCGTGCCCGTCGGCGACCTCTCTGATCGGATAGGGCGTCGTACGTTGCTGATCATCGGGCTGGCGGCGACCGGCGTGGCGACCGCCTGGCTGGGCTTTGCGACGTCGTTGCTGTGGTTTCTGGTCGCGGCGTTCGTAGGCGGAGTGACGACGGGCATCTACATGTCGCCGATGCAGGCCGCGGTCGCGGACATCCTCGGAAGTGAGGCACGTGCCGGCGCGCCGGTGGCGATGGTGCAGATGGTGTCGGATCTGGGTGCCATCGTCGGCGCCACCACCGTGGGATGGGTCGCCGGGCACGTGAGCTACGCATGGAGCTTCGCGATCAGTGGAATCGTGCTGCTGATCGCCGCTGTCGGGTGGTTGCTGGGGCCGGAGACGCGGCCGGCCGCGGATACCTCGACCGGGCTGGCGCAGGCGGTGTCGGGTGGTGGGTCAGCCTGACCAGCAACTTTGAACCACGGTTGCCGGTGGTGTAGCTTCGACTGGCACGACATTCGGGGCTATGGCGCAGCTGGTAGCGCACCACACTGGCAGTGTGGGGGTCAGGGGTTCGAGTCCCCTTAGCTCCACTCAGATACAAGCAGGTCACAGACCTACCGATGGGCCAGACAAGATCCGCGTCAAGACTCTCGTCAAAATGAAGCCGACCGGCGCGACTGGATCCCCAATCGATTCGTACTCATGCGCGTAGCACGAGGTTCGCTGGCACCCTGGTTTCGACACCCGGATATTAGGCCAGGATGAAGCTATGCATCCCAGGTTGACCGCACGCGTGGAACAGGCGCGTTCGCTGCCGGTACTTCTGTGGCAATTCGCCGAGCCTCGGCTGTGCGTGTCGTCGGGTCCGCTCGGCGGCGGCATCGCCGCCCGGAACTGGGTGCTCAACGCGACGGTCCCGTTCGATTACGACCGGACCGACCCGGATCGTCACCTGACGGAGATCGGTGCCGCGCTCCAGCTCGCCGGCACCGGTTGCGGGCTGCTCACCGCCGTCGACGTCTCCCGGTACCGGCTGGCCGAAGACACCGGCGTGGTTGCGACCGCGACAGTCGGGCTCTCGCACCCGACCTGGGCAGCAGCACCTGACCGGCACCTTCGCCGCGAATTGCCTTGCGGCGTAAGAACAGCCGAAGGTGGCGTGTTCGAGACCGTCGATTACCGACCGTTGCTAGCCGGCGACGAGTACCGGGTGGGCACCATCAACGTTGTGGTCGAGGTGCCGCAGCGGCTGTCCGAGGCAGCTCTGGTCAACGCGGTAACTACTGCGACGGAGGCGAAAGTGCAGGCGTTGTACGAGGCTGAAGTACAGGCCAGCGGAACCGCCTCGGACGCGATCGTCGTGCACTGCCCGACGGACGGAACTGCGGAGGCATACGGTGGGCCCCGCTCTGTGGTCGGCGCCCGGATCGCGCGAGCGGTGCACGCGGCAGTGCTCGCCGGCACCCGGTGCTGGATTTCAGATCCTGCCGGACGCAACTCCAACCCGTGGGGATGAACGACGTTGCCCCGCGCTCACGGATGCAGACTCCACTGCCCGCAATCCTGGGCGAGGACGTCGTTGACGTCGACTTCCTGCCCGCCGACGGTCGGGCCGGGATTCGACGCCGTGCTGACCACTCGTTGGTAGAGGACCGCGGCAGGATCGACTCGACTGCCCGACCACGCCTTGGTCTGCCAGGCCCACCGGTGGCCCGGCGTGCGCGAGTTGCCGATGACCCCGTCGGCGGCGGCCCACTGGCACACGTCAATGCCGCCGTAGACGCCGGTGCGCTGCACGCCCAGCACCGAATTGATACCGCGAAACCACTTCAGCGCTACGGTGTTCCAGGTGTCGCGGTTGATGTCCTCGTCGATGGTGAAGAAGATGGGCGCACTCTGGCCGCCGCCGGCCTCGGTGTGCAGCTTCCAGGCGGTGCGAGCGTCGGCGACACCACCGTCGAACCCACGCTTGAAATCCGACGGCGCTGTCCCGCCGGGCTTGCCGTACTGGTAATTGCTGACAATCATCAGCCCCGCAGCTTTCAGCTGTTCGGCGTAGGGCCGGGTGATCGGCTTGGCGCCGAAGGACGAACCGGGGCGCGACAGCGAGACGTAGTTGATGACGCCCGAATAGCCCGCTGCCCGAATGTGCTCCGCCGGAATCTGGTGCATGGCGAAGTCGATTAATTTGGGGGCGGCAGCCGCGGCCTCAGGGACGCCGCCATACGCCGAGACCGTGCAGATCCCCGGCAACACAGACATGGCAACGGCATAGCGCATCACTTCACGTCGGGATAATGAACGTGATTGTCGGAGGCATGAATTCACCGACGTGTCCTGCATCGCGCGACGTTAACAATCTGACTGCTGCGAAAAGAAGTAGCGTTTGCCAGCTGATACCGAATCGACGCCGTGTCGTGTGCGTAGCTACTCCACGCCGGCAAAATTGCAGCTCACAGGCGCGGTTGCGGAGCGAGCGGTTTTGTTACGGCGCGAGCGCGATGATGCCGGGTTCGACGGGCGGTAGCGGGGCCGCTCCGCCGGTACCGCCACCAGTGCCGCCGCCTCCGCCGCCGCCCCCTGGCGGAGGACCGACGACGGGGGGCGCCACCTTGCGTGCTGGAGGGGGAGCCGCCGCCTGTGGCGGCGTCAGGATCTGGATGTCGGGTCCACCTGGTACCGGCGGTGACGGGTTGTCCGGGTTGGTCTCTTTGATCCGCGAAGCAAGTACCACCCGGTGCGTCGCGTTGTTCCAGCCGGCAGGGACAGAACCTATCCTGCCGAGATTGTTGGGACAGTAGGCCTCTACTGCCGCAGCAAGGAACCGGCCTTCGGTACGCACGAGTCGGCCTCGCTCGGCACCCGGAGTGACGTTGTTCGCGTTGTCTACCAGTGCGTCCACCAGGGCATTTGCCGACACCCCAGCGTCAAGATTGCCGCAGATCTCGTGCGCCGTGGCGATCAGACTCGGCACGCCCGACAGGGCGGAAACACCTTTTTGATTCAGCAGGGCCAGGAACTGGTCGTCTTGGCTCGAGTCGGCAGATGCTGCACCGCCACCCAGAATTGCCGCTCCGCTCAGCGCCAGCATCGAAGTCAACACGGTTCCGGCAGAGACGGCGAGGCGGGTGAACATGACGAGGCTCCGTTTCTGCTACGCCCCCGGCAGATTGTGGGGTGGGACCTGTGGTTGCCCGTCGGCCGCTGCGGTGCGCCAGGAGTTCACGGGCAGTTTACCCGACGTTAACCGTTAAAATCACCATGCGTGAAAATTTGGCGAGTCGCCGGGTAGATGTCCCCGGCGATGGCCGGGCTCGACTCGCGTCGGCACTCTCTCACGGCCGGGCAGCGGTGGGGTTGCAGAAACAGCTGTGGGCTTCCGTGGGAAACGTCGCTGGCGCGTCGGATCGGAATTGAGCCGAAACTGCTTCGCGCGCACCATGTCTTGCCGTCATTGGAGCGCGCCGAAAGTCACCGGAAGCGTGGAACGGGTGCCCGTTCACTTCCAACTTCCCGTACGCGAACGGCTACTGACGTTGACCCGCAGGTGCGCCCGGACCGGCCGGAACACACGCAGCTCTTGGTCGCGAACGCGGATGGACGTTCGGGCTACGGCCGCGCCGCATGTTGACGGTTCGGCTTCTCGCAGCTATGGCTCTCCCGGGGAACGGAATCGCCGGGTCAGATATGAATCCAGCCCAGTCGATCGCCCCGTGGCGACGTTCGCGCGCGGTGCTTCGCCGAATGTCGTTCTGACGCAGAAGAATTCGTCGCTCTGACTGCCGTCGTCGACCGTGTACCGGTGCCCGCAGGCCAAGACTGTGCGGGCACCGGCCAAACGGCTACTTCGGTGGCATCCGGATGCCGCCGTCCACCCGCACGACTTCGGCGTTCATGTACGAATTGGTGAGCAACTCGACGACCATCGAGGCCAACTCGTCGGGTTTGCCGAGACGGTGCGGAAACAGCACCGACTCGCCGAGTTTGGCTTTGAATGCCTCCGAGGCTTCACCCTCGCCGTAGATCGGGGTGTCGATCAGGCCGGGGGCGACGGTATTGACGCGGACGCCGACCGCCGACAAGTCGCGCGCGACCGGCAGGGTCAGACCCACCACGCCGCCCTTGGACGAGCTGTAAGCGGCCTGACCGATCTGACCGTCGAACGCCGCGACACTGGTCATGTTGACGATGGCACCGCGTTCCCCGGTCTCGGTCGGTTCGTTCTTGCTCATTTGGGTCGCGGCGATCCGGATGCAGTCGAAGGTGCCGACCAGGTTGATGGCGATCACCTTCCGGTACGCATCCAGGTTGTGCGCCGAGGAGAATTCGCCGTCCTTGCCGATGGTGCGCTGGGCCCATCCGATACCCGCCGAGTTGACCAGGGCGCGCAGCGGACCGAGGTCCGCGGCGGTCTTGACCGCGTCGATGATCTGGTCAGTGTTTGTGACGTCGACGGTGACGAAGACACCACCGATTTCGTGGGCGAGAGCCTCGCCCTTGTCCGCCTGCAGGTCGGCAACCACGACCCGGGCACCCTTGGCGGCCAACTGACGCGCAGTCGCCGCTCCGATTCCTGACGCGCCACCGGTGACGATCGCGCTCGCTCCATTGATTTCCACGTCGTCACGGTATCGGGGACCGGGTGGCCGCCGAGCGGACCCCGGCCAAAATTCGTGCGGTGATCTCTGGGGCCATTCAAAGTGCCTGGTGTTCAATGCGATTGGCTACAGCGGGGCCAGCCCGACACCCGTCGTCGGTGATGCCGGGCGCTGGGACGGAACCGACCGGCGAATACCTGGCGGCTACGAAGTAGCCTCGGTTGAGGGGGACGGCCACCGGCACCCCCACGGCGTCCTGTGAGGTCGAAGAGGAGGGTCATCGGCATGCCCATCAATTACAACAAGCCGCCCAAGCAACCGGCGCAGTCGCAACAGCCGCCAGCTCAGCCGCCCCCGCCCCCTCCCGCGCCGCCCTATCAGCCACCACCCCCGCCTCCGGCGTACCCGCCACCACCGCCGCCTCCGCCATATCAGCAGCAACCGCCCTATCAGCCGCCCCCGCCGCCCTACCAGCAGCAGCCGTACCCGCCGGCGCCGCCGTATCCGCCGCAGCCCTACCAGCAGCAGCCGTACCAGCAGCAGCCGCCGGCGCCGCCGCAGGGCCCGCCGGTCAGTCTGTCGAAGGTGACGCTCACCAAACAGGCGCCGACAGTCTCGTTGAGCAAGGGGAGTGGCGGTTCGGGCGTCATCCGGGCAAACCTGAACTGGACCCAACGGCAAACCGGCGGCGGATTCTTCAAGCGGCTCGCCGCATCCGGCGGAGACATCGACCTCGACCTGGGCTGCCTGTTCGAGTTCGTCGATGGCGACAAGGGCGTCGTGCAGGCGCTCGGCAACCAGTTTCAGGTCAGCCCACTGTCCGGTGGACCAAAGATCATCTGGCTCTCCGGCGACGATCGGTCGGGGGCGAGTCAGGGCGGGGAAGACCTGTTCATCGACCTCTCGCGGGCGAACCACATCCGCCGGGTCCTCATCTTCGCCTACATCTACGAAGGCACCCCGAACTGGGCCGCCGCCAATGCGGTGGTGACCGTCTTCCCGCAGACCGGCCCGCAGATCGAGGTCCGGCTCGACGAGCACGATCCAGGCTCCCGGATGTGCGCCATCGCGATGCTGACGAACACCAACGGCGAGATCACGATCAACCGCGAAGTGCGCTACATCCGCGGCGGCCAGTCGTTGCTGGACCGCACCTACGGCTGGGGCATGGACTGGACACCGGGCCGGAAGTAACGACCTAGGCCCGGTGCCGGTACACCGCGACCCGGGCGGCCCGGACGGTGCGCCCGGTCGTCGTCACCCGCAGCCCCGGCGTGAGGAGCGCGGCGACCAGCCGGTCCTCAGCTGCCGAATGGGCGGGCCGGACCTCCGCCGCGTCCATGGTCGCGGGGTCGAAATCGGTCCCCGGCGCCGGCACCACGATTTCGCCGCCGCGGCCCGCGATGAGGCGCTCCAACGCCGCCGCCAGAGCCTCGAATCCGGCTCGCTCCCGGTTGCTGCGCGACGTCGCGGCGCAGGCGGTGGCATCGGAGTGCACCGCGTATAAGTCCACCAACAACGAAATGTCCGCCCCCGCAACGTCTTTGGCCTGGCGAGCGCGCGCATCCTCGGCGAGGTGGTCGATGCCGGCGGATTGCCGTCGCAGCGCGCGCGCCAGATCGTCGAGGCGCTCGACGATCGCGGTCTGTAGGTCATCCTCGGCCACGGGCATCGATAGTACGGAAGGCGTTCAGTCGCCCGACGGTCGTCGCTACGCTCACCAGAGTGACCATTCATGGGATTGACCTCGGGACAACGAGCTCGGCGATCGCCAGGACGGGTCGCGACGGATACCCGGAAGTCCTCAGCGGTTTCACCGGCGATCTGACGACACCCTCCGTGGTCCTGTTCACCAATCGCGACGAATACCTGGTCGGCGAGGGTGCGCGACGGCAGGCGCGGCTCGACCCGGAACGGGTGTGCACGCTGGTCAAGCGCCGCATGGGCGATGCCGAGTGGCGGTTCGTCGCGAACGGCAACGCGTGGTCGGCCCCGGCCGTGTCGGCCTTGATCCTGCGCAGCCTCACCGCCGACGCCGAATACGCCACCGGCGAGCCCGTGCTTAAGGCTGTCATCACCGTGCCCGCCTACTTCGGCGACGAGGAACGCCGCGCGACCGTGCTCGCCGGCACCCACGCCGGACTCGACGTGGCCGGCGTGCTCTCCGAGCCCATTGCCGCGGCGCTGTCCTACGGCTTCGGGCGCTTGGACGGCCAGCACAGCATGGCCAAGGAGGGTCACCGGGAAACGGTCCTGGTGTACGACCTGGGCGGGGGCACCTTCGACGCGACGGTCATTGAGCTCGCCGACCGCCGGATCACCGTCCTGGCGGTGGAGGGCGATCACCAGCTCGGCGGCGCCGACTGGGACGAGCGGCTGGCCCTGCATCTGTCCCGGCGGTTCTGCGCGGCCAACCCGCAGGCCGAAGATCCGCTGGACGACTCCGCCGGCGCCCAGGAATTGGTGATCGCGGCCGAGCGGGCCAAGCATGAACTCTCCGACCGTGACGTCACCCAGGTGATCGTCACCCACGACGGTGCCCGCGCGGTCATCGACATCACCCGCACCGAGCTGGAGGAGATGACCTCGACGCTGCTGCGCCGGACCTTAGACCTGACCCGCGACTGTCTGGCCGCCGCCCGTCGCCGCGGCGCAGACAGCGTTGACCGCATCCTGTTGGTCGGTGGTTCCTCGCGCATGCCTGCCGTCGCGACCGCACTGCACACCGACTTCGGGATGCGCCCCGAGCTCAACGATCCGGAACTCTCCGTCGTCCGCGGAGCCGCGCTCTACGGCGAGAAGCTCGAAATGGAACGCATGGTCGCCAACGATCTGATCACCCGTGGCCGGCTGGCGCCGGGCGCACTACCGGAGGACGCACGCCCCAGCGATCTCAACGACGCCTGCAGCAGGGTCGCCGACGCGTATGACCTGCCGCTGGCCCAGGTGCGCCGCGCGGTGCTGATCCGGGTCGACACCGTGGTCTCCCGCGGATTCGGCATCCTCTCGCTCGGGGAGCAGACGCTGTCGTTGCAGGCGACCTGGCTGGTACGCCGCAACGACCCACTGCCCATCTGCGTGCACCGCAGCTTCGGCACGGTCCGCGACGATCAGGACGCCATCAGGCTCGTCGTCGTCGAGCAGCAGGGCCAGGTGGCGTCGTCCCGACCGGAGGACGCGAAAGTGTTGATCTCAGGCATGATCGAGGGCATCCCACCGGGATTCGGCGAAGGCAGCGATGTCCGCATCACCTTTGCGATGGGCTTCGACGGAGTGTTGCAAGTGACGGCCCGGCACATCGAGGCGAACATGCCGCTGGTGCTGACCGCAGAAACCGGGGCGACCATGTCGGCCGCGGAGGTGGAGCGGGAACGGCAACAGGTCCAGCGTTCCCGACGGCGCGACGCCGGTCGGTGACGCTGTGACGACGGGATCCAGATGACTGCCGGGCTGCATCCGTTCGAACCGAACGCCTACCGCAAGCGGGTGCTCGCCGCGGTCGAGGCCCGGGGTGGCCCGCAGAACTCTGATCCCTTTGAGCTGTACGACATTCCGCTCGAGGACGTCGAAAGCCTCAGTGAGACAGATGTTTCCGAGCGGGTTACCGAGGTCTGGGCGTTCTGGCAGCGGCAGCGGGACCACCCCAAGTACCGGGTGCTGGTCGCCGCCCTGCTGGCCGCGCACGATGCCAACAGCGCCGCGCTGCTCGATCCGCGCGCCCGCGCCGAACTGGTCGCACGGGCCCACCGGCAACGTGCCGGACATGACGCCGCCCGCTACGAACTGTTCGACGCTGCGCTGGCCGCGCTCGCGGCCAGACACGGTGGCATACCGCACGAGAAGCTGGCCCAGCTCGAGCACGTCGGTCGCGACTCCGGCCTGACCGAGGCGGAGGTCGCGGCCCGGTTGCAGATGCACCGGGTGATCGGCGCGCCCGCGATGCCGGCCGGCGAGCTCGTGCCGGAGCATCGCCGTCGCCAGATCCGCGCACTGTTAGAAGAACTCGGCCGGATCTGGGAGTCCCCGCCGCCGGCGACGCTGTTTTCGTTGCTGGGCTGCGATCCGGACGCCGACGAGGCCGAGGTCGCGGCGCGGGGCGCTGCGTGGCGTGCCCGGGCCCGTGAGCTGCCGTCCGACCGGCTGCGCACCGTCATCGATGAGCTGCTCGTACACGTCGGCGACCTGCTGGAGGCCGGCCCCGCGCTACGCGAGGCATACCTGGACGGCCTGGCGACCGACTTGACGGACAAGCTGCGGCCCCGGGTCCGGGCGGCCGTGCTGGTGGAGGATCGGCTGACCGTCGACGACCACGCCCATCTGGTGGCCGAAGCCGTCGATCTTGGGCTGGATGCCGCCCGGGCGTCACGCGTATTGGTCGCTCTCGCAGCTGAATTCGGTGCGCCCGTCGACACCGCGGTACCTGCGTCGCAGCCGCCCCCACGCCACGAGCCGGTACCGCCGCCGCCCGCCAAGCCGGACTGGTCGGCACCGTTGCGGGCGGCGCGCAAGGCGCTTCGGGAAGGCCGGCCGGTGGCGGCGCAGCGGCTCGCCGAGGATGCCCGCCGGCGCGCGCTGCCGGAACGACAACCGTCGATCGCCGCGGTGGCCGACGAGATCGAATCGGTGCTCGCCGATGCGCGGCAGCGTTGGCGGGCGGCCTCGGCGGCGCTGCAGGCGCGCAGGTACGCCGACGCGGCCGACCAGTTGGAGCACCTGACCCGCGTCGCCGCCGACCTGGCCGACCCGAACGGCGCGGTCGACGCCCAGCCGGCGTTAGCCGCCGCACGCGCCGCGGTCGCCGAAGCGGACCGGATCGTCCAGGCCGCAGCCGCCGGCCCGCAGACCTCCCGTGCGGCGCAGTTGATGGCTGCGCTTGATGCCTGTCCCGGGCACCCGCGCGCGTTAGCGGCCCTGGCCGCGTTGCCGTTGGCCGGACCGGCCCGGGTCGCGGCGACCCGGGCGGCCGGCGGCGACGTGACGATCAGCTGGGACCGGTCGCCCGATGCCGGTGTCACCTACAAAGTCACCCGACTCGATCCCGACGGCGCGTGGCGCACGGTGGGCCGGACGGGCGCCGTCTCGATAACCGACGGCGGGGCTCCCGCGGGGCCGGGGACCCCGGTCTACGCCGTCGTCGCGCTGCACACCGGGCGGGCCTCGGCGGCGGTCCGCTCCGATGCCGGAACCAATCCGCCGCCCGCCAATCGGAACCGGACTGGACGTTCCCTGGTGCCGCCGCGTTCGCCCGTCCCGCCGCCGATGCCTACGGCAGGCCCGTTGCCCGCACCGCGGCAGGTACACGCACAGCGTGGCGCTGACGGCAGCGTGCGGGTTTCGTGGGTGCCCGCGGACAGCGCGGCCGACGTGGAATACCAGGTCGCCCGCCGTGCCGACGACGGCACCTGGCGAGTCCTCGGCCGCACCCGGGGCACGTCGATGGACGACGGCGGGGCGCCCGACGGACCGCTACCGCAATACGGCGTGATGGCGCGCGCCGGTGGTGTCGCCTCAGCGCGGGCGGTGTCGCCCGGCACGGCGTGACTGCGGCGCCGCACCGCTCACTGCAGCGAGTCCCAGAACTTCTCGAGGACGGCGGCCCCGCGCGCCGGATCCTGCAGCATCCACCAATGACCAAGGCCGTCAAGAACTTCCGTGCGGGCACCGGCCCGGTCGGCGGCACGCCGGCGGATGTCGGGGGAGCCGACGTAGGTGTCTTCGGTCGCCAGTATCGACAGTCCCGGGCGCGCCGCCGCGTGCTCCAGCGCCCGCCCCGCCTCGGCCGTCGCCGGCTGCGCCGCCGAACGGTAGAGCAACAGGATGGCCCGACCCATCTCCGGCCCCTGCGCCTGGGCCAGCGCGGTCGCGATGTCAGGGGTGATGCCGAGACCGGCCAGCAGGGCGGCACGTTCCTCGACGGTTCCGCTCATCATGGTGTCGACCAGTTCCTCGCCCTGCCCGGGTGTCTGCCACACCTGGGCCATGTCGTGCCAGACGTAGTCGGCGTCGAACACGCCGAGGATGTCGCTGGCCCAGCTGCGTACCAGCTCGGGTCGGTGCATCACCAGGTTCACGACGTGGCCGCCACCCCAGTCGTGACCGACCAGATCGATCGGCCCGTCGATGTTCTCCAGCTCACCCGCCAGCCAGTCGCGGTAAGCCAGGTACGTCGCCGGGAAATCGCCGGGCAGCGGTGCACCGAATCCTGGCGGGGACAGCAACACCACATCGTTGCGCCCGAGGACGTCGACCAGCGGCCCCCAGATCGCCGTTGTCTCCGGATTGCCATGGACCAAGACGACCGGCATGCTCTGCTCCTCGTGTGCGCGGGATCTGCTCTGACAGCCTGCTTTAGGCTACTGGTGCCCCCGGAACTGTTGTCGGACAGAAAGCGAACACACTCATGGCGCCCACGCTGCGCCCCCGCCGATCGGCCCTCTACCTCCCGGGCAACAACGCCCGTGCCCTGGAGAAGGGCAAATCGCTCGCGGCTGATGTGTTGATCTTCGACCTCGAGGACGCGGTCGGTCCCGATGCGAAGGCCGACTCACGCAGCAGGGTGTGTGCAGCTGTCGCAAGCGGGGAGTATGCGCCCCGCGAGATCGTGGTGCGTATCAACGGCCTGGATACCGACTGGCACGACGACGATCTGGCCGCCGTGGCCGGTTCGGCCGCCGACGGCGTGCTGGTGCCGAAAGTCGAGACAGGCCAACAGGTTCAAGCGCTGACGGCGCGGTTGGAGGAGCTGGGTGCCGCGGAGTCGCTGCAGTTGTGGGTGATGGTCGAGACGCCGCGGGCGTTCCTGCGGATGGACGAGGTCGCCTCGGCCAGCGACCGGCTGGCCGCGCTGGTGGTCGGCACCAACGACCTGGTGAACGAGCTGCACGGACTGCACGTGCCCGGACGCGCCCCCGTCGTGCCCGCGTTGGCGCTGGCCGTGCTCGGGGCACGCGCCGCCGGCAAGGTCGTGCTGGACGGAGTGTTCAACGCCATCAAGGACGATGCCGGATTCCGCGCCGAAGCGCGCCAGGGCCGCGAGATGGGATTCGACGGCAAGACCCTGATCCATCCCTCGCAGGTGGATCCGGCCAACGCCGTATTCGGACCGTCGCAGGACGAGCTCGCCGACGCCACGAAGATCGTGCAGGCCTACGAACAGGCGCAGGCCGCCGGCGAGAGCGTCATCACCGTCGACGGCCGCATGATCGAAAGCCTGCACGTGCGGAACGCCGAGCGGATCCTGGCGCTGGCCGACCGCATCGCCGAACTGCAGTCGCAGACCCGATAGGCCGGCTCGATGCGGTTCAATTAGGTATTGCCGCCAATCGGCATTATTCTTGCGCGCGGCCCATCGTCGTCCCAGGAACACACCATGCCTCTTCAGCCCACTCTGCGGCGCGCACATTCGGTGCGCAGGGTTCGTAGTCCTCGCGTGAAATGCGTAACCGTTGGCCAGTGCTTCGACATCGATATCGCCCGCGATGCGGACGGTTGGTCGATCCGGATACCCGAGGTAGACGGGGTCGCCCGTGCCGCGGATCGGGCGGCGGTGGAATTGGCGGCCCGCCGCTGCATCGCGAGCCGGACCGGTATCCCGATCGGTTATGTGTCCGTCTTCGTCACACGCGAGATCGGTTAGCCGACACCCGAATTGCGGGCCGGTGTCAGATCTTCACCGTCAGCGGCCAGACCTTCCAGATGTCATCGCAGTATTCGGCGATCGCGCGATCTGACGAAAACTTGCCGCTGCGTGCGGTGTTCAGGATCGACATCTTGGTCCACGCGTCCCGGTCCACCCACGCTTCGCTGACCCGTTGCTGGCATTCCACATAGGACGCGAAGTCCGCACACACCAGAAACGGGTCGTGGTAGCGCAGATTGTCCACCAACGGCCGGAACACCTCCGGGTCGCCGTGTGAAAACAGCCCGCTGTCAATCAGATTCAGGACCGCCGCGAGCTCCTCGTTGCTGTCGATGTAGTCCGCCGGCCGATACCCGGCGGCCTGCAGGGCCTCGACCTCCTGCACGGTCATCCCGAACAGGAAGAAGTTCTCCGCGCCCGCCTCCTCGCGGATCTCGACGTTGGCGCCGTCGAGGGTACCGACGGTCAGGGCGCCGTTGATCATGAACTTCATGTTTCCGGTGCCCGATGCCTCCTTGCCCGCAGTCGAGATCTGTTCGGACACATTGGCCGCCGGGTAGATCAGGTGCGCGTTCTGCACGTTGAAGTTCGGGATGAACGCCACCTTCAGGAACTTGTTGACCTCCGGGTCGGCGTTGATGGTCTCGGCCACTGCGTTGATCAACTTGATGATTCGCTTGGCGATGAAATAACCGGGCGCCGCCTTGCCGCCGAAGATGAAGGCCCGCGGCGGAATCGAGAGACCGGGGTTCTGCTTGAGCCGGTAGTACAGCGCGATGATGTGCAGGACGTTGAGATGCTGGCGCTTGTATTCATGGATGCGCTTGACCTGAATGTCGAATATCCATTCCGGGTTCAGTTCGACACCGGTCGCCGAGCGGATGAACGAGGCCAAGCGAGCTTTGTTGGTGCGCTTGATGTCCCGCCACTGCTCGCGGAACGCGCTCTTGTCGACGAACTCCTCCAACCCGCGCAGCTGGTCGAGATCCTTGAGCCAGCCCTCGCCGATGGTGCGGTCCAACAGCTCCCGCAACCCGGGGTTGGCCAGCGCCAGGAAGCGTCGGGGCGTCACCCCGTTGGTCTTGTTGCTGAACCTTTCCGGCCACATTTCGTAGAAGTCTTTGAGCACACTGTCTTTCAGCAGTTCCGAGTGCAGCGCGGCGACACCGTTGATGGCGTGGCTGCCGACGGTGGCCAGATGCGCCATCCGGACGAACTTGGCGCCATCCTCGCCGATCAGCGACATCCGCCGTACCCGCTCGGCGTCGCCGAGGAACTTGATACGCACCTCGTCGAGGAACCGGCTGTTGATCTCGTAGATGATCTCGAGGTGCCGCGGCAGTGATTGGCCGAACATCTCCAGCGGCCAGGTCTCCAGCGCCTCGGGCAGCAGCGTGTGGTTGGTGTAGGCGAAGGTCGCCACGGTGATGTCCCACGCCTCGTCCCAGTCCAGCTGACGTTCGTCGATCAGCAGGCGCATCAATTCGGCGACACCGATGGACGGATGAGTGTCGTTGAGCTGTAAGGCAAACCGCTGGGGGAGCTCCCGGACTCCCGCATCGGCCAGGTCGTCCATGATGTGCAGCACGTGCTGCAGCGAACAGGAGACGAAGAAGTGCTGTTGCAGCAGGCGCAGCCGCTTGCCGGCCTCCGGCTCGTCGTTGGGGTATAGCACCTTGGTGACCGTCTCGGAGGTGACCTCGTCCTCGACGGCCTTGTAGTAGTCGCCGGTGTTGAACGCTTCCAACGCAAAGGACTTGACCGCACGCGCGCTCCACAGGGTCAGTACGTTGCAGGTGTTGACGCCGTAGCCCTGGATGGGGGTGTCGTAGGCGGTGCCCTTGAGCATCAGGCCCGGCACCCACCGGGCGCGGTCGCGGTCGTTGTCGTCGGTGTAGTGCTCGACGTGACCGCCCCACTTGACCAGATAGTTGACGTCGGGTTTGGCTATCTCCCAAGGGTTTCCGCTGTCCAGCCAGTTGTCGGTCTGCTCGACCTGCCAGCCGTCGTGGATCTCCTGGTCGAAGATGCCGAACTCGTAGCGGATGCCGTATCCGATGGCGGGGCGTTCCAGGGTGGCCAGCGAGTCCAGGTAGCACGCGGCGAGCCGGCCCAGGCCGCCGTTGCCCAGACCCGGTTCCTCCTCGCACGCCAGAACCTCGTCGAGGCGCTGGCCCATCGCGGCGAGCGCGGTCTTGGCCGCCCGCTCCAGACCGAGGTTCAACAGATTGTTGCCCAGTTGCGGGCCCATCAGGAACTCGGCGGACAGATAGCAGGTCACCTTGCGACCGAGATCCAGGGAGACCTGCGTGGAGGCCACCCGGCGGTCCTGCATGCGGTCACGCACAGCCAGGGCGAGCGCGCGGTAATAGTGCTCGGGCCGCAGGGCGGCGGCCGGACGTCCGATCGAATACCGCAGATGGTCGGTGATCGCCCGTTGCAGGGCGGCCGCACCCATTCCGGTGCGCGAGTGCTCGTTCAGCTCCGAGCGCGCGCCGGCGTCGTTGGTGGTGCGGTCGAGGTCGGTCATGGTGAGTCCTACTCTCTCGAGATTCTTCGACAGTCGCACCGACTTACCCGGCGGCAGCAGAAAGTGGGTCTGGCAGCGATGCTTGCACACCCGGCTCGCTTTTGCCTTCCTGATCGCCGTCAAAAACGTGAACGGCACGCCACGTCCTTACGACGCGCCGTCGACGGCCAGGCCGCGCAACGCCCGCGGCAACGGACCCTGGTGCAGCACGCCCAGGCGCTGCGTGGCGCGGGTCAGGGCGACGTAGAGCTCGGCCGCCCCGCGTGGATTCTCGGCCAGGATCCGTTGCGGCTCCACGACCAGGACCGCGTCGAACTCCAGGCCCTTGGTCTGCGACGGAGGTACCGTGCCCGGCACATCCGACGGCCCGATCACCACACTGGTACCCTCGCGGCCGGCCTCGTCCCGAACGAATTCTGCTATCGCAGCGGGCAATTCGTGGGCATCGAGCTGCTTGGACCAGGGCGGTACGCCGCTGGCCCGGACCGACTCCGGTGGCGCGGTATCGGGCGCGAACTCGGCCAGCAACCCGGCGGCCACCGCCATGATCTCTGCCGGGGTCCGGTAGTTCACCGACAGCGACCGGTAAACCCACCTGCCGGGAACGTAGGGCGCCAGCACCGATTCCCAGGACCTCGCACCGGCCGCCGACCGGCGCTGGGCCAGATCACCGACCACGGTGAAAGACCGTGCCGGGCAGCGCCGCATCAACACCCGCCAGTCCATCTCAGAAAGCTCCTGGGCCTCGTCGACCACCACATGCCGGTAGGTCCAGGTACGGTCGGCGGCGGCGCGCTCGGCCAGCTCACGAGCGTCGCCTTCGACGAACCGCTCGGCCAGGTCCTCGCCGTAGAGCAGATCCTGGGCCAGCAGCTGATCCTCGTCGTCCATCAGGTCCTCGCGGCTGACCATCAGATCCAGCACGCCCGCGGCGTACGCGGCCTCCTCACGTTGCTCGCGTTCGGCCTGCTGCCTGGCCAGTTCTTCGGCTTCCTTGTTGGTGCCCAGCAGGTCGACGAGTTCGTCCAGCAGCGGCACGTCCGACACCGTCCACGCGTCGCCGACGGCGCGCAGCAGCGCCGGATCGGCACCCGCCGCGCGCAGTCTCTCGGGGGACTCCAAGAGCGCGGACAGCAGTGCCTGCGGCGTCAGGATCGGCCAGAGCTCGTCGAGCGCAGCGGCGAAGGCGTCGTTGTCGGCGAGCTCCTCGATCAGTTCGTCCCGCAGCTTCTCCCACGCGTCCCGGTCCGAACGGGTCAGCCAGCCCCGCCCGATCTTGGCGATCGCCCGCTCGGTCAGCACATAGGTGACGATGTCGGTGAATGCGGCGCGGGCAGCGTTGTGTGGCAGCTTGGTGGCGCGCGCCTCCTCTCGCGCCCACTGCGCGGTTTCGGCGTCGATGCGCATCGTCACGTCGGACAACTTGATCAACAACGGATCCTGCGGCAGCTGTTGGCGGTCGGCGATGGCCGCGGTGAGTACGTCCAGGATCTGCAGCGATCCCTTCAGGGCTGCCGCCTCCGGTTCGTCCTCAGCGGTGACGGACAGCCCCGGCACCAGATCGCCGGTGGTCATGAACACCACCGTCGACTCGCCCAGCGACGGCAGCACCTGGCTGATGTGGTTGAGGAAGGCCGGGCTGGGTCCAATCACCAGCACCCCGTGGCGTTCCATCCGCGCCCGCTGGGTGTAGAGCAGGTAGGCGACGCGGTGCAGCGCGACCACCGTCTTGCCGGTGCCTGGACCGCCTTCGACGACCAGGACGCCGGCGTGGTCCAGGCGGATGATCTCGTCCTGCTCGGCCTGGATGGTCGCCACGATGTCGCGCATTCCGTCGCCACGCGGCGCATTGATCGCCGCCAGCAGCGCGGTGTCGCTTGAGCTTTGGTGTCCGTCACCGGATTCGGCCGGGTCCGGGCGGCCGAGCACTTCGTCGGTGAAGGCGACGATCCGACGGCCGCGGGTGTGAAACTGGCGGCGCCGACGCATGCCCTCGGGGTGGGCCGCGGTGGCTGTGTAGAACGCCCTGGCCGCCGGCGCCCGCCAATCGAGCAGCAGCGGCTCATACTCGTCGGACTCGTCGAGCAGCCCGATGCGGCCGATGTAGGTCGGGTGGCCTGCGACGCTGTCCAACCGGCCGAAGCACAGGCCGTCGTCGGCGACGTCGAGGCGCTTGATCCGCTTGGCCAGCGCACGCACCTCCACGTCGCGGTCCATCGGTGTTTCAGTCTCTGCGCGTAACGCCGCGCGGTACCTGGCCTGGGCGCGGGCGCGTTCATCGTCCAGCCGTGCGTACAGGCCGTCGACATAGGCCTGTTCTGAGCGCAGTTCGTCGGTCGCGCGGGTCAATGGGCACCGGCGAAATTCAAGGTGATCACCCCGGCAATGATCAGGCCGACGCCGACCACCTTGCCTGCCGACACCGGAGAACCGAGAAACATGACCGCGATCAGCACTATCGCGGCGGTGCCGACCGCCGACCACAGCGCGTAGGCGACGTCGGTCTGCATGCCCCGCGCGATCGACAACGACAGCAACGCAAACGACGCGGCATAACCGAGCAGGCACACCGCGGTGGGCCACAATCGGGTGAACCCGTCGGTGCTCTTGAGCAGGCTCGTCGCTCCGACCTCGGCGAAGATCGCGACGAACAGGAACAGATAGGCCAGCATTGGTCTCCTCGCGCAGCTCTACATCTACAGACCTACACGAAGTCCGACCTCCGTAACGTAGGGGCATGACCGAGAATCTGACGCACCGCCTCGTCGGCTATTCGCCGGCAGTGTTGAGCCTGTTCCGCTTGGTTTATGGCCTGCTTTTCGCCGGTCACGGTTCGATGATTCTGTTCGGCTGGCCCGTCGCCACCGGGCACCACGTCGGGGTCGGCGACTGGCCGGGTTGGTATGCCGGACTGATCGAGCTGGTGACAGGGGTGTTGGTCGCGGCGGGGCTGTTCACCCGTGCCGCCGCATTCCTGGCTTCTGGCACGATGGCCGTCGCGTACTTCTGGATGCACCAACCGAATGCGCTCTGGCCGATCGGTGAGGCACCGGGTGGCAACGGCGGAACCCCGGCGATACTGTTCTGCTTCGGTTTCTTCCTGCTGGTGTTCCTGGGTCCGGGCAGGTATGCCGTCGACACGATTCGAACTGCGAAAGCTCAACGCCCGCAAGGATAATCAGGCGTCGAGGTCGGTGCTCGTGGTGGTCTTCTCCCAGGCCGAAATCTCCTTGGCGCGGCGCTCGGCGATGAAGCGGTACGAAAACAGCGCGTCTTGGCCGAGCAGCAGAAACGCCGGAGGTTCGTCGGCCTCGACGGCGGCCATGATCGCCGCACCGGCTTTCGCGGGGTCACCGACCTGGGCGCCGTGCATGGTGTCGTTCTCTTTGCGGCGCCGACCGGCGGTGTCGGCGTAGTCGTCGATGACGGTGGACGTCTGCTTCAGGGACCGGCCGGCGAAGTCGGTGCGGAACGCGCCGGGTTCGACGACGGTGACCGAAATGCCCAGGGGCGCAAGCTCGCCGTGCAATGCCCCGCTCATCGCCTCCACCGCAGCCTTGGCCGCCGAATAGTAGCCGGAGCCGACCGGGGTCAGTTGCACGCCGATCGAGGAGATGTTGACGATGGCGCCGGAGCCGCGCTCCCGCATGCTGGGCAGCACGGCCTTGATCATGGCGATGGTGCCGAAGAAGTGCGTCTCGAACAACGCGCGCACGTCCGCGTCCTCACCCTCCTCGATCGCCGCGCGGTAACCGTAGCCGGCATTGTTGACCAGCACGTCCACGCCGCCGAAACGGTCCTGTGCCTGCTCGAAGGCCGACGCGATCTGCTCGGGGTCGGTGACGTCCAGGGCGACCGCGAGCACCCGTTCGGCCGTGGCCTCGGCCAGCTTTTCCACGCTGGACACATCGCGGGCGGTGACGACTGCGTTATGACCGGCTGCGATGACAGCCTCGGCCAGGGCGCGGCCGAGGCCGGTCGAACAGCCGGTGATGAGCCAGGTGGACAACCCAGTGGTTCCTTTCGGTCACGATCGCCAGCGAGCCGACCGGAACTACCAATTATTTTGACAAGCAGACGATTTCGCCGACGCCAATGCTAGAAGCCCATCTTTCGGCACTTGGCGGTCCGATTCTGGCAAAACATCCCGCTGCCGGTCCAGTCTTTGGCGCCGGGCACACCGAAGTTGTTGGGCGTGTCCGTCGAGCGGAAATCCTGCGCCATGCCCGGTTGAATGACGGTCAGGAAATCCTCGATCAACGGTGGGGATGTGTCTTCCGGGTCCGCTGCGGCTACGCCGGTTCCGCCGACCAGGGCCGCAACGGTCATCAGACCGGCGGCAAGTGCCGAAGCGAACTTAGGAAGGCTCATCGGTCGCCCTCTCTGCTTGTGACGCGAATCACGGGCCGGCATCAAGCGTACCCGCGAACTGATGTGCGATCCGAGCCTGCCGAGTCTTCGTCGCAAACCGGCCACAAACTCACAACAACTCTGATTGCGGCGGCCAGCAAAGCGTTTGGCAAACCAGGCCGTGCATACCGTGAAGCGCGTGATGCCGATGTCCGCCGTGGTTCGTCGTGCCGCGGCCGTCGCTGTGTGTCTGGTCACGTCCATGACCACACCCTCGGCGGCTGCCCAGCCGGACGCCGAACCGGCAGGAGCGGTCGCTGGCGGAGCCGTACCCCCGGGCGTTCCTGTCCGGATCACGACGCCCGACGGCTGGATCCTGGCGCTCGGCGCCAAAGACGAGCGGCATGTTCCGGTGGCGCCGCTGACGACTGCGGTCTCGTCGCGTGAATACCTGTCCAGCGGAGTGTTCGTGGCTTCGCTGACCGGGCCCGAACCTCCGCACGGCGTGCTCGAAGTGGGGTACGAGATCGGTTGCGGCATCGACATGAGCACGGCCAACGGCGTCACCATGGCCAACGGCGCCGGTGTCTCGCCTTCGCTCGGCGCGGTGGTGCCGTTCGGGCCCGGGGAGCCGTTCCAGCTGCTACCGATCCTCGGCGCGCAGTACAACAGCGTGGTCAGTGTCGGGCTCAAACCCGGATTCGTGGTGGTGGTCCCGGTGGTCCGCAAAGAGTTCAAAGGCCCGAACCCGTGGATCATGATCAACGAGTTCCACATGAAGATCGACGGCTGCGTCGGGCAGTCCTTTGTCCGCTCGTACTCGACCCTGACCCGCATCACCGACGAGTCTGATGTGGTGTTGTCCTACGTCGGGTCCACCAAGGCGGTCTGAGTCAGGAGTACGAAGCTCCGAAGTTCGGCACCGCCTGGAAGCCGTCGGCGTGGGCGGCGGCGGCCGCGCGTCGGATCGGCAGGATCAGCGGCACGAACAGGATCTGGTCCAGCATGATCGGCGTGATGAGCCGGTTGTGCACGAAGGCGAACGAACTCTTGGTCACCGGGTCGGCCCAGCCGATCGTCCCGCCCAGGCCGGCGTGCCCGAATCCGCGGAGCAAGCCGGGCACCGGCGAGCCGTGGTAGCCGAGGTGGAACGACATCGGCACCACCAGATTGAGGTCTGGTCGCAGACTGGTTTTGCCGAGCAGATCGCGCGCCAATTCCGTTGACAGTAACTGTGTTTGGCCGGTGTGGCCGTCGTTGGCCAGCGCTCCGTACATGCGCGCCAGACCGCGCGCCGTCACCACGGCGTTGACGGACGGGATCTCACCGTCGAGCAGGGGAGTGTCGCCCTGGATCAACGAGGTGATGCCGGGGACGTAGATCGCGCCCAGACCGCCGGCGACCGGGAGTTCCGACAGCCAGGGTGCGAGCCGGTCGAACAGCGGGTTCGCCCGGGTCGTCTGCGGGAACATGATTTGCGCGGCCGTGGTGGGCGCGTCCGCCGGCGGACGGCCCAAGTGCAGGCCATCGGTGTCGAGTGGTTGGGCGACCTCGGTGCGGAACAACTCGCGCATGCCCTTGCCGGTGATGGCGCGGGCCAGTCCGGAGGTGAGCCAACCGTAGGTGAACGCGTGGTAGGCCGCCCGGCCGGCGTGGCGGTCGACGGGCGCGGCGGCGAGTCGTTCCTCCATCAACCGGTGGTCGAGCAGTTGCTCCTTGGTCACGCCCTTGAGGTGGGACAGCCCGGTCTTGTGCCCGAGCATGTCGCGCACGGTGATCGCGGACTTGCCGTTGGCGCCGAACTCGGGCCAGTACCGCGCGACCGGTTCGTCGTAGGCCAATTGGCCGCGGTCGACCAGGCGGTGCAGGATCGTCGCGGCGACCCCCTTGCTGGCCGAGAAGACCATGGCGCCGGTATCGGCCGTCCACGGGATCTTGCCGTCCCGGTCTGACCAGCCTGTCCAGATGTCGACGACCGGTTCGCCGTCGACGTAGACCGACAGGGAACCGCCGCCGAATCGCGGATCGCCGTTGAACAGCTTGGCGAAGGTGCGGACCGCGCAGGAAAAACGGGGGTCCGCGGCGCCGTGCACATGCCCCGGTAGGTCGGAATCGACGTCGACAATCGCTGGCTTCGTCATGGTAATCATATTACCCAAAATGGATAACTATATTCTGTGAGCTAGTCCGCCAACGCGCGTCCGACGATGAGCGGGTCGGGCTCGCCGACCAATTCGTGGTCTTTGTCCGCGTAGTCGAACTTGGCGAGCAGATGGCGCATCGCGTTGATGCGGGCACGCTTCTTGTCGTTGCTCTTGACCACGATCCACGGGGCGAAGTCGGTGTCAGTGGCAGCGAACATCTCCTCCTTGGCCGCGGTGTAGGCCTCCCACCGGTGAATGGCCTCCACGTCCATTGGGGAGAACTTCCACTGCTTGACCGGGTCCACGAGCCGGATGGCGAACCGGGTGCGTTGCTCAGCCGGCGACACCGAGAACCAGAGTTTGGTCAGGTTGATGCCGTCGTCGACCAGCAGGCGCTCGAAAGACGGTGTCTGTTCCAGGAATTGGGCATGTTGTTCGGCGGTGCAAAAACCCATCACCTTCTCCACGCCGGCGCGGTTGTACCAGGAGCGGTCGAATAAGACGATGTCGCCGGCGGCCGGGAGATGGGACACATAGCGCTGGAAATACCACTGGGTCTTCTCCCGATCGCTCGGCTTCTCCAGTGCGACCACTCGGGCGGTGCGCGGGTTGAGATGCTCGGTGAAACGCTGGATGGTCCCACCCTTGCCGGCGGCGTCGCGGCCCTCGAACAAAATCAGATGCCGGGCACCGGTCTGGCGGCTGTGGTTCTGCAGCTTGAGCAACTCGATCTGCAATCGCCGCTTGAGCCGGTCGTACTCGTCGCGGGGCATGCGCTCGTCGTAGGGGTATCGCTCCCGCCAGGTGGCGACCGGGTTGCCGTCGCGGTCGAGCAGCACCGGGTCGTCGTCATCGCTGTCGTCGACGGTGTAGCCGTGCTCGGGAGTGGACAGGTCGTCCAGATCGATGTCGGGCATGATCCCGAATTACCCGGTAGCGATCGCGACTATCACAACCGTGCAGCGGCCCGCGTGAGCCGGAAGGTGCGTTGGAAGCCGGCCGGCTGCGTCGTCACGGTGACTTCCACCGCACCACCTGGCGCGACAACGTAGCGTTCCTCCACGTCGGGTCCCTCGCTCCACCGGTCGATCGGCTGGTGACCGAGATTGTCCCGGTCGTGCAGTGCGGGGTCGAACGGGAAGAACACCGGGTCGTAGGGTGTGACGTCGCCGTCGGGCCGGCCGTCGACCAGCCGGCTGCACTCCACGAACCGGAAATGTCCGATGTTGTGGGCCGCACGGTAGGTCCGGCTGACCACCAGCGGTGTATGACCGTCGACGGGCAGCGGTACATCCTTGGGCACGATCGGATCGAAGACGACGTCGGCGCCTGCCCTGGCCTCCCGGAAGACCCCGAAATGTCGCGAGAAGCGTTCGGAGAGAACAAAACCGGAGTTGATGTCCAGGAAGACCGCAAGACCGATGGCGGTTGCGGCGAACGGGTGCGGCGACCGTTTGACGCGCTTGTCGCCGAAATTGCTGCGCAGCATGCGCGCGACGAGTGGGAAGCTGCCTGCCCCGCCCACCACGTAGATGCCGGCCACTTCCGACCACGGCACATCCCGGCCGTCGCCGGCCGGGTCGCGCAGCACGCGGGACAGCAGGCCGGCAGTCTCGGCGACCAGCGGCGCGCACGCCGCATAGACGTCGTCGATACCGCAGGAGAACGGGGCTCGCTCGATCCCGTCGAAAGTCACATCCGCCAGGAAACGCCGGGTCTGCGGCCCGACGGCCTCTTTGCGGGCGGCGCATTCCTCCAACAGCAGCTCATAGCCGGCGCTGTCCAGCGGCGGCAGCTCGCAGCCGGCCAACACCAGTTGCGCGATCGCCTCGTCGAAGTCGTCACCGCCGAGCCGTTGGATGCCTTCGCTGACTACGACCTCGTTGACGTGGCCCGCCATCTTCAGCAGCGACGCGTCGAAGGTGCCGCCGCCGAGGTCGTAGATGAGGACGTACTCACGCTTGGCCGTGATCGTCGAGCGGTATCGGTGGGCGTACTCCAGGCCGGCGGCCGACGGTTCGTTCAGCAACGCGACGACGTCAAATCCCGCCGCCGCGAACGCATCCAGGGTGAGGAAGCGCTGTGCGCTGGTGGCGTTGGCCGGCACGCTGATCGCGGTCTCGACGGGGTCGTCAGGGCCGAAGCCGGCGTTGGACCGGTGATAGAGGTCGTGCCTGAGCTGTGCGAGGAAGCCGGTGAGCAGATCGGCCAGCGCATAGCTGCGGCCGGCCAAGGTGACCTGGGTGCGCGGTCCGGCGTCGTTGAGCAGCCTTTTCACCGAGCGCAGTATTTGCCACCCGGGTTCGTGGCGGACCGCGGCGGCGTCCGGGCCGAACCGCAGGTCCCCGGCCGCGTTGGCGGCGATCAGAGACGGCCATGCATCGACGCCGTCGAAGGCGACGACCGGGTAATTGCCACGGTCGACGATCGCAGCGACGGTGTGGGTGGTGCCGAAGTCGATACCGACTCTCATCAGACCCGATTCTAGGGGCGATTGTGCCTGCAACACATCAGGGCTACATTCTGCCGACATGGAGCCCCAGTGGCGGCCACTGCAGGATCCGACTGCCCGCGGTGCGTGCCGAGGTCATCGTCTCGATGAAGTTCCCGCCCGGCGTGGAATGGGGAACCCACTACCGCACCGGAATTGTTGTAGCGCACACCATTAGCGGAGCTTGGCGCTATCGGGAAAGCGACTGGGTATCTCGCGCGGGTGACACCCTCTATGAAGTCGCGGGCTCGTCGCACACGCCCGAAAGCTTCGAGGACACCGAGGTGTTCTTCTACATGATCGGCGAACTGCTCTTCCTCGATGGCGACAAGATCCTCTGGCAGGAAAACCACCAGACTTCCCTCGAGCGTTATGCCAATTACTGCGTCGGTAACGGAATTCCGATGCGAGACCTGACCAGCTGGCACGCCTAGCCGTTGCGGGGCAGGGCATCCCACTGACTTTGCACATCCCGCTCGGCGGCGGTGGGAATCAGACCCGCTGGCGCGAATCGCTTGGACGACACCGGATCGTCCTCGCTCGAAGGCCGCCCGGAACCGCGAATCACCTTGACTGCCATGATGATTCCGGCAGCGAATACCACCACGACGACCATCGCGAAGATGGCCGACAGGGTGCATTGGATCAAGGTGTTGCGGACGACGGCGTCGAGTTGATGGACGTCGGTCGCCGACCCGAACGCGGTCTTCCCGGCCTTCTTGGCGGCTGTGTACTGGGCGTGCTGCGTCCAGTACCCGACGGCGGGGTCCCCGGAGAAGATCTTCTGCCATGACGCGCTCAAGGTCACGGCTAAGTCCCACAGCAACGGTATGCCCGGTATCCACGCCCACTTGACTCTGCCCGCCTTGATGACGATGACGGTGATGAGCGTGAGCGCAATCGCTGCGAGCAGCTGGTTGGCGATGCCGAAGAGTGGGAAAAGGGTGTTGATCCCGCCGAGTGGATCGGTCACGCCGAGCAGCAGGATGCCGCCCCACGCGGCGACGACCACCACACTGCACAGCCACCCGCCGGGCCGCCAGCTCGGATTGCGCAGCGCGCGCAGTGGGCCACCGATGTTGCCGAGCGCATCGGAGATCATGAACCGGGCGACGCGGGTGCCGGCATCGACGGTGGTCAAGATGAACAGCGCCTCGAACATGATCGCGAAGTGGTACCAGAACGCCTTGAGACCGGTGCCGCCGAAGACCCGCTGCAGCATCTCGGACATGCCGAAGGCCAGTGTCGGCGCACCGCCGGTGCGCGACACGATGTATTGTTCCCCGACGCTACGGGCGGCCTGGTCGAGCTGGGCGGCGGTCGCCGGGCCGCCCGGCAGACCGAGACCGTTGACGTAGTGCGCGGCGCCGGCGGCGGTGTCATGGGTCTGGGCCGACGGCGCGTTGAGGGTGAAGTACAGGTGCTGGTCCAAGATCGCGGCGGTGAGCAGCGCCATCACCGCCACAAACGACTCGGTCATCATGCCGCCATAGCCGATCAACCGCATCTGGCCTTCCTTCTCCAACATCTTGGGCGTGGTGCCTGAGGAGATGAGGGCGTGGAATCCGGACAGCGCGCCACAGGCGACGGTGACGAACAGGAACGGGAACAGGGAGCCGGCGAACGCCGGACCGTTGGTCTGGGTGGCGAAGCGGGAGACCGCTGGTGCCGCGATCGTCGGGTGGGCGATGCAGATGCCGGCCGCGAGCAGCGTGATGGTGCCGATCTTCATGAACGTCGACAAGTAGTCGCGCGGAGCCAGCAGCAACCACACCGGCAGCACCGACGCTGCGAAGCCGTAGCCGATGAGCAACCAGCACAACGTGACCGGCGACAGGGTGCACCACCTGACACCCCACGCGGTGTTGGCGACCCAGTTGCCGGAGACCACCGCGAACAGCAGCAGCCCCGCGCCGACCCCGGATACCTCCGCGACCCGCCCGGGCCGCAGGAAGCGCAGGTAACAGCCCATGAACAGGGCGATGGGGATGGTCATGGCGATGGAGAAGACGCCCCACGGGCTCTTAGCCAGCGCCCGCACCACCACCAGGGCCAGCACCGCGATCAGGATCGTGATGATGATCGGGATGCCGATCAACGCGGCGGCACCTGCGGTCGCCCCCAATTCATCGCGGACCATCTGGCCCAGCGAGCGGCCCCGGCGTCGGGTGGAGATCCACAGCACCAGGTAGTCCTGGACGCACCCGGCCAGCACCGCACCGACGACGATCCAGATGGTGCTGGGCAGATAGCCCATCTGGGCGGCCAGCACCGGGCCGACGAGCGGGCCGGCGCCGGCGATCGCCGCGAAGTGGTGACCGAACACCACGCGCCGGTCGGTCGGCACATAGTCGCTGCCGTCGTCGAAGACCTCGGCCGGGGTGGCGTGATCGTCGCGGGGACGGACGATCTTGCTTTCGATCAACCGCGCATAGAACCGGTAGGCGATGAGGTAGGTGCAGACCGCCGCGACCACCACCCACACCGCGTTCACCCGCTCGGCCCGGACGATCGCGATGACGGTCCAGGCGATGGCGCCGACGACGGCGATGAGGCCGAAGAACACCTTGTGGCGCAGCGTGATCGGAGACTGGTCGAGGATCGCGACGGGCGGCAGGTCGGGCTCGGTGTTGATGTAGCTGATCTGCTGGTCGGCCACGGCCAGAACCCTACAAGGGCGAACCCGCTCTTGGCGGGTCAGTACATCGCGCGCACGGCGTCGATAGTGTCGGCTTCCGCTGGACGCTTGTCGTCGCGGTAGCGCACCACCCGCGCGAACCGCAGTGCGACTCCGCCCGGATACCGCGACGAGCCCTGTACGCCGTCCAGCGCGATCTCGACGACCTGCTCGGGCCGCACGTGCACGACGTACCCGTCGGTGCCGCCGGTGGCGAGTTCGCTGAACCGCGCGGTCTGCCAGTCCAGCATGGCGTCGGTCATGCCCTTGAACGTCTTGCCGACCATGACGAATCCGCCGGTGTCGGGATCGCGGGCACCGAGGTGGATGTTGGACAGCTTGCCGCGGCGCCGCCCCGAACCCCATTCCACGGCCAGCACCACCAGGTCGAGGGTGTGCACCGGTTTGACCTTCACCCAACCCGCGCCCCGTCGGCCCGCCTGATACGGCGCGTCCGGGGCCTTGGCCATCACCCCCTCGTGACCGGCGGCCAGCGTCGCCTCCAGGAACGCCGCCGCCGCCGCAGGGTCGGAGGTGTGCAGGCGGTCGACGCGCTGGGACGCCGGCACCAACCCGTCCAGCGACGCCAGCCTTTCGCTGGTCGGCGCGTCCAGCAGGTCAGTGCCGTCTCGGTGCAGGATGTCGAAGAAGAACACCGACAGCGGCTGCTTGGCGCGGGCGGCGGCGACGTCCACCGAGCGGCCGAACCGCGATGCGGTGACCTGGAACCGGTGCGGACGGTTGTCCGGCCGCAGCGCGATCGCCTCGCCGTCGGCGATCAATTCGTGCACCGGTAACGCCAGGGTGGCCTCCACCACCTCCGGTAGCCGGGCGGTGACGTCGTCCAGGCTGCGGGTATAGACGGTGACCTGCTCGCCGGCGCGATGGATCTGAACCCGGGCGCCGTCCAGCTTGGCCTCGAATAGCGTTGTGCCGCCGTGCTTTTCGAGTGCTTCGGGGATGCTCGCCGCGGTTTGGGCCAGCATCGGGCCGACCGGGCGGCCCACCCGCAGCGTGAACGCGTCCAACGACCCGCCACTGAGCGCCGCGGCGGCGACCGCCGGCAGATCCCCGCCCAGCATCGCCGCACGCTGGACCGCGGCAGGGGGCAGGCCGGCCGCTTTGGCCACCGCGTCGGCCATGATGCCGGCCAGTGCGCCCTGGCGAAGCTCGCCGCCGAGCAGCCGCAGCAGAAAAGTCTGCTCGGTGTCGGTCGCCGCGGTGAACAGGCCGTTCAGCAGTGCCGCGCGGCGCGCCTGGGAGCCCTTACCGGAAATGCCACCGATCTCGGTGAAGACGGCGTCGACCTGACCGACCGTCAGCACCGGGTCCGACGCCGCCGGCGGCGGCGACCGGAGCGCGGCCCAGCCCACGCCGATCTGCCGTTGCCGCAGCACCCCGGAAAGCCACGACACGACGGTTGCGACCAGCTCGGCGTCCGGAGCGGCACGCCGCAACAGGTCGGCGATGTGGGCGACCTTGGTCAGCCGCGAGGATGTGCCGCCGACGTCAATCGACGTGCTGGCCAACTCGAGAAGGAGCACAGTGCTGAGCTTGACACGACTCACCGACAACCCCGCCGGACAGACCGGCTAGCGTGCCTCGGTAACGTTACAAATTCACGGGAATATGACAACCCAACAAACGGAGGTCCGGATGGAGATCAGCGGGAAGAAGGTCGTCGTCATCGGCGGTGCTTCGGGGATGGGACGTGCCAGCGCCGAACTGCTGCATGAACGCGGCGCGCAGGTGGCCGTGTTCGACCGGGAGAACTCGGACGGCAAGGAGGTCGCCGAGGCGATCGGCGGCAAGTTCTACCCCGTCGACGTCACCGACTTCGCCGGCACCGAGCAGACCTTGCAGGCCGCCGTCGACGACCTCGGTGGGCTGCACGTCACCGTCACCACCGCCGGCGGCGGTATCGCCAAGCGCACCATGACCAAGACCGGCCCGCACGACCTCGAGTCTTTCCAGTCCGTCATCGATCTCAACCTGATCGGCACCTTCAACATCAGCCGGTTGGCCGCCGCGCACATGAGCAAGAACGAGCCCGAGGACGACGAGCGCGGCGTCATCATCAACACCGCGTCCATCGCGGCCTTCGAGGGTCAGATCGGGCAGGTCGCCTACACCGCCGCCAAGGCGGGCATCGCGGGCATGTGCCTGACCATGGCGCGTGACCTGGGATCGCTCGGCATCCGGGTGCTGGCCATCGCCCCGAGCCTGTTCGCCACCGGCCTCACCAAGGGCATTCCGGACGAGTTCGCCACTGCCCTGACCAAGGACGCGGCCTTCCCCAAGCGCTTGGGCCGGCCCGAGGAGTACGCGAAACTGGTTGCGGCCATCGTGGACAACCCGATGCTCAACGGGCAATGCCTGCGCCTGGACGCCGGACAGCGGTTCGCGCCCAAGTAATGACCCACCGGTCGCGTCACCGGCGGTGAGTAGTCTCTGTAACTGATCCAGGAGCCCGCGACGGTGCGGGTCCTGCAGTGCCGCGAGGAGGGCCCGCATGGGTATCGCACTGACCGACGACCATCGCGAACTCGCCGAGGTAGCCCGCGCGTTCCTGACGTCGCAGAAGGCGCGGGCCGCCGCGCGGTCACTGCTGGACTCGCCGGAGGAGGCACGGCCCGGGTTCTGGCAGGGCATCGTCGAACTGGGTTGGCTCGGTCTGCACATCGACGAGGAGCAGGGCGGCTCCGGCTACGGCCTGCCCGAGTTGGTGGTCGTGGTCGAGGAACTCGGCCGTGCGGTGGCGCCCGGACCGTTTGTGCCGACCGTGATCGCCTCGGCGGTGATCGCCCACGACGGCAGCGACGAGCAGCAGTCGCGACTGTTACCCGGACTGCTCGACGGCACCGTCACCGCCGGTGTCGGGTTCGGTGGCGCCGTGCAGGTCTCCGACGGCGTTGCCGACGGCGCGGCGGGTGTGGTGCTGGGTGCCGGGCTGGCCGAACTGCTGCTGATCACGGCCGGTGACGACGTGCTGGTGCTGGAACGCGACCGCGACGGGGTGTCGGTGCAGGTACCCGAGAACCTGGATCCGACCCGGCGCTCCGGGCGGGTTCGGCTGGACAACGTCAAGGTGAGTGCCGACGACATCCTGCCGGGCGCCAGCGCGGCGGCTCTGGCCCGCGCCCGGACGTTGCTGGCCGCGGAGGCCGTCGGCGGAGCGACCGACTGCGTGGAGTCCGCGGTCGAATACGCCAAGGTGCGCAAGCAGTTCGGCCGTACCATCGCGACTTTCCAAGCCGTGAAGCACCACTGCGCGAACATGCTGGTGGCTGCCGAGTCGGCGCTGGCCGCGGTGTGGGACGCCGCGCGGGCGGCGGGTGAGGACGAACAGCAGTTCCGGCTCGTCGCCGCGGTCGCTGCTGCGCTGGCCTTCCCCGCCTACGCCCGTAACTCCGAACTCAACATCCAGGTGCACGGTGGGATCGGCTTCACCTGGGAGCACGACGCGCATCTGCACCTACGCCGCGCACTGGTGTCCTCGGCGGTCCTGGGTGGGGACGCGCCGGCGCAGGATGTCTTCGATCTGACGGCCGCCGGTGTCGCCCGGGACAACAGCCTCGATCTGCCGCCGGAGGCTGAGGAGCTGCGCACCCAGATCCGCGCCGACGCAGCCGAACTCGCCGCGCTGGACAAGAAAGCGCAGCGCGACAAACTGATCGCGACGGGTTACGTGATGCCGCACTGGCCCAAGCCATGGGGCCGGGCCGCGGATGCGGTGGCGCAGTTGGTCATCGAAGAGGAATTCCGCGAGGCGGGGATCAAGCGTCCCGACTACGGAATCACCGGCTGGGTCATCCTGACGTTGATTCAGCATGGAACCGACTGGCAGATCGAAAGATTCGTGGAGAAGGCGCTGCGCAAGGACGAGATCTGGTGCCAGTTGTTCTCCGAACCCGACGCCGGTTCGGACGCGGCGGCCGTCAAGACCCGGGCCACCCGCGTTGACGGTGGCTGGAAGATCAACGGCCAGAAGGTGTGGACGAGTGGGGCGCACTATTGCGCGCGCGGCCTGGCCACCGTGCGCACCGACCCGGAGGCGCCCAAGCACGCCGGAATCACCGCGGTGATCGTCGACATGAACGCCCCCGAGGTGGAAGTGCGCCCGCTGCGGCAGATCACCGGGGGTTCGGACTTCAACGAGGTGTTCTTCAATGACCTGTTCGTGCCGGACGAGGACGTGGTGGGGGCACCCAATTCGGGTTGGACGGTCGCGCGGGCCACGCTGGGCAACGAACGGGTCAGCATCGGCGGCAGCGGTTCGTTCTACGAGGCGCTGGCACCCGAGCTGGTCAAACTGGCTCAACAACGCTCAAATGAGTTGGCGGGCATCGTTATTCGGGTAGGCCGCTACCTCGCTGAGGAGAATGCGCTGCGGTTGCTGAACCTGCGCCGCGCGGCGCGCAGCGTGGAAGGCGCGGGCCCGGGGCCGGAAGGCAATGTCACCAAGCTCAAGCTGGCCGATCACATGATCGAGGGCGCGGCCATCTCGACGGCGCTGGCCGGACCCGAGACGGTGCTGCTGGACGGCGCCGGCGCGCTGGCGGGCCGGATGGTGATGGGGGCCCGCGGCATGGCGATTGCCGGCGGCACCTCAGAGGTGACCCGCAACCAGATCGCCGAGCGAATCCTCGGTATGCCCCGTGACCCGCTGATCAACTGAGGCGCACCGCGCGGATACCGGTCAGGCCGGGGCGAACAGCGGTGCGCCGCCGGAACTCTTCGCCGGCTGGACCTGCACGGCCATTCCGCAGATCACCGAATCTGGTTCGCAGTCGACAATATTGGCGGCGACACGCAGTCCGGGCTGCTCACTGAGCTCGATCAGGGCGATGACGTACGGCGTCGGGATCTCCGGGTTGTACGGGTGATGGTTGACCGTGTAGGTGAACACCGTCCCTCGTCCGGAGACCGGTTTCGCCGTCAGCTCGGCTCCGCAATCCCGGCAGCTACCGGTCGCGGGATGCACCCAGCGCGCGCAGTCGTCGCAGTGTTCGACGAGCAGCGGGGAGGTGGTTGGCTCGGTTGTCACGGGCAATACAGTACGCTCTACCGGATCCCTTCTCAGATGCGCGCGACGGACGGTGCCGATGGAGTACTTCGAAAAAGACGCGATCCTGTCCGGCATCGGTATTTCCCGAATCGGGCGTCGCACCGGCATTGCGGGACGGGAATTGACCTTGGAGGCGGTGCGCGCCGCCATCGGCGACGCCGGATTGCGGCCCACCGACATCGACGGCATCGCCACGCTGGGTGACACGCCTGCCGCCGAGGTCAACGCCGAACTGCAGATCGAGGCGGGGGACTGCGGTAGCGGGTTCGGTACCGGCGGCCTGCTGAGTCCGGTGATGTCGGCGTGCCGTGCGGTCGCTGAACGACGTGCCCGCCATGTGGTGATCTACCGGACCATCCAGATGCTGGGCGGCACCGTGTTGCAGCAGGACAAGGATGCGCCGGCTCCGCCGCTGGCACGCATGTTCGAGATACCCGAAGGTGCGGACGCCCCCGCGGTCGGTGCGATGGACGACATCAACGATCTCATTGCGGCGCATGCCTATTCGGCGGCAAACTGGCTGGCGCTGAATTGTCGTAGGCACATGGAGCTGTACGGAACCACCAAGGAGCAGCTGGGCTGGGTCGCTCTCAACGGCCGTCGCAACGCGGCGCTGAATCCTCGGGCGGTGTATCGCGCTCCGATGACGATGGCCGACTACCTGGGTGCGCGCCTGGTGTCCACACCGTTCGGACTACTGGATTGCGATGTGCCCATTGACGGTTCGATCGCGGTGGTGGTTTCGCACGCGGAGTACGCCGACGACTGTCCGCACCGCGCCGTGCGCGTGGCGGCGATCGGCGGTTCCGACGGGGCGGGCGGCTGGTTCCACCGTGCCGACTATCCCAAGATGGCGATGTCGGATGCGACCGCCCAGATGTGGTCGCGCACCGAACTGACGCCCGACGACATCCAGGTCGCACAGCTGTATGACGGATTCACCTACCTGACGCTGGCCTGGCTGGAAGCCATCGGAGTGTGCGGCGACGGCGAGGCCGGTCCATTCGTCGAGGGCGGCGCCCGCATCGCCCGCGACGGCCAACTGCCGCTGAACACTTACGGGGGCCAGCTCTCCGCCGGGCGCATGCACGGCTATTGGGCGTTGCACGAAGCATGTCTACAGCTGCGCGGCGAGGCCGGGGAGCGTCAGGTAGCGCAGCGTCCCGAAGTCGGGGTGGTGTCGGTCGGCGGCGGTCCCGTCGCGGGATGCATGTTGCTGACCTGCTGAGGCTCGGCTATTGCGGAACCGCGGTGATCTCCGGGTCGATCGGGACACTCGGCGTCACTTTGTTGCAGCCGGTTGCCAACAGCGCATAGGCTGCGAAAAGCACGGCTGCAATCGCGGTCGCGACCTTTTTCCTGGTCCTCATCTTCCTGACCTTTCCTTGTCCGCATATTGGTTCTTCGACGAACGCGTTTGATGTTAGCGACGGTGTCGAAAAGCATTGGCACTTTGGAAATATTGCCTCCCTGGCGTGTGCCAATAGCTGAATTTCTTTTCCGGGTTTCTCCGTCCGGCAACTACATTCGCTAGTTATCTGGCAGTCGAATATCCAATATCACCAGTCGGATCCCACGTCCTTGGGCAGGTCTCGCACAGCGCGATAACGGCGGCACGGTGGGCGAAAAAACTTGCGTCTGACGGTCGTGGCGGTCTAATGTCACCGATCGTGCATCTTCTCGAGTGTGCCGTAGTAGCCAGCACCCGCAGCGGGGTCTGATCCAGACCGACCCCCCGCTGTGGGTCGGACGCTACTACCGTCGGTCGCTCCTTCGAGCCAGAGAAGACCGGCATCATGACGCTTTCCACTTCCATCGATCTGCCCGACAAATGGGCTGACGCCTGGTTCGAGGACCACTTCGGTGTCTCCCTACCGCGCGGCCTGCGCGAACAGGCCACCGCTACGTCCTGGGCGGACTTCGCGGCCACCTACGGTCCGACGGCCGGGCCCCTGCGCCTCGGGCAGTGGGCATGCACCGACCCGCAGCGCCGGACCACCCGGTTGGGTCCGCAGGCCCGCAACTTCCGCGCGGTGATCGCAGTCGGCGACCGCATCAGCACCTCCGAAGCGTCGGCGAGCGGACCCGTCGCAGCGCTCACGGCGATGCTGCACGCGCGCGGAATCATGGTGGAAACGTTGAACTTTCACCAAATCAGCGCGGGCGGCGACACGGTCACCTTCGTCTACGGCACCAATGGTGCCCGCGCGGAGTGGGCGATGGGCTGGGCGCCGGACCCGATTCAGTCGGCGCTGCGGGCGGTGATCGCGTGCGCCAACCGGCTGGCGGGCTGATTCACAGCGGGCGCAGAACGATATGCATTCCGTCCATCGGGACGGGCATGCCGCCGTAGTCCCAGCGCGGCTGGTAGCCGGGGTGGGGAAGTTCCAGGCGGTAACGGCGCAGCAGCCGGTGCAGGATCGTCTTGACCTCGAGCTGGCCGAACACCATCCCGATGCACTTGTGGGCGCCACCGCCGAACGGAGTGAACGCATACCGGTGTCTCTTGTGCTCGTTGCGTGGCTCGGTGAACCGCTCGGGGTCGAATTTCATTGGGTCAGTCCAGAATTCGGGCAGGCGGTGATTCATTCCGGGGAACGCGGTGACGTTGGTGCCCTTGGGCAGGTAGTAACCCAACAGGTCGGTGTCGCGTACGGTCTGGCGCATCGCCCATTGCACGGGCGTCACCAAGCGGATCGACTCGTTAAGCACCAGGTCGAGCGACTCCAGTTTCTCCAGCGACTCGATATCCAGCGGTCCGTCACCGAGCCGGTCGGACTCGTCGCGGCAGCGCTGTTGCCATTCCGGATGTTTGGCCAGGTAGTAGATCATCGTGGTGGCCGTCGAGGTGGACGTATCGTGGGCGGCCATCATCAGGAAGATCATGTGGTTGATGATGTCGTCGTCGGAGAAGCGGTTGCCCTCTTCGTCCTCGGTCTGACACAGCACGCTTAGCAGGTCGTTGCCTTCTTTGCCGCGCTGCTCTTTGACCCGGTCGGCGAAGTAGTTCTCCAGCAGCTCGCGGGCCTTGATGCCCCGCCACCAGGTGAACGGTGGCACCGCGGTTCGGATCACGGCGTTTCCGGCGCGGGTGGTCGTGGTGAACGCCTTATTCACCTTCGTGACGAGTTCGTGGTCGGTGCCGGGTTCGTGGCCCATGAACACCATGGAGGCGATGTCAAGGGTGAGCTCCTTCATCGCCGGGTAGAGCAGGAAGCGCGAGTCGTCGGTGACCCAGTCGTGGGAGACAACCTGCGACACGACCTGATCGATGTGCTCGACGTAACCGACCAGCCGGGAGCGGATGAACGCCTCCTGCATGATCCGGCGATGAAACATGTGCTCTTCGAAATCGAGGAGCATCAGACCGCGACGGAAGAACGGACCGATCACCGGCGTCCAACCCTGCTGCGAGAAGTCCTTGTTGCGGTTGGAGTAGATGGCCTGCGCGGCGTCGGGGCCCAGCGCCACGACGAACGGCATCACCGGTGAGTCGGCGAACACCACCGGGCCCTTGTTCTCGTAGAGGAACATCAGGTAGTCCGGACCGCCACGCAGCATCTCGATCATGTGCCCCAGGATCGGCAGTCCTCGGTCACCGACCACGGGTTGCAGCCCGCTGCCCGGTGGGGGATCGGCGAGCTGTGTCTCCGGAAACTGGACATCTCGCAGCTTGCGTTCGATGAGGCCCATGCCGGGGAAATTGTTGAACGACGGCGTCAACCGTCGCTGAGCTTGATCAAGCAAGTACGCGGGGGTGCTGATGGTGGCTCTGCTTGTCACCATTGACATGCTCCTTTACCGGCTGTGGCGGCCGTCACTGTCGTCTATATTTCGGGATGAAGTTGACGCCTGTCAAGTTTTTCTTCGGGGCGGCATGATGCAATGGTCGAGTGGTGATCGACAGTGAATAGCAACGCAGCCGGTCAGGACGACGCCGGCCCCGTCCTGCGCCGGCGCGGCGACAAGCACCGGGTGGCGATCATGCAGGCGGTCCGCGACCTGCTCCAGGAGAGGCCGTTCTCCGAACTCTCGGTCAGCACCATCAGCCTGCGGGCGGGCGTGGCCCGCTCGGGTTTCTACTTCTATTTCGATTCCAAATATTCGGTGCTGGCGCAGATCCTGGCCGAGGCCGCCGAAGAACTCGAGGAGCTCACCCAGTATTTCGCGCCGCGCCAGCCCGGCGAGTCCCCGGAGCAGTTCGCCACCCGGATGGTCGGCAGCGCCGCAGTGGTTTACGCGAACAACGACCCGGTGATGACTGCATGTAATGCGGCGCGCCAGAACGACGTCGAGATCCGCGAAATTCTCGACAAGCAGTTCGAGATGGTGCTTCGTCAGATCGTCGCCGTCGTCGACGCGGAGGTGAAAGCCGGGACTGCGCAGCCCATCAGCGACGACCTTCCGACGCTGATCCGCACCCTGGCAGGGACCACCGCGCTGGTACTGACCGGAGACCCGATCCTGGCCGGGCACGACAATGACGTTGAGCGACGTGTCCGGGTGCTCGAGCAGTTGTGGCTCAACGCGCTGTGGGGCGGACCAGCGCGGTAGTCGCCAGGACCGCCGGTAGGGTCACGTCCATGGGCGATTCCGGAGATTATTTCGCGGGAAAACGGTGTTTTGTCACGGGTGCGGCCAGCGGGATCGGACGCGCCTGCGCACTACGGCTGGCCGCGCACGGCGCAGAGCTGTTCCTGACCGATCGCGACGCGGACGGCCTGGCCCGCACGGTCGCCGATGCCCGGGCCCTCGGGGCACAGGTCCCGGCGTACCGGGTGCTGGACATTTCCGACTATGACCAGGTGGCCGCCTTCTCCGTCGACATCCACACCACGCACGGCAGCATGGACGCGGTGTTCAACATCGCCGGAATCTCGGCGTGGGGGACCGTGGACCGGCTCACGCACGACCAGTGGAGCAAGCTGATCGCGATCAATCTGATGGGGCCGATCCACGTCATCGAGTCGTTCGTTCCACAGATGGTCGCGGCCGGTCGGGGCGGGCACGTGGTGAACGTGTCATCGGCGGCCGGGATCGTCGCACTGCCGTGGCACGCGGCCTACAGCGCCAGTAAGTACGGGCTGCGCGGATTGTCCGAAGTGCTGCGATTCGACCTGGCCAAGCATCGCATCGGGGTGAACGTCGTGGTGCCCGGTGCTGTACAGACGCCGCTGGTCAACACGGTTGAGATCGCCGGCGTGGATCGCGACGACCCGCAGGTCGCGCGCTGGGTCGACCGGTTCAGTGGGCACGCCGTGTCCCCGGAGCGGGCCGCCGAGAAAATCCTGGCCGGCGTGGCTAAGAACCGCTACCTGATCTACACCTCGCCGGACATCCGGGCGCTGTATGCGTTCAAACGGCTCGCGTGGTGGCCCTACAGCGTGGCGATGCGCCAGGTCAACGGCATCTTCACCCGCGCGCTGCGGCCGGGCCCGCCGACCCGGGGTCTTTAGTCCGGCGGCATGTCGAGTTCCAGACGCACCCCGAGCAGTCGGACCGGGCGGTCCAGTTCGAACAGGTCCAGGACGCGCAGCGCGGCCGCGATGATCGCGTCGGCGTCCGTGCCGGGCTGATCGAGCTTGCGGATCTTGGTGCGGGTGTAGA
This sequence comes from Mycobacterium sp. NGS29, assembly GCF_059812965.1. Taxonomy (NCBI): domain Bacteria; kingdom Bacillati; phylum Actinomycetota; class Actinomycetes; order Mycobacteriales; family Mycobacteriaceae; genus Mycobacterium; species Mycobacterium sp. NGS29. Next base: position 225,172 of record NZ_JCALDR010000007.1, read on the forward strand.
ACGTCGAGGTACGCACCGTGACCGCGACACGTGTCACGACGCGCGACTCGGCGACCACGTCGTGGAGCGTTTGCCGGGCCAATTCCGTTATCGCCGAGTCCATTTCGGACCGCTCGGTGAGGTCCTGCGGGAAAGTGACCACATGACTGCGTGAGCGCGGCACCCAGGGTTCTGCGCTGACCTCGGTATCGCCGCCGCCCTTGGCCAGCAGCAGCAGCCCCAGACCGGTGCGCGGCCCGAAGGTCGACGCCAGCAACTCACCGTCGCTGTGAGCCAGCTGCCGTACCGACGTAATCCCGAGGGCGGCAAGCTTTTTCGCAGTCTTTGGGCCAACCCCCCAGAGCGCGTCGACGGGACGGTCGGCCATCAACGTCATCCAATTGTCGTCGACCACCGTGAAAATCCCGGCCGGCTTGGCGAAGCCGGTGGCGATTTTGGCGCGTTGCTTGTTGTCGCTGATGCCGACCGAGCACGACAACCCGGTCTCGGCCAGGATGACGCCGCGAATCTGCGCGGCCACCGCATCGGGGTCGCAAGCCGGGTTCAGACCCACGTAGGCCTCGTCCCAGCCCCATACCTCCACGGGATGTCCCAGATCCCGCAGCAAACCCATCACCTGATCGGACGCCTCGTCGTATGCGGCGGGATCCGACGGGAGAAAGGTGGCGTCCGGGCAGCGCCGGGCCGCGGCGCGCAGCGGCATGCCCGCGTGCACGCCGAATTCGCGCGCCTCATAGGAGGCGCAGGTGACCACCTTGCGTGGTTCGGTCGGGTCGCCACTGCCGCCGACGATCACCGGCAGCCCCACCAGCCCGGGGTGACGACGCAACTCGACCGAGGCCAGGAACTGGTCGAGGTCTACATGCAGGACCCAACGCGCAGGCATCCTCGACCGGTCACCGCCCGCACAGCTTGGCGGCCAGACTCGCCCATGCGTCACCCAAGGTCTGCTCGGTGTGGCCGCCGGCGGTGAGCTGATGTTCGACGTAATCGACGGCGAGCAGGGCCAGTAGGGCGTCGGTCTGAGCGTTGAGGTCACCGCTGGTGTGTGCTGCCTCCAGCAATACCTGGACGTGCCGGCGCTGCACCGCCGCCGCACCCACCCGGCGGGTGTGGGGGTCGCGGTTGGCGGCCGACAGCAACTCGTGATGGGTGTGGACGAAGCAGATCCGTTCCCGGCCGAAGGCGATCAGCCGTTCCAACGGCGGCGCATCGGGTCCCAGCGGCGGAGGTCCGAACAGGAAAGCCTGCTGGCTGGCCTTCTCGTCCTCGTCGAGCAGCACCATCATCAGGCCGGCCCGGTTGCCGAAGCGCCGGAACACCGTGCCCTTCCCGACGCCGGCCGCAGCGGCAACGTCGTCCATGGTGACCGCGTCGGCACCCCGTTCCCGGACCAGTTGGCGCGCCGCCGCGAGCAGCAGCGCGCGGTTGCGTGCGGCGTCGCTGCGCTCCTGCTGCGGCTGTTGGAGGGCTGCCTCCGGCACATCGCCCAGCACCTCGATACCGGTCACCGTTGCAATGCTAGCGCGTCGGGAATAAATCGGACTAAAGTCCGTTTATCTCGTGCAAGGATGTAGACCAGTCAGCGAAGGAGACGACGAAGTGGCAGAGATCAAGATCTTGACCCTGGTCGGCAGCTTGCGCGCGGAATCAATCAACCGCCAGATCGCAACGTTGGCCGCGCAGGTGGCCCCCGCGGGCGTCACCGTCACCGTGTTCGACGGGTTGGCCGACGTGCCGTTCTACAACGAGGACATCGACCCCGTGATGGGCGCGGCGGGCGAGGAACACCCGGCGGTCGCTGCGCTGCGCGCCGCCGCCGGCGAGGCCGATGCTGCGCTGGTGGTGACCCCGGAATACAACGGTTCCATTCCCGCGGTCCTGAAGAACGCGATCGACTGGTTGTCCCGGCCGTTCGGCAACGGTGCATTGAAGGGCAAGCCGCTGGCGGTGATCGGCGGGTCGCTGGGCCAGTACGGCGGGGTGTGGGCACACGACGAGACCCGCAAGTCGTTCGGTATCGCCGGGGCGCGCGTCGTGGAGACGATCAAACTCTCGGTGCCCTTCAAAACCCTGGGCGGCAACCCGCCGGCCGCGAACGCGGAGCTGTCGGCCGGCGTCTCCGACGTGGTGGGCAAGCTCGCTGCCGAAGTCAGCTGATTCGACAAACGCTCTAGTCAAAGCCGTCGGCGGGCTGCGTCGGCGGCTTTGCTGACGCAGTGGCTGCGGAGCTGGCGGCCCCTAGTTGTCGGTGGCCACTGATATACCTCTGTGCATGTGCCAGCTCTCTACACCGGCCGCAGAAGTTGTGATTTGCGACACGCCGACGACACGCCCGACTCAGGCTTACGACCTGCGAATTTCAAGAATGTTGTTTCGAACATCTTGTATCTCTTCGTCGAGTGACCCCCTAGGTGTAGTGTTCCGAGGACCGGCAGATCCCAGGTTCAGCGGGTCCCGACCAGCGAGTGAGGGCACGTTGAACTTCCCGGAATCGGCGTCCGCGGGTCATTCGACCCGGAGTTCGCAACACGGGAATCTGGGGGCCTACCGGGGCGCTATACATAGTGCCGAAGTGCCACCAACGTCGTTGCCAGTCCCGATTACTTCCCACTTCCGCAAAGGAGCGGTACGCCCATGAGCATCACCGTTTACAGCAAGCCGGCATGCGTGCAGTGCGTCGCCACCTATAAGGCGCTGGACAAGCAAGGCATCGCCTACGAGAAGGTCGACATCAGCCTGGACACCGAGGCCCGCGACTACGTGATGGCGCTGGGCTACCTGCAGGCGCCCGTCGTCGTGGCGGACAACACGCACTGGTCCGGTTTCCGGCCCGACCGCATCAAGGCGCTCGCCGAATCGGCCATGAGCGCGTAGCGATAGACCGTCGAGTAGGAAGGGTTGCGGTTCTCATGGATGTCGCGGGGCGCAACCTGGTGTATTTCTCCTCCGTGTCGGAGAACACCCACCGCTTCGTGCAGAAGCTGGGTGTTCCCGCCACGCGAATCCCGCTGCATGGACGCATAGAGGTCGACGACCCGTATGTGCTGGTGCTGCCGACCTACGGCGGGGGCCGGGCCACGCCGGACATCAACGACGGCGGCTACGTCCCCAAGCAGGTCATTGCGTTTCTGAACAACGAGCACAACCGCTCCCTGATCCGCGGCGTCATCGCCGCGGGCAACAACAACTTCGGTATGGAATTCGCCTACGCCGGCAATGTGGTGTCCCGCAAGTGTGGCGTTCCGTACCTGTACCGCTTCGAACTCATGGGCACCCAGGACGACGTCGACGCCGTCCGCGCGGGCCTGGCTCAATTCTGGAAGGAACAGACGTGCCACCAACCGTCACTGCAGAGCCTGTAACCGCCGGCCCGCACGCGTCGCAGATCAACGAAACGGATTACCACGCGCTCAACGCGATGTTGAATCTGTACGACGCCGACGGCAAGATTCAGTTCGATAAGGACATCCTGGCGGCGCGCCAGTACTTTCTGGAGCACGTCAACCAGAACACCGTTTTCTTCCATAACCAGGACGAGAAACTTGACTACCTGATTCGCGAGAACTATTACGAGCGTGAGGTTCTCGACCAGTATTCGCGCAACTTCGTCAAGACACTGCTGGACCGCGCCTACGCTAAGAAGTTCCGCTTCCCGACGTTCCTGGGTGCATTCAAGTACTACACGTCCTACACGCTGAAGACCTTCGACGGGAAGCGCTACCTGGAGCGTTTCGAGGACCGCGTGGTGATGGTGTCGCTGACCCTGGCCGCGGGTGACACCGCGCTGGCCGAGAAGCTGGTCGACGAGATCATCGACGGACGGTTCCAACCGGCCACACCGACGTTCCTGAATTCAGGGAAAAAGCAACGCGGAGAGCCGGTGTCGTGCTTTCCCGCCGGAACACCAGTGGATACGCCCGACGGTCCACGCGCCATCGAGATGCTGCGGGCAGGCGATCGGGTGCTGTCCCACGACGGGTCCTTCTCCGTCGTCGAGTCTCTTATCGAGAATCCGAATGACCAGGCGTTGATCTCGATCTCACACTTCGGGCATAAAGAACCAATCATGTGCACGCCGGAGCATCCGATTCTGGTGTGGACTTCGCGCGATGTGCAGACACTCATTGACGGCGACGGTGCGGACCCGTTCAACGGATTTGTCTGGTTGGCCGCCAAAGACATTCATCCCACCGATTTCATCGTGACGGCAGCTCCGCTGGAGGGACGGCCGCGACGGACCTATGACTTGATGGAGTACGTCGGCGAGGGCGAATACGAAGAAGTCGACGGTCTGATCCGCAAGGTCAACACCGATAAGAAGCATCGCAACAAGCAACGTCATCACATGCGATTCGTTTCGGTGAATCGCTACGTTGAAGAGTCCTACGAACTTGGCCTGCTGCTCGGTTGGTATGTCGCCGAAGGCCACATCTCCAAGCGATCGGGTCCCGCAGGACGGCTTCCCAATGGCATCCACTTCACCATCGGCACGCACGAGCTCGAATACCAGCAACAGCTCGCGGTGGCTTTCAAGCGGGTGTTCGCCACGGATCTTGCCGTCCATCAGAGCTTGTCGGATCAGTCGGTGCGGATGATCTGCAATAGCAAAGTGATTGCGGCGCTGTTCCTTTCGCTGGTTGGCACGGGATATCACCTGAAGCAGTTGTCCCACGACGTTTTAACGGCAGACGAAGAGTTTCAACGTGGATTGCTGGCTGGGTTGTTCCGCGGTGACGGGTGCAGCACCCAGGGCGGCATGGTGCTCGACCTGGTCAATCCGAATCTGGTCGATCAGGTGCAGCTGCTGCTGCGCCGAAACGGGATCATGTCCAGGGTCCGCCAGTACGTCAACCAGTCGGGCAATGTGACCGGTCAGGTGTTTGTGCCCGGACTGCCCGGCACCAACGAGGACTTCATCTTCGACGTCGGCAAGAATCTGTATAACTATGTCGGCCAGAAAGGGACGTCCCGCACGACTTATCAGGTTGTGCTCGGGCGGCACGTGTACGGAATCCGCCATGTACGGCAGACCAAGGACGTTCCCGCGAAGGTCTACAACCTGCATGTCGAGGACACGCACACCTACACGATCCGCGGCACCGTCGTGCACAACTGCTTCCTTCTTCGCATCGAAGACAACATGGAGTCCATTGGGCGCTCCATCAACTCCGCGCTGCAGTTGTCCAAGCGTGGCGGCGGAGTCGCGTTGTTGCTGACCAACATTCGCGAACACGGCGCTCCGATCAAGAACATCGAGAACCAGTCCTCGGGTGTCATCCCGATCATGAAGCTGCTGGAGGACTCCTTCTCCTACGCGAACCAGTTGGGTGCGCGTCAGGGTGCCGGCGCGGTGTACCTCAACGCGCACCACCCCGACATCTACCGCTTCCTGGACACCAAGCGGGAGAACGCCGACGAGAAGATCCGGATCAAGACGCTCAGCCTGGGCGTGGTGATCCCCGACATCACCTTCGAGCTGGCCAAGAAAAACGAGGACATGTACCTGTTCTCGCCGTATGACGTCGAACGGGTCTACGGGCAGGCGTTCGCCGACATCTCGGTGACCGAGAAGTACTACGAGATGGTCGACGACGCCCGCATCCGCAAGACCAAGATCAAGGCGCGCGAGTTCTTCCAGACGCTGGCCGAATTGCAGTTTGAGTCCGGCTACCCGTACATCATGTTCGAGGACACCGTGAATCGCGCCAACCCCATCGAGGGCAAGATCACGCACTCGAACCTGTGCTCGGAGATCCTGCAGGTCTCCACGCCGTCGCTGTTCAACGAAGATCTGTCGTATGCCCATGTGGGCAAGGACATTTCGTGCAACCTAGGTTCGTTGAACATCGCCAAGACGATGGACTCGCCGGACTTCGCCCAAACCATCGAGGTGTCGATCCGGGCGTTGACCGCGGTGAGCGACCAGACCCATATCACCTCGGTGCCGTCCATCGAGCAGGGCAACAACGACTCGCACGCGATCGGGCTGGGGCAGATGAACCTGCACGGGTACCTGGCGCGGGAGGGCATCTACTACGGCTCCGAAGAAGGCATCGACTTCACCAACATCTACTTCTATTCGGTGCTCTACCACGCGCTACGGGCCTCGAACCGGATTGCGATCGAACGTGGAACGCACTTCAAGGGATTCGAGAAGTCCAAGTACGCCTCGGGCGAGTTCTTCGACAAGTACACCGAGCAGGTGTGGGAGCCGCAGACCGAGAAGGTGCGCCAGCTCTTCGCCGACGCCGGCATCCGCATTCCCAACCAGGACGACTGGAAACGGCTCAAGGAGTCGGTGCAGCAGCACGGCATCTACAACCAGAACCTGCAGGCCGTCCCGCCCACCGGCTCGATCTCCTACATCAACCACTCGACGTCGTCGATCCACCCGATCGTGTCGCGGGTGGAGATCCGCAAGGAAGGCAAGATCGGCCGCGTCTACTACCCGGCGCCGTACATGACCAACGACAACTTGGAGTATTACCAGGACGCGTATGAGATCGGCTACGAGAAGATCATCGACACCTACGCCGCGGCCACCCAGCACGTGGACCAGGGATTGTCGCTGACGCTGTTCTTCAAGGACACCGCCACCACGCGTGATGTGAACAAGGCGCAGATCTACGCCTGGCGTAAAGGCATCAAGACGCTGTATTACATCCGGCTGCGGCAGATGGCGCTGGAAGGCACTGAGGTGGAGGGTTGCGTCAGTTGCATGTTGTGACGCCGGCGCGGAGCGTGCGGTTCACGACGTAATGCCGGTGTGTCCCGTCGCCCGGTGCACGCTCGGCGGCGGGAACGTCGAGTCTGCCCAGGTCAACCGAGGCCACGCGGTAAAGTGCTGGACGTGGTGAGAGTGCCTCGACCATCGTTGCCGCACCCCGGCCCGAAGCCGGCGGTGAAAGTCGACGCGCGCAGCGAGCGTTGGCGCGAACACCGCAAGAAGGTGCGCAGCGAAATCGTCGAGGCGGCCTTCCGCGCCATCGACCGCCTGGGCCCCGAGCTCAGCGTGCGGGAGATCGCCGAGGAGGCCGGCACCGCCAAGCCGAAGATCTACCGGCATTTCGCCGACAAGTCCGACCTCTTCCTGGCCATCGGTGAGCGCCTGCGCGACATGCTCTGGGCGGCGATCTTCCCGTCCATCAACCTGGCCACCGACTCGGCGCGACAGGTCATCCACCGCGCCGTCGAGGAGTTCGTCAGCCTGCTCGACCAGCACCCCAACGTGATGCGGGTGTTCATCCAAGGCGGTTCCAGCGCGCAATCGAAGGCGACGGTGCGCACCCTCAACGAAGGCCGCGAGATCACGCTGACCATCGCCGAGATGTTCAACGACGAACTGCGGGACATGGAACTCAATAAGGCGGCGATGGAACTCGCCGCGTTCTCCGCGTTCGGTTGCGCGGCGTCGGCCACCGAATGGTGGCTGGGTCCCGAGCCGGACAGCCCGCGGTCGATGACGCGCGAGCAGTTCGTCGCGCAATTGACCACCATCATGATGGGCATCATCGTGGGCACCGCCGAAACCATGGGCATCGCGATGGACCCCGACCAGCCAATACACGCGGCACTGCCCGCGGCCCTTCCGTGAGCCGGCTCGCGCCGACGTTGACATCGCGGTAGCAATCGACAAGACTCGAAATACCCGATACCCCGGGTACTGGGTATCTGCGGTTCGCCGTTGACCGAGTCGATCCGGCTGGTTTCGGGCAGACCACAACAGGAAAGATCAATAACCATGACCGACGTCGTGACCCCGGCAGTAGACGAATCCGGCAAACCCAAGTCCGACAAGCCGCCCGTGCACACCCGTGTCGTCATCATCGGCACCGGCTTCTCCGGGCTGGGCATGGCGATCGCGCTGCAAAAGCAAGGCGTGGATTTCGTGATCCTGGAGAAGGCCGACGACATCGGTGGCACCTGGCGGGACAACACTTACCCCGGCTGCGCCTGCGACATCCCGTCGCACCTGTACTCGTTCTCCTTCGAACCCAAGCCGGACTGGAAGAACCCGTTCTCCTTCCAGCCCGAGATCCTGGACTACCTCAAGGGCGTCACCGAGAAGTACGGACTGCGTCGCCACATCGAGTTCAACGCGCTGGTCGACCGCGGCCACTGGGACGACGACGAGTACCGCTGGCATGTCTTCACCGCCGACGGGCGGGAATACGTTGCGCAGTTCCTGGTGTCGGGGGCCGGCGCGCTGCACATCCCGTCCTTCCCCAACATCGACGGCCGCGACGAATTCATCGGCGCCTCTTTCCATTCCGCGGAGTGGGATCACAGCGTCGACATCACCGGCAAGCGGGTCGCGATCATCGGCACCGGCGCCAGCGCGATCCAGATCGTGCCCGAGATCGTCGGGGACGTCGCCGAACTTCAGCTCTACCAGCGCACCCCACCGTGGGTGGTGCCGCGCTCCAACCCAGAAATTCCGAAGGCGTTGCGCGCCGCGATGCAGAATGTGCCGGGGCTGCGCGCGCTGGTGCGCCTGGCCATCTACTGGGGACAGGAGTCGCTGGCGATCGGGATGACCAAGCGGCCCAATGTGCTGAAATTCATTGAGGCGTACTGCAAATGGAACGTCTTCCGATCGGTGCGCGACCGCGAACTGCGCCGCAAACTGATCCCGAACTACCGCATCGGGTGCAAGCGCATCCTGAATTCGTCCACCTACTACGCCGCGCTGTCCAGCCCGAACGCCGAAGTGATCACCGAGGGAATCGCGCGCATCACTCCCGACGGGATCGTCACCGAAGACGGCCGGGAACGAAAAGTAGACGTGATTGTGTACGCCACCGGCTTTCACGTCACCGACTCCTACACCTACGTCGACATCAAGGGTCAGCATGGGGAGGATCTGGTGGACCGGTGGAACCGCGAGGGGATCGGCGCGCATCGCGGCGTGACCGTCGCCGACGTGCCGAACCTGTTCTTCCTGCTGGGCCCCAACACCGGGCTGGGCCACAACTCGGTGGTCTTCATGATCGAGTCGCAGATCCGCTACGTGGCCGATGCAATCGCCACCTGCGACAAGAAGGGTGCCCAGGCGCTGGCCCCCACTCGGGAAGCGCAGGACCGGTTCAACGACGAGCTGCAGGAGAAGCTGACCCACTCGGTGTGGAACACCGGAGGTTGCGCCAGCTGGTATCTGGATGAGCACGGCAAGAACACCGTGTTGTGGGGCGGTTACACCTGGCAGTATTGGCGGGCCACCCGGTCGGTGAAACCGGAGGAGTACCAGTTCCTCGGCGTGGGCAAGGGCGGCGCGGGCAAGGGCAGGGGCAAAGACGCCCGCCGCGCCCTCAGGGCAGCCGGCTGAGCAGGTCCCCGAAGGCCTGCGCGGCCGCGTCGACGCCGTCTTCGTCGTCGGTGGCGACGAGATCCAGCAACAAGCCGCGGATGACGGCCAGACCGAGACGGGCCATGGCGGGCTGCTCGGCAGCCGGGTCCACCTCGGTCAGCCAGCCGTGTACCGCGTCGGGAATCATTGGCGCGAAAGGCTTTTCGCCCTGGGCGGCACGCGAGTAGCACTCGAAGAACAAGCGTTCCAGCCGTCGTAGCTCGGGCCGGCGAACGTCGGCCCACATCGCCGCGAAACCCGCGGCGGGACTGCTTGTCGGCAGACCCGGCAGCACGCCCTTTTGCCGCCGTTCCACCTCCTCGACCACGCAGACCAGCATATTTTCCCGAGAACCGAAGTGGTGCAGCAACATTCGATGACTGGTGCCGACGGCTGCGGCGACGTCGCGCAGGGACCGGTCACCAACTCCGTGTGCCGCGAATTCCTCGACCAGCGCGTCCAGTAGCTCGCCGCGCCGGTGCAGGTCAGGCGTGCGGGCCATGCGCGCGGCTGCGCTCCTCGGCCCGACGTTTGAGGCCGGTGGCCTCCATATCGAGATAGCGCCTGGTCAGATCGGCCATCAAGCGGCCGACCAAGGCGCCGAACACACCTCGCTGATCGATCTGCTGGCGCACCAGGGTGCCGCCGCCGGGTCGGGGGACGACGTCATGGCGAGCGGCGGCGAGCGCGCCGGGGGCGCGTTGCTCCCAGGTCCAGGACACGCCGGGATCGATTTCAGTCACCTGCCAGACGAGTTTGGTCATCCGCGGTTGTTTGATCGCAAACCGGCTGCCGACCGCGAGGCCAGGTCCGTCCAGCCCGACCAGGGAGGTCACCGAATCGGTCCAGTCGGGCCAGCGTTCGACGTCGCTGAACACGTCCCAGACGATTTCCGGGGACGCATCGATCTCGACACTGTGTTCGGTAAACATGTACCAAATGGTACACGCTCTGCTGGGTAGTGCCCAGGCCGGCAGGCCGTGTTGGTCCGCCCGGCAGCGGGTACTACCCGCAGGTGATCCGAAAGCTTTGCGCCGGTTTGGCTTTGCTCATGGTGGCGGCTTGCGGGCACAGCAGCGTCGCCCCGCCGTCCACGGGCATGACCACCACCGGCCTCCTGCCGGCCGGGGTCCCCACCGAAGGCAGCCGGCCGCCGGCTGCAAAGCTGCCGACCGCAGCCGAACCGCTGCGCGCACCCCCGGTCGCCGCGGATACGCCCATCGGTCGCACGATCCCGGTGGGGCGCACCGCCGAGGGCATCGTGGTGGACGCTTCGACGCGCACCGTCGCGGTAGCCACCAGCGATCCGAACCAGCTGGTGCTGCTCAACGCGGACTCCGGCGAGATCACCGGCCGAATTCCGTTGCCGGGCAGAGTTCGTCATCTCCAGTTGGCGGCCGCGGGCGGTCCGGTGCTGGTGCCGGTCGAGTCGGCCGACGCGTTGGTCCGCGTCGACCTGCCGCTGGGGCCGGCGCACGCGCCGATCCGCACCGGGACCGAACCACACGATGCCACCGCGGCGGCCAATGGGACCGTCTTCGTCGCCAACGAACTGGGCGGGACGATCGCGGTCCTGCGTGGTGAGCAGATCGTGAAAGTCTTCACCGACAGCGTCCAACCGGCCGGCGCTGCCGCGGTCGGCACCGCGGTCGGGGTGCTGGACGTGCGCAAGAACGACCTCACCGTCTACGACGCCGACCGGCTGACCATCGCCGGATCCACCCCGGCCGGTGCCGGACCGACTCACCTGGTCGCCGACCGGCATGGACGCATGATCGCGACCGATACCCGCGGCAACGCAATCCGGGTATTCACCCCGCTGCCGACGCCGCGCCAGGTGGCCGGCATCGACCAACCCGGCGGCCCCTACGGGATCGCCTACGACTGGTCGCGGGACCGACTCTGGGTGGCGTCGTCGGGCACCAACGAAGTCGTCGGCTACGACATGAGCACAACGAACCCCGTTGTGGTGCAACGATTTCCGACTGTGCAGAATCCGTACAGCCTGGCCGTCGACGCGGCCACCGGCCGATTGTTCGTCGCCGGGGCGTCCGGTGGCGTCATGCAGATCATCGACTCGGGTTGAACGGCCCGGGGCGGGGTACGCCAGACGGGTCGAGGGGAGGCGACCATGACGATCGACGGATCGACGATGAACTTCGTGCGCCGCGGGTCAGGGCAACCGCTGCTGCTGGTCCACGGCCTCGGATCCAGTTGGCGCAACTGGGAATCCGTGCTTCCGCAGCTGTCGGTGCAACGCGAGGTCATCGCGTTGGACCTGCCCGGATTCGGCGACAGCCCACCGCTGGCGGGGGAGACGACCATCGCGTCGCTGACCGATGCGGTGCAGGCCTTCATCGCCGCGCACGAGCTGGGGGACATCGACGTCGTCGGCAGTTCCATGGGTGCGCGAATGGTGCTGGAAATGGCCCGTCGT
>NZ_JCALDR010000008.1:0-211277 GCF_059812965.1 Mycobacterium sp. NGS29
CCACCACCCTTCTGACCGGCACCGTTTGCACTCGGTGGGCCGGGGTACCCGCTTAGGTATGGCACGGTTCGGCTATACCTTGATGACAGAGCAATGCGGTCCGAAAGAGCTTGTGCGCGATGCCGTTTCGGCCGAACAGCGTGGGTTCGACTTCGAAGTATGCAGCGACCATTTCTCACCGTGGCTTGCTACCCAGGGCCATGCGCCCAATGCGTGGGCGGTGCTCGGCGCCGTGGCACACGCCACGGAAAACGTAGATCTCTACTCGTACGTGACCTGCCCGACGATGCGGTATCACCCGGCGATCGTCGCGCAACAAGCCGCCACCGTTCAGATCCTCGCCGACGGGCGGTTCACCCTCGGTCTGGGCAGCGGTGAAAACCTCAACGAGCATGTGGTCGGCAAAGGTTGGCCGACCGTCGAGCGACGGCAGGACATGCTGCGCGAAGCCATCAAGATCATCCGCGAATTGTTCAGCGGGGACTTGGTCGACTGGAAGGGTGACTACTTCCAAGTGGATTCGGCGCGATTGTGGGATGTGCCCGACGTGCTGCCCGGCATCGCGGTAGCGCTCGCGGGTGCCAGGGGCGTGGACAAGCTGGGCAAACTCGCCGACCACTTGGTGGCGGTGCAGCCCGACAGCGAACTGGTCGACGCGTGGCATGTGGCGCGGCAGAGCGGCGGGTGGCCCGGGGCCGGGCGGGTCATCGGCCAGATCCCAATCTGCTGGGATCCCGATCGCGACACCGCCATCAAGCGCGCACACGACCAGTTCCGGTGGTTTGCCGGCGGCTGGGCCGTCAACGCCGACCTGCCGACACCCGCGGGTTTCGCCGGCGCGACGCAATTCGTCCGGCCCGAAGATGTCGCCGAGAGCATTCCGTGCGGCCCGGACCTGGACGCCATCGTCGAAGCAGTCAAGCCGTTCTGGGAAGGCGGTTTCAGCGACGTCGCGCTCATCCAAATCGGCGGCGACACACAGCAGCAATTCCTCGAGGAAGCCGCCGAACCACTGCTGGAGTCGTTGCGCGCAGCCTCGACCTAGGCAGGTTTGGCTGGCCAGAGCCCGGGTATGGCTGCCGTAACACGAGCGGGTCGGATCCGCTACCGGGTCTGAACGAGGGGTGTTGGTAATGAATGAGTCCGCTAGCAGGACCGTGGCATTGGTGAAAGGCCTTGGCGTAGCCAGTTTTGGGCTTGGTTTGTCGGAGATATTGGCACCAAGCAGAGTGGCGGACCTCGCCGGTGTCGACGAGACACCGCGGGCTCGGAAGATCATCCAGGCGCTGGGTGTTCGCGAATGTGGCCACGGCGCAGCGCTTTTGCTGGGTTCCGAAAAGCTGGTGTGGACGCGGGTGGCCGGCGACGTACTTGACGTCGCAGTGCTGGCTGCCGGCGTAGCCCGGCGTGGGCCCGGTCGCCGCACCAGAGGCAGCATCGCCCTCGCCGCCCTCACGGTGATCGGCGGCCTCGATCTGTACGCCGCTCTGAGTACCACCGGCGGTCAAAGCCCGCGCCATGCGGGCGGACAACATCATGAATCGCTGCGCGCCGCTGTTACCGTACTGCGTTCTCCCGACGAGGTTTACAACTTTTGGCGGGACTTGGAAAACCTGCCCAGCTTCATGCATCACCTGCAGTCGGTCACCATCGATGCCGACGGCCGCTCCCACTGGGTCGCGAACGCTCCGGTGGGGCAACCCATTCGATGGGACGCGCGGATCGTCGACGACGTGCCCGGCAAGCGGATATCGTGGCAGTCGTTGCCCGGCTCGGGAATTGACAACAGCGGCTGTGTCGACTTCACCCCCGACGGCTCCGGCAAGGGTACCGAAGTCCGAGTCACCATCGGCTATCAACTGCCGGGTGGCGGTCTGGCCAAGGCGGCGGCCGCGCTACTCGGTGAGTCACCTCAACAGCAGGTCAACGACGATCTCCGTCGATTCAAACAGATCATCGAAACGGGCCAGGTGACGCGCTCGGACGGATCGCCCGGCGGGACGGTCTCCTTCCAGCAGATGCACCAGCAGAACGCCCAACCCGCCAACCAAGGAAGTCAAGCATGAAAGCAACAGTGTGGGCCGGGCGTAATAGCGTTGAGGTGCAAACGGTTCCGGACCCGAAGATCCTCAACGACCGCGATGCCATCATTAGGGTGACCTCGACCGCCATCTGCGGGTCGGACCTGCACCTCTACGACGGATACATCCCCACCGTCAAGCACGGCGACGTGCTCGGACACGAATTCATGGGCGAAGTCGTCGAAATCGGAAAGAATGTCGGCAACCTCACGGTCGGTGACCGGGTGGTGGTCCCCTTTCCGATCGCATGCGGGGCATGTTCGGCGTGCAGCCGCGACCTGTACTCGCTATGCGAGAACTCCAATCCCAATGCTGGGATGGCAGAGAAGTTGCTGGGGCATTCGCCCGCAGGTATCTTCGGCTACTCCCACATGATGGGCGGGTTCGCCGGTGGGCAAGCCGAATACGTGCGGGTGCCGTTCGCCGATGTCGGCCCGTTGAAGGTCGAGGACGATCTGACCGACGATCAGGTGCTCTTCCTCTCCGACATCCTGCCGACCGGGTACATGGGCGCCGAGATGTGCGACATCCAGCCGGGTGATGTGGTGGCCGTATGGGGCGCCGGCCCGGTGGGTTTATTCGCCATGGTCAGCGCCCTGTTGCTGGGCGCTTCGAAAGTCATTGCCATAGACCAGGTTCCGTACCGGCTTGAACTGGCGCAGAAATTGGGAGCCACGACGCTCAACTTCGCTGAGACGTCGGTACTCGATGAGCTACAGGACATGACGGCCGGCCGCGGACCGGACCACTGCATCGACGCCGTCGGGTCGGAGGCCCGCAACGGATCGACTCTGGTCGACGCCTATGACCGGTTGAAACAGGCCGCGCGGCTGGAAACCGAACGGCCACACGCACTTCGAGAGGCGGCCATGAGTTGCCGCAACGGTGGAACGATCTCGATCGTCGGCGTCTACGGCGGGTTGATCGACAAGTTCCCCATCGGCGCGGTCATGAACCGATCGTTGACCATCAAGGCGGGTCAGTGCCACGTGCACAGGTATATGCGACCGTTGCTGGAACGCATCCGCAAGGGCGATATCGACCCGACCGTCATCATCAGTCACCACCTGCAACTCGACCAGGCGTCGCATGGTTACGAGATCTTCAAGCACAAGCAGGACAGCTGCACCAAGGTGATCCTCAACCCGTAAAGGAGTGGAAACCATGTCAAATGAATTGGACGGCAAGCGGATCGCGTTTCTGGCCGCCGACGGGGTGGAGAAGGTCGAATTCGAGCAACCCCGCCAGGCGCTGCAGGAGGCCGGAGCCCAGACTTACCTGTTGTCGCTGGAAGACGGTGAAATCGAGGCCCGCAACCACGATCTGGAGCCGGCGGGCACTATCAAGGTCGACCGCAAGGTTTCGGACGCATCGGTCGACGAGTACGACGGACTCATTCTGCCCGGCGGCACGGTCAATCCCGACAAGCTACGCGCCGACAAAGATGCCGTCACCTTCGTGCGGGACTTCGTCGACTCCGGGAAGCCCGTCGCCGCCATCTGTCACGGGCCCTGGACGCTGGTGGAAGCCGGCGTGGTTGCTGGCCGCCGGATGACGTCGTATGGCAGCATCCGCACCGATCTGCGCAACGCGGGTGCCCGGGTGGTCGACGAAGAGGTGGTGGAGGACAAAAACATCATCACCAGTCGCTCACCGAAGGACCTCGCCGCGTTCTGCAAAGCCGTCATCAAGCAGCTTGCCCAGGCTCCGGCGCGCGCCCGATAGCACCGGGCATTGGCAAAGCAGGTTTAACACGATCGTCTGCGGGCATTAATCTGGCCATGACAGCCACGTTGCCAGCTTCGGATTCGACTCCGATTGCCGAACGGGTTTACCAGCCGCAGCACGACTCGCACCTGCTCGTGGACACCATGCGGTGGACGGGTCTGATCCGGGGCCGTCGGGTGCTGGACCTGTGTACCGGATCGGGTTACGTCGCGATTTCGGCGGCACAGATGGGTTGTGCCAGCATCACCGCCTTCGACATCTGTCCGCAGGCCGTGCGCTATTCACGCAGCAACGCTTCCTGCGTCGGAGCCGATGTCGATGTGCGCCAAGGCTCGTGGGTCGACGCGTTGGATTGCGCCCCGTTCGACGTGGTGGTCTCCAATCCGCCGTATGTGCCCGCCCCTCCGCTCGACGACACCGACCGTATCCCCGCAGCAGCCGGTCCGTCGTGGGCGTGGAACGCCGGCCCCGACGGTCGGCAAGTACTGGACCCGCTGTGCGAAACGGCGTCAAAGTTGTTGTGCAACGGCGGATCTCTGCTCCTGGTGCACTCGGCGCTGGCCGGTGTGCAGCAGTCGATCGACCAGCTGCGTGCCACCGGGTTGGACGCCGACGTCGTTGCCAGTCAACTCATTCCGTTTGGACCGGTGCTGACGGCACGAGCAGAATGGCTCGAGGAACTGGGGCTCATCCGCCCGGGCCATCGGGAGGAAGAAATCGTGGTCATTCGAGCAGACAAGCCATGAGCACCACGCGAGTGCAGGTCATTCCCAACGGTCCGGTACTGGTCTCCGGTCCGGTGCGAATCGAGATGCCCGACGGCAATGTCGTGGAATCGGACCGCTTCATGGTGGCGGTCTGCACCTGTCGGCGCAGCCAGGACTATCCGCTGTGCGATACCAGCCATCGCAGATGCCGGTCGACCAAAGTCAAGAACCTGACTAGCTGAGCGGCCGCCGCAGCGACGATTCCCCCCGCTGCCAGGACGCCATGATGACATCTGCCAGACGGTTCTCCACGGCCGCATTGGCGCGGATGCCGAACACGACATCGCAGTCCAACTGCGGTTCGCGAGAAACCAGATCTCCCACCACGTCGAGGCGCACCACGTGCTCGTGCACGGCGTCCGCCTCCACGTGCTCACGGTAGAACTCGACGCACGCCGCGGGCGCCTGCATGCGGTGCAGGGCGTCGACCATCCGTCGTGACCCCGGCGGCGACGTGATTTCGGTCGCCGCGAAATGACCGACCGCCGCACCCCGCAGCCTGCGGTGCAACCCGAACATCGACATCAGGTTCACCACCGCCAACGCCTCCGCGGGCACCGAATCCAGATAACCCAGGTACGTCGAATCCAGGTCTGCCGCCTCCAGTAGGTCAGCGAACAGCTGCTGGTGCATCTGGGCACCCCGGCCGGCTCCGTACTCGTCGAACTCCACCGCGACGAAGGCTGCCTTGGCGGTACCGGTGAGCCGGGGAATGGCGAAGGCGTGCGGGTCGCCCTCCTTGAGGTGGTACAGCGATCGGTGGACGAAGTACTCCCGCATCTGCTCCCAGGTGCCGCTGTCCCGCAGGTAGTAGGACAGACCCGTGCCGTTCTTGGGTTCGATTGCCAGGGCGTCCATCTCGGCGGCTGCCGTGTCGGTGGGCCCGATGGGTCCCACGTCGCGGCGCACGCCGGCCAGGAAGACCCGCTCCAATTCGGCCCGGAAACCCAGCAGAGCGGGATTCCACTCCCAACCCGGGTCCACCGACGCGAAACCGCGGTAGTGCAGCTCGTAGCAGAGGTATAGCGCCAGCTGCAGGTCAAGGCCGTACGGGTCGGAGTCACCTACCGCGGCACTGATCCGGCCGGACTGCTCGCGCGCGGCCGGCGCCGTCAACGCGCGGCACACCGCCGTCGACAGGGGACCGTGTGCCGCGGGCAGGACAGGCTCCACGGCTACCGACACATGAGTCACAACGATCTATTACCCCGCTATCGGTCAGGCAAACGGAAGACGGCCTCGATCGTGGTGCCGTCGACGCCGTGGTCGACTTCCATCGACTCGCTCATCGCCCGCATCAGCGGCAGGCCACGCCCGCCAGTGCGCGGATTCGCCGCCGGGGGTTTCCAACGACCGGTGTCGACGATCCGCGCCCAGATCTCGCCGTGGTCGGCACGCATCTCGACCAGCATTTTCATGGCGGGTTCCCCGGCATAGGCATGCTCGACGCAGTTGGTGCAGGCCTCCCCGACCACCAGCACGATGTCGCCCGCCAGCTCCTCCGGGACCTCGGCGGCCCGCAACCACGAACGCAGCCGCCGTCGCACCGCCGCCAGCTGAGCTGCGGTGGCATCGGTTTCGATGCGCAGCGGCGCCAGTTGGTGCCGGTAGACCACCATCGCGACGTCATCGTCGTAGCCGGCCTGCGGCGCCAGCTTGTCCAGCACCGTTTCGGCCACCGCGTCGACCGGCAACTGAGCCGCGTCGGTCAGCACTTCGGCGACCCGGGCCAGGCCATCGTCGATCGACTCGTGCCGGCGCTCCACCAAGCCGTCGGTGAACAACATCAGCGTCGATCCCGGCGGCAGCACCTCGGCGGCCTGCGGACGACTTGTGTTGCGGCGCACGGCAAGTGGCACCGAACCGGCATTGGTCAGCAGCGTCGTCTCCGAATCCGCCCCCGGTCGGGGCTTGACCAGCACGGCGGGCATGTGGCCGGCATTGCTGTACTCCAGCACCCCGGACTCGGTGTCTAAGATCGCCAGGAACACCGTCGTGCAGTAGGCGTCCGGAATCAGCGACGCCGCCGCGTCGAGCTGCTCGAGCAGCACGGCCGGCTTGGCCCCGGTGAGCAACAAGGCCCGCGACGAGCTGCGCAGCTGACCCATGATCGCGGCCGCCGGCAACCCGCGGCCCACGCAGTCACCGACGACGATACCGATGCGCCGGTCGTCGATCGCGATCACGTCGTACCAGTCGCCGCTGATTTCCAGCGGTTCGACCGCCGGTTCATACCGCACCGCGAAGCCCGGCGGCGGCTGCATCGGCGGCAGCATGGCCCGCTGCAGCGTCAGCGACGTCACCCGCGCATTCTCGAACTGGCGGACATGCTGAATGGCCAGACTGAGATGGCCGATCAGAACGGTCACCAGCAACCGATCCTCCCCGCTGACCCAGCGCGGCGTACGAAGCTCCAACCACAGCGCGACATCCCCGGTGCCGGACAGCATGACGACCAACCCGCGGGCCTTGCCCGGCGCGTCCGGCCACTCGACCGTCTTGGCCGTCAGCGGCAATTGGTGACGGGCATCCAGGAAAGTCTGCCGCAGGACCGGATCCATTGTGCGCCAGCTCGATTCAGCGGGTTCGCCGGCGACCTCGACGGTCGGCTCGCCATCGCCGCTGGGCCACAACACCGCCACCACGCGCTGCACGTCGACGGCGGTGCGGCACTCTTCGAGGGTCACCTGCAGCACCTCGGCCACACTCTTGGCCACGGCCACCGAGGTGGCCAGTCGCAGCACCGCACCCTCGCGCGCGGCGAATGCGCGCTGGGCGGTGACGTCACGCACCGTGCCGACGTAGACGTCGCCCTCGTCGTCGGGGCTGCGGACTGCGTTGATGCTCACTGCCACCCACAAGAGATGGCCGCTCGGGTGGCGGACCGGAATCTCGTACTGGGCGCTGCCTTCGCTGCGTAGCCGCCGCTGGTGCCGGTAGACGCCCTCCTGATCGACCAGCCAGGGCTGCGGCCACGGGTAGGGCAGGCCTTCGGCGCCGTAGCCGAGAATATCGGCGAACGCGTTGTTCACTTCGATCACCGCACCATCCTGGTCGGCGACGAAGAACCCCTCCTGTAGTGAGTTCACCAGCGCGGTGCGGAATTTGTCACGATCCGCCAGATCCTCTGCCCGGGCCCGCTCGGCCGCGAATTTCTTTGTGCCGTCCAGGAATCCGCGGGTTGCGACGTCCAGCGGCGCCAGTGTCTGCAGCAGGAATTCCAGGGCGGGGGCGCGCTCGGCGGCAGCGGTCCTGGACAGGTCGTTGAGCATTTGGAAGGTGTGCTCGATGATGTCGAGCATGCTGATTCGTTCCTGCAGCGCCCGGCGTCCGAGTTCGTAACCCCGTGCCAGGACGTCCTCGTCGCGGGCGTCCAGGTAACTGCTCAGCGCGGACCGGTACTGGGTGTGGAAGTCGTCCGAACTGCTCATGTCGGAATGCCCCGGTGCCGCGCGGCAAGAACCATCGCGTCGTCACTTTCCTTGGCGTGCTTGGTGAGTATCTGCTCGGCGATGTCTTTGGCCGACGCGGCGAAGTCGATGTGGTCGAGGTGATCTTCGGTGATCCCGTCACTGCTGACGACCAGGAGATCCCCGGTGCGGATCGGAACCGTTTGTGCGGGACGGGTTTCCGGTATCCGGTAGCCGACGATGCCGCCGGCCAGTCGGGCGCTGGACCGGATCTGGGCGCCGCTGATGCTTTTGGCGACCAAGTGGGCGCTGACGTTGCCGATGCCGGTCCAGGTGAGTTTCGACGCCTGGAAATCGATCGTCGCCAGGGTTATCGCGGCACCCCTGGTGCCCTCCAGCACCCGGTGGCACAGCTGGATGAGCACCTCGAGGCGTTCGCTACGAGCCCCGTCGAGTGCCTCGATCGCGGTGAGCGCGGCGCTGGCGGCCTCCGGGCCATGACCGAGGCCGTCCAGCACACCGAAGAGTGCGTGGTCGTTGTCGATATCGACGGCGATCGACTGATCGCCGCAGACGTGCTCGCCCGGCCGTGCCCGACTCGCCGTCGCCCACTCGATCGGACCGAACCGGCCCGCGGACCGGACCTGCTCAGGCACGGGCCGGGACCCATTTCCACATCTCGATGACCGTGCCCCGACCGAGCGCGGACTCCACGATCAACCGATCCATCAGCCGCCGCGCACCGGGCAGGCCCATACCCAGCCCGCGCCCGGTGGTGTAACCGTCCTCCATGGCGCGGTCGATGTCGGCGATGCCGGGTCCGTCGTCCTCGGCGCGCACCACCAGCGCCCTGCGGCCCTCCCGGTCGGCGACCGCGACCCGCACCTCGCCGCGGCCGGCGTAGCTGGTGATATTGCGCGCGATCTCGGAGATCGCGGTGGAGATCATCGTGACGTCGGTCAACGAGAAGCCGAGGTCGAGGGCAAGCTGATGCCCGGCTTTGCGGGCGGCGACGATGTCGTCCGAGGTGTTGATGGCGACCACAATCTCACCCGCCACCGTCGCGCCCGATCGTCGACTTATTCAGTCCCAGTTTCTTGTGCAGCACCGCGATGCCTTCTTCCAGGTCGAGCGCGGTGCTCATGTCGTCGAAGGCCAGGCCGAGTTGCACCATGGCGAAGGCGACCTCGGGCTGCAGACCCACGATCACGGTGGTCGCCCCACGCAGCCGGGTCATGTGCGCGATCGTCCGCAGCGAGCGGGCGGCGAACGAATCCATCACGTCGATGGCGGTGACGTCGACAACGATGCCCTGCGCGCGAAACCGGCTGACCCGCTCCATCAGATCTTCGCGCAGGCGCTCGGTGTCCGAGTCGGTCAACGCGGCCTGCACCGTCGCGATCAGAATCGCGCCCTGTTTCAGAATCGGAACTGGCATGCGGAGCTTGGCTACTCGCCGGTGCGGGTGACTTCGTAGCCGAGTAGCCGCTCGGCTTCCTCGATCCCACCCTGCAGGTCGCCGACGGCATTCATCTTGGACAGGTCCAGGCCGATCGTCACCAGCGTCAGGGCGATCTCCGAGGACAGCCCGGTGATGATCACGCTGGCACCCATCAGCCCGGACGCGTCGACCGTCTGCACCAGATGGTTGGCCACCGTGGAGTCGATGGTGGGCACACCGGTGATGTCGATGACGACCACCTTGGCCCGGTTGGCGCGAATCGCCCGCAGCAACTGCTCGGTGACCTGCCGGGCGCGTTGACTGTCCAACACGCCGATGATCGGCAGAATCAGCAGCTGTTCGCGCACCTGCAGCACCGGCGTGGACAGTTCGCGGATGGCCTCCTGCTGCTGGCGGATGATGCGTTCGCGCTCCTGGACGAAGCTGACGCCCACGGTGTTGGCGATCCGGTTGGCGGCGGGCTCATAGGCGTCCAGCACCTGGTTCAGCATGTCGAACTCGGCCTGATACTTCTCGAACAGCGAGCGCGCCAGCACGTCGCGCAACAGCAGCACGATGCCGAGGACTTCGTCGGTTTCCACGCCCCGCGGAATGATCCGCTCAGACAGGTCGCGCGCGTAGTCCTGCAGCGCCTCGACGCTGCCGGTCTCCAGCACCTCAACGTAGTTGTCGTAGACGGCGGTCGCTTCGGAGAAGATCTCCTCCGGCGTCATCGCCGTGAGCAGTTCGGCTTCGGTGATTCTGCGGGCCCACTCTTCGCGCAGCGCGGTCCGGTTCCGTCTCAGGTGCTGGACCAGCTGCGGCAGCAAGCCTTCGCTGGAGACGCCGGCGGCGGCATTGCTGGTGAAATCCGTCGTCGAATCAGACGTCGTCGAATCAGACATCGTTGCCTCCAAGGCCTGCCGGGCGCGGGTGCTATGGGGAGACTAGCTTGAGGTGCAGGGTTGAGGATGTTGAGGTCTTCTTCTTCTCGCCATTACCGCAGCAGGTTAGGCTTGCACCACACCCGGACGAAGGATCGCCATTGTCAGCTCCTGATTCGATCACCGCCACGGTCTCTGACCACGACGGAGTAGTCGTGCTCAGCATCGGCGGCGAAATCGACCTGGTTACGGCGCCCGCCCTCGACGAAGCAATCGACGGCGTGTTGGTCGACCGACCGGCCGCGTTGATCATCGATCTGTCCGCGGTGGAATTCCTGGGCTCGGTGGGCTTGAAAATCCTGGCGGCCACCTACGAGAAACTCGGTGACGTTGCGGAGTTCGGCGTGGTGGCCCGGGGTCCGGCGACCCGGCGACCGATTCATCTGACCGGTCTGGATAAGACATTCCCGCTGTACCCGTCTCTCGACGACGCCCTGACCGGCGCGCGGGACGGCAAGCTCAACCGCTGACCCGGGCGGATCCGAGATAACGGTTGCGTCACGAATTCAGGTCACGATTCGTTAAGAAACCCGCCGAGTTTCTGAGAATTCTCAGCGTTTGCGCGCACGTTTACTCGTTCGTTTAGCTAATAGGGCAACACGAGTTGCTCGTGTCACATATTTCCCCGAGCCCGGATGGTTTGGTTTGTTCGGCAGCCGCGAACAACAAACGATCGCGATTTTGCTTCCGCTACTTTGGATTTCAGGGACTCGGGAGCCCTGGCGATCAGTTCGCTAATGCGGAGGAACACATCATTATGAAATTCAGCAGTATCGTCGCGTCACGACGAGTGGCCGGTGTCAGCGCCGGTTGTCTGCTCGGGGGAGTCGTTATCGGAATCGTCGGCGCGCCATCGGCCGCGGCGGCACCCGACTGCAGCCCGGAAGGCGTCAACGCCACCGTCTCGTCCGTCACCGGCGCAGCGCAGCAGTACCTCGCCGGTCACCCGGGCGCCAACCGGGTGGTAATGGACGCCTACGGTCAGCCGCGGGGTGAGGCGGCCGCCAACATTCGCGGTTACTTCACCGCGCATCCCAACGAGTACCACGACCTGCGTGGGATTCTGGCGCCGATCGGCGACACCGAACGGCAGTGCAATGTGACGGCGTTGCCGTCGAACCTGGAGTCGGCCTACCACGAGTTCATGGCCGGCTGATTCAACCGCACTGAACCGAACGACCCGCCACCACCCGGTGGCGGGTCGTTCGGCATGATCACGCCATGGATGTCGATCATCCGGAACGGGACCAGAACTGGGATCGCCGCGAACGTGGGGAAACCGAAGTCGAGCGGCTCGACCGCAACTGGAACAGCCTGCTGCAAGAGCTGCGAGTGGTGCAGACCGGTGTGCAACTGCTCACCGGGTTCCTGTTGACGCTGCCGTTCCAAACCCGGTTCGACGTGCTGAACCACGACATGCGGGTGGTGTACCTGGTGACCGTCGGGTGCTCAGTGGGTGCGACGATCATGCTGATCACACCGGTCGGCCTGCACCGCCTGCTGTTCCGGCGGCACCGGACCGCTGTCCTGGTTTCCGCGGCGCACCGCTGTGCGTTCTGGGGGCTGTGCCTGTTGGGGCTGGCGCTGACGGGGATGACGGTGATCATCTTCAGTGCGGTCGCCGGCAACATTGCCGGCATCACCGCGGGGAGCTGTGCACTGGCGTTGCTGGGCGTCGCCTGGCTGCTGGTGCCGCTGGTGCTGCGCAAGGTGTAAGTGCTGGCCGCGCGGGTAATTCAGGCTGCAGCCGACCGCGAGTCGGGGACATGCGGAGGACCCACCATGCGGCTGCGCCGCAGTGTGTTGAGCAAGCCGGGAATCACCCGCAAGCGCCGCGGTAAGGGCTTCGCCTTCTACGGCCCGGACGGTGACCTGCTGACGGATGACAAGACGGTGCAGCGGATCAAGGACTTGGTCATCCCGCCGGCCTGGAAGAAGGTATGGATCTCGCCGTATCCCAACGGTCACATCCAGGCTGTCGGGACCGACGCAGCCGGCCGCCGGCAATACCTGTATCACGAGCTCTGGCAACAGGAACGCGCCGAGGAGAAGTTCGACCGGGTGTTGGAGCTGTCCACCAAATTGCCGGCCTGGCGCGAGCAGATCGCACGCGACCTGGACAGTCGCGGACTGAATCGGGAACGGGTGCTGGCGTTGGGTCTGCACCTGCTGGACCTCGGCTACTTCCGGGCCGGCGGTGAGCAGTACGCCGAGGAGAACGAGTCCTACGGGCTGGCGACGCTGTTGTGTGAGCACGTGACGGTAAGTAAGGACGCGGTGGCGTTCGACTACCCCGCCAAGAGCGGTGTGCAACGTCAGTACGAGGTCAAGAACGCCGAAGTGGTCCGGGCGGTACGCGCGCTATTACGCAGGACCGACTGCAGCGGTCGATTCCTGGTGTGCCGCAACGGTTCCAACTGGGTCGAGGTGAAGGCTGACGACATCAACACGCGGTTCAAGGAGCTGGTCGGCAGCGAGTACAGCGTGAAGGACCTGCGCACCTGGCACGGCACGGTGCTGGCCGCCGCGGCGTTCGCCGACGCCGACCCCGCGGTATCGGAACGGCAGGCCAAGAAGATCGAAGCCGCCGTCATGCGGGAGGTCGCTGCGGAGTTGGGCAACACCCCGGCGGTCGCGCGCGGCTCCTACGTCGATCCGCGGGTGGTCCGCGGTTACCGGCAGGGAGCGACCATCGAGAAGGCGGTGCAGCGGGCCGCACGGGCCCGTCGTGCTGGCGCCGGTCAACTCATTCTGGAAGAGGCCACCCACAAGCTGATCCGGCGAGTCGCCCGAAGTGACAATGCATCTGGGACTGCGAGGCTGGCCAAAACGGCCTGAGTCGTGCAAAAGGGGTCCGTGCGTACCGGGGCCGAATAATATGAGGCGGGTGTGCGCAGATTCGCGGCGAAAGAAGGGCCGCCGGTGGCCCGCGGTGGGTAGATTCCGCTACCTGACCCGTGAGGACCGTTGGGAGTGGTCCGAAGAGGTCGCACGGATGCATGGTTACGAACCCGGTACCGTCACGCCGAACACCCAATTGCTGCTCAAGCACAAACATCCCGACGACAAACCCACCGTGCCGGAGCTCATCGAGCAGGTGCGCCGGCACGGTGCCGCGTTCAGCAGCAGACACCGGATCATCGACACCCGGGGCGAGACCCACGTTGTCGTAGTGGTGGGAGACCGATTCTCCGGGCCCGACGGCCGATTGCTTGGAATCGGCGGCTTTTACATCGACATCACCGACCAGTTCGACGCCGACCTGCAAAAGCATCTCAGCGAGGCGCTGCTGGCCGTCGATTCCCGCCGCGCCGTCATCAACCAGGCCATGGGAATCCTGATGCTGCGCTACGGCGTCAACTCCGATTCGGCCTTCGACATACTGGTCAGACTGTCCCAGGAATCCAACGTCAAACTGCGCAATATCGCCGAGCGGGTGGTCGCTGAGATCACCACGCAGGACGACGAAGACGACGCTGCCTATCGGGTCGACCGGCTCTTGCGAACTCCGCGCGACGGGCACTGATCACTGCTGCAGGGTGGTGTGCGGGCTCTGCCCGTAGCTGGCACGATAGATCGAGGCGAATCGGCCGGTGTGGCTGAAGCCCCAGCGTTGCGCGATCTCGGCGACGGTGGTGGTGGACCGGTCGCCGGCGCTGAGGTCTTGATGGGCACGCTGCAACCGGGTGCGCCGCAGATACTCGGTCGGCGTCGTGCCCAGGTGTTGCCGGAACAGGTACTGCACCGCCCGCGGCGTCATGCGCAGCGCGTCGGCAATGTCGTTGACGCCGATACCATCTCCGCAGTGGCGGTGAACGAACGAGACCGCGACCTTCAGGCTGGGCGGCAGGGTCGGGTTGCTCAGCAGTTCGCGGTCGGCGTGCAGATTGGATGGGAAGCACTCGAGCAGCGCAGCACCGAGCAGGCGCGCTGCCGCCGCAACGATCAACGGCTGACTGGTCGTCTCCGCGCGTCCGAAGCTGGCGATGACGTAATCGAGTGCCTGACTCCAGGAATGGGCAACAGCGTCGGTGCGCGGACGGCAGTCCAGGAACTGGAATCGCTGCGCCAGCGGCCCACCTCGCTCGGCCGCAACGTGACTCAACAGCTGCAGATTCATGCTGACGACGTGAAAGCGTGCGGTGTTGGCTTGCAGCACGCAGGGCAGACCGTCGGCGGCGAGCACTGCCATTTCCAGCCGAGCGCCCGGGTCGCCTGCCACGGTCAGCGAACCCGCGCGCGGCTGAATGGCCACGACAGAGTCGGTGGGTCGGATCTCACACCCCACCCGACCTTCCACCAGCAACTCGTCCACCGTGACGCAATCGGCTTCGAAACGCCGATGGGTGATCGAGGTGCCGCGCGCCAGACTGCTGATCCGCCACCCCGGCTGGTACGCCTCGGCGAAGAACTGAGTCGCGGTCTCGGACGTGGTGGTACGGAATTGCCGGTATCGAATTGCGTTGCTGGAGTAGTAATTCCCGTTTCTTGCGGGTAGCACAGGCATCTGTTCCTATGCCACGGTGTGGAACTTGACGCGGCCTGCCGGGTCTCGTGGCACCCCCAGGTGTCGCGACAGGGTCTGGTGATAGATGCTCAGTGCATCCATCGCGACCCGATTCCAGCTGAACCGCGACACCGCCCGGGAGCGGCCGGCCGAACCCATGCTGTCCCGCTGAAAGCTCTGGTGCTCAAGAGCGCGCAGGGCTGACGCTAATTCGCGAGAATCATCGGGGGACACCAGTAGTCCGGTGACCCCGTTGATCACCACATCGTTCAGAGCGTCCACGGCGGCACCGACTACTACCACTCCGCTGGCCATGGCTTGCAAAGCTGTCGTCGCCTGCGGCGCCCGTCGGGGTGTGCACGCAACCACGTGGGCGGACCGCATGAGAGCCGGAACATCTTCGGGGACAACGTGTCCGACGAAGTGCACCCGGTCGCGGACACCGAGTCTGGCGGCGAGTTCCCGCAGCGCTGCCGTCGGTCTGTCTGTTGCGTCCAGGGGGTTCGTCTGCGCAATCACCAACTCCGCGGCGGGAAGTTTGACCAGTGCGCGAACGGACTTGTCGAATCCGTTGCAGGGCATGCTGTTCGGTGCCAGCTGCAGAATGCGAAACGAGCCGTCGTCGACCACCCTCGGTCCGGGCGGCGTGTGGAGATCGACGTCGATTCCGGTGGACAGGACCGAAAGCTGCGCGCGGCGGCGGCGTAACCGGGTCAAGGTGTCTACCTCGGCAGTGCTGCCGCCGGTCACCCACGCGGCATTGCGGACCAGCAGCGGTTCGATCCGGGCGCGTTCCGCGTCGGCCGCGGTGCCGTCCGGCGCCGCGAGACCGTAGAAACTCTGCACGACGGGTAACCGGTCCGGTCGGGCGGCCAGTTGTGCCGCCAACCCGCCCAGCCACCCGAAGGCGTGCACGATGTCGGGCGGGTCCGCCGCCCACTGCCGGGTCAGCATCGCAGACCACTGACCGATCCACGGCAAAACCTCCACCGGCGGCACCGAATCGTACGGGCCGACCTCAGCAGAGGCTTGGCGATAAGTTGGTTTGACGGGTGTCGCGATCAATTCGTCTCGACGGCGGCGATGTGCCTGGACGGTCACTCCCTGTTCCGCGAGCGCGGCGCAGAACGATGCCTCGTCGGCGACCCCATATTGTTCGTAATCAGAAAACGCGTCATCCCCGCTGACGACGGCAACTCTCACTGACAGTTCATTTCTCGAGACTCCTTCGTCTGTACTACGAGAAGTCGGAGATACCCCTTTCGATGGTTTGGGCAAACGGCGACGGCCCAGCGGTTCGCTTTTCGGATAGATGCGCAGGCTGATCGGGGCATGCAGGAGCGCCGGCGGCGGGCTGTACCTGTACCTACCGCCGGCGCACCTGACCAGGAACTACTGGTTGGACTTCTGGCGCTCCTCGGCTGCCTCAGCTCCGCCCCGCGCGGATTCGGCTTCGGCTTCCTTCTTCGCCGCGTCCCGCTGGGCGTCGGCCTTGTCCTGCTGCGCCTCACCCTCGTTGGCCAGGTCCTCTTTGCCGGTCACGTTTCCGATGACCTCTTTGGCCTTGCCCTTGATGCCTTCGGCAACGCCTTTGGCGCCTTCTTCGGGTCCGCTGTCGCCCATCGATTCATTCCTTTCGTATGTGGTGCCAGTCCATTTCGGCCAGTCGAGTCCCGTGTTCCCGGTGGCGACCCGGCCAAACCAGCGGCCGTCGGTGAATCTCGGTGAATCACCGGCGCGGTTAGATTGCGCCGTAACGGGGCAACCTAGCTGCGGTTTTCCGAGCACCGGGCAGGAGGGTGACAAGTATGCCGAACTCGTCGATCAAGAACGAGAAACTCTACAAAGACTTGCGTAAACAGGGTGATTCGAAAGAGAAGGCGGCACGGATCTCCAATGCGGCTGCCGGTCAAGGCAAGTCCAAAGTCAGCCGCAAGGGCGGCAAGTCGGGATCCTACGACGACTGGACGGTGCCGGAGTTGAAGAAGCGGGCCAAAGAGCTTGGCATATCCGGATATTCAGGTCTGACCAAGGACAAGCTGGTCGCGAAGCTGCGCAACCACTGACCGGAGATCAATCCGGCGGTTCCTGCTTGGCGCTGTCCGGCGGCTCCGGTTCAGCCGCGCGCCTTTCTTCCGCGGTCTCGCCCGTCACGTTTTCCTCGAGGTCGTCGACCACGTTCGCCAGGTCTTCGTCCCGGTCAGGGTGTGAGTCCATGGGTTAGGAGATACCCAGCAGCGCACATTTCACGCGCGCACACCGAGTCGATCGACCAGCACGAGGAACGCGACTGCGAAGTCGTTGTCGGCCGTCTCGGCCTCGACCAGGGCCCAGTCGATCTTCTCCCGCACTGCTCGCGCCGCCGGAATGAGATGGCCGAAGTCACAGTAATGCTCGGTCAAGGCGCGTAACCGCTGGATGAACACCACCGTCGGTGGCAGCACGGGCAACGAAAGTCCCAGCACCACACGGTCTTCGGCCGGACCCAGGTCAGCAGGCTCCACCCGAGCGCCGTTGACCCGGTGCAGCACATCGACCACCGCGTCACCGTTGTGTGCCTTGAACAGCCAGTCCTCCGGTGGCCGCTCGATGGTCAGGCCTGTCTTCTCCAGCGCCGAGACAGCAGCGGGCACATCGCACTCGGCGACTACGAAGTCGACGTCGTGGGTAGGTTCGGGCGCACCGTAGGCCCAGAGCGCATAGCCGCCCGCCAAGGCGAAGGGCGGGCCGTGTTCCTTGAGCGCGGACGCGGCGACTCGGAGTGCCTCGCGCAATTGAGTGGTCATCGCGGTAATCACATACCCGGTGCGCCGTCGTTGGCAACCTGACCAGCGCCGTTTAAGCAGTGGGCAAACCGGAAATTCATCTCGCTATGTCAACCGCAGCGCCGCGTCCATACCACCACGCTGCGGTCGTGATTCCCGCCCACAACGAGAGCGCGAGTCTGCCGGCCTGCTTGCGTGCGGTCCTGACCGCGGCATTGTGTGCCCCCATACCGGTTACCGTGGTCGTCGTGTTGGACGCCAGTGAGGACGACAGTGCCGAGCTGGCCGGGCGGTACGGCGCCGACGTGCATTTCGTTCGGGTGGAGGCGCGCAATGTCGGTGCTGCGCGGGCAGCGGGATTCGACTTCGTCCGTACCCAGTTCGGATCCGACGCCGACTGCTGGTACGCGACCACCGACGCCGACAGCACCGTGGAACCGAATTGGCTGGTGCGCCAACTCGATTGCGGCGCCGATATGTATCTCGGCCTGGTGCGGGTGGCTGACTGGCGCCGGCACGGTGTCGAAGTCGCGCGCCGGTATCTGCGGGCCTACAACCAGCGCATCAACGGTGAGCACGATCACGTGCACGGCGCGAATATGGGATTCGATTCCCGGGCGTACTGGGACGTCGGTGGGTTTCGCGCGCTGTCGTCCGGTGAGGACGTCGAACTCGTCGGGCGTTTTGAGGCCGCCGGATACCGGATACGCCGCGACGCTGCGCAGTCGGTGATCACGTCAGCGCGCACCAAGGGCCGCGCACCGCGCGGTTTCGCACACCACTTGCGCACCTTGGCCGGTGCCGGGAAGAAGTCGATGGCAGGGGACCGCTCATGACCGCGGGACTGGTCCAGCACTGGCTGGAGTCCGGACTGCTCGAGATGCCGTTGCCCGCCTCGGGACACACGGCCGAACGCTGGCAGCGCCTGGCCAAGCTGGCCGAGGAGGACATCCCGGCCGCCCGCATCGCGGAGGCGCACGTCGACGCGGTCGCAATCCTGGACGAGCTGGGCGGCAAACCACCTGAGCCGCGCCAATTGTGGGGCGTGTGGGCGGCGGAGGCTTCCGACGCCGTGCTGGCCGCGACCGGCATCGCCGGTGACGAATATCTGCTCAATGGCACCAAGGTGTGGTGCTCGGGGGCTGGTTTCTGCACCAATGCGCTGGTCACCGCCCGGCTGCCGGAAGGCGGCCGCGGGTTGTTCGCGGTGACCCTGACCGATACCGGGGTCAAACCGTTGCCCAGCACCTGGTGGAACCCCGGAATGGCCGGCAGCGACACCCGGTCGGTGCAGTTCAACAACGTGCACGCGATCCTGGTCGGCAGCCCGGGTCAGTATCTGACCCGGCCCGGCTTCTGGCACGGGGCGATCGGGGTTGCCGCGTGCTGGTTGGGGGGTGCCCGCCGGGTCGCCGACCCGCTGTACCGCTGCGCCGGCAGCGAGTCGGCCGACGCGTATGCGCTGGCGCACCTGGGGGCGGTCGACGCCGCGCTGGCGGCCGGGGACGCGATGCTGGCGGGCACGGCAGCCCAGATCGACGCGGATCCGTTCGACCGTTCGGGCACAGCGCAATTACTGGCCCGGCGGGTCCGCGCCGTCGTGGAACACGCGGCCGACGAGGCGATCACCCGCACCGGACGCGCACTGGGACCCGGTCCGCTGTGCCAGGACGGGCGGCATGCGCAGCGGGTCGCCGACCTGAGCATCTACATCCGGCAGAGCCATGCCGAGCGCGACCTGGCGGAGATCGGGCGATTGGTCGGGCGGCCCGGCCGTTGAAGACCGTGAGCAACGGACACCGGTTCGCTGCGACTCCGCTGGCCAGCGGTGGGACGTCCGCACAGCAGTGGCTGGCCGCCGACCGGCCGCCACCCCTGGATCTGAGTCCGTGCACGCGACTGGTCGTCGTCGGAGCTCATCCGGATGACGAGACGCTGGGGATGGGCGCCACCATTGCACAGCTCGTCGCGTCGCGGGTGGCGGTCGAAGTGGTCTCGGTCAGCGACGGCGGTGCCGCGCAGCCGCACGCGCCTGCTGAGGAGCGGACCCGTCTCGAAAACCTGCGTCGAAGCGAATTGCGCAGTGCAGCAATGGTATTAGGCGTTGCCGCACCGATATCGCTGGGGTTGCCCGACGGCAGATTGGGCGAGTGTGAGGAGCGAATCGCCGATCTGCTCACCGACATCCTCACTGGGTCCGCGCCCGGTACCTGGTGTGCGGCGACTTGGCGGGGCGACGGGCATCCCGATCACGAGGCGGTGGGTCGCGCGGCCGTGACCGCGTGCGCGCGCAACGGGGTACAGCTGTTGGAGTATCCGGTGTGGATGTGGCACTGGGCCACTCCGGGTGATCCCGACGTGCCCTGGGACAGCGCCCACACGCTGCCGTCGGACCGTCGGGCAATGCAGCGCAAACAACAAGCCGCGCACTGCTTTCGCAGTCAGTTCGAACCGCACGGCCCCGACGCGGTGCTGCCTCCCGTGGTGCTGGATCGGCTGATGGCGGTGGGGGAGTTGGTCTTTCGATGACCGCGCGACTGCCCGACGCGTACTTCGACCGCATGTATGCGAGCGCCGACGATCCTTGGCAGTTGTCGTCACGGTGGTACGAACAACGCAAATACGCGATCACCCTGGCATTGCTGCCAATTCGCCGGTACAGACACGCGTTTGAGCCGGGCTGTTCGATCGGAACGTTGACCACGTTGCTCGCGTCGCGCTGCGCCCACGTCACCGCGATGGACGTGGCCGAGGCGGCAATCCGCGCCGCCGACGCACGGCTTGTCGACCAGGGCTGCCGGGACCGGGTGATACTGTCCCGCGGGTCGCTGGACGAGCCGTGGCCCAATGGGCCCTTCGACCTGCTGGTGCTCAGCGAAGTCGCCTACTACCTCACCGCCGACACGCTGGCTGCCGTGCTGCGCCGGGAATGCCCTCGCTTGCGACCTGGCGCAACCGTGCTCGCCGCCCACTGGCGGCATCCCGTGGCTGACTACCCGCTCACCGGCGACCAGGCACACGACATCCTGCACGCCACCCCGGGGCTCAAATCACTGGGCGGTTACCGCGACGCCGACGTCGTCATCGAGGTATTCGACACCGGCGACGGACGGTCGGTGGCGGCACGAGAAGAAGTACCCGGAGCAGGGGAATAGCCGTGCGGGTGGCGACATTCAACATCCTGCACGGTCGCACCGTGGGCGATGGGGTCGACCTGCAGCGGCTGCAGGACTGCGTGCGGCGACTCGATCCTGACGTGCTTGCGTTACAGGAAGTCGACGTCGACCAGCCCAGGTCCGGCCGGGCCGATCTGACAGCGGCAGCGGCCGAAGCGATGGCCGCGGTCGAGCACCGCTTTGTCGCCGCCATCTCCGGCACGCCCGGGGCAACGTGGATGGCGGCCACCGGACAGGAACAACCCGGCACCGCCGCTTACGGGATCGCGCTGCTCTCCCGGTTCCCGGCGTCGAGTTGGCAGGTGGTGCGGCTACCCCGAATTCCGATGCGCCTACCCGTCTACCTCCCGGGAGCCCGAAAAGTGGTGGTTGTCGACGAGGAACCACGGGCGGCGGTCATCGCGCGGTTGCAGACGCCACTGGGACCGATGACGGTGGCCAATACCCACCTGTCCTTCGTGCCGGGCTGGAACAGGTACCAGTTGCGGCGGCTGGTTCGCGCGCTGCGAGGTTCGCCCGGGCCGCGCCTGCTGCTGGGCGACCTCAATGCGACGCCGGCAGCCGTGCACCGCTGGACGGGCATGCGGCCGTTGGCAACTGCGCTGACGTTCCCCGCGACCGACCCCGTCCGCCAGCTCGACCACATCCTCACCGACGATCGAAAACTTGTCGGTGCTGCCGGGGCAGCGGATCTGATGACCATCTCCGACCACCGGCCGCTAATGGTCGATCTACAGCGGTAGCTCAGCCGTCGTTGCTGCGCGCCTCCGCGCCGGTTTCCCCGGCGTCGAAGTCGTCGTCGGCCCCGGTGCGCCCTACGTAGTCGCCGTCCTCGTCGCGCCCAGCGCGTGACTCGGCGACTCTGTCGTCGGAGTCCGCGTCGGACTCGGCGTTCTGCGGCTTGTGTTCGGTCATGAACTGTCCCTTCGGTTTTGCAAGCTGGGCACGTCAGCCCAGGCAGTCGGCAACGGCCAGCAATTCGGCACTCATATTGCGTTCCATCATCTTCAGTGCGGCGGACCCGAGTCCCTCGTCGATGTGAGCCACCGCATCGGGCGGCACGACGACGTCGTAGTGGCGGACATAGCCGTCCAATGCGCTGTAGAGGATGCACTGTTCGGTCACCTGGCCGGTCAGCACGATGCGCTTGGATTCCAACCGGTGCAGCAGATAGTCCACCGATGTGGCGTAGAAGACGCTGTGCCGCACCTTGACCAGAAAATTGCTGCCGGATGCCGGAACCAACGGCTTGACCAAATCCGGTCGCTTGCCCGCCAGCGCCTTGCTGATGATGGCGTCGTGGTCTGCGGTGAAGTCGCCCTGATTGTCGTTGACGTAGATCAGGTCGACGTCGTCGCGGTCGTTCGCCTCGTTGATGAGCCCGGTCAGGGGATCGATGACGGCAGCGACGTTTTCGGCCAACTGCTCGGCATCCGGATGGTCGTAGTCACTGAACATGTCGATGACAAGCACTGCGGTGTCGCTCACCGTCGCAGGCTACCCGCGGATCTGCATTGCACACCTGTTGAAATCTTCTCGGCGATCCGGTTTACCTGACGCGCGGGCGGGTAGATCTCCTGCCAGCGTTGCGGATACCACCGCAGGTCGCGTTGCCAGTCGAACTCAAACAGCCGGTTCGGTCTCTGGCGTCACTATTCATCCATTTCAGGAGTATCACCATGCACAAGATCCTTGCTGTCACGTCTGTCACCGGCGCCCTGCTGTTCGGCGGTGCCGGGGTCGCTTCCGCCGCCACCGAGATCGCTCCCGCGCCGTCGGCGACGACGATCACATTGGCGGACAACGACACCAACCAGCGTCAGGAGGACAACTCGGGCAAGTGGGGACTGCTCGGACTGCTCGGGCTGGGCGGCTTGGCCGGTCTGCTCCGTCGTGACCGTCGGCCGAACGCCAACACCGCTGCGACGCACGTCACGGGCCCGGCAACGCGCCCCTGAGTTTCGTCAGCACGCCAGTCCGCACGTAGGGCAGCGGGATTCGCATTCCGTCCCTGCGTGCGGCTGGCGTGCCGCCCGCCACTCAGTGCGCCAAGCAACAGTATCCATAGGCTATAGTAGCTGGATACTGGTTTTCGCTTCGGCCTTGGGAGTGCAGCATGGTTCATCTCGGGTCTGACCCGCTCGGGCGCCTAGACACCACGACCGGTGGTCGGGTGATCAGCGTGCCGGGTGTGGCGGCCGCCGCGGTCTGGGTGCTGGGACTGTTGGCTGGTCTGGTGGCGCTGGCGACCGGCCACGAACTGCTGGCGGGCGTCGCCCTAGTGGCAGCCATCATGTCGCCGTGGTTCGGGATGGCCTGGGCCTCCCGCACGCAGCGGCGGAAAGCCTACGCGCGCACCACAACCGTCCCTGCGGTGGCGTCCTATGCGGGTGGTTGGCCCGCGCTCTGAGTCCGCGTCACGCAAATTTTGCGGGTGTGCAATTTCTTGTTCTCCGGTGGGTGTGAGCAGCATTCGAACGGGGTACTGCCTGAGCCAACGGGCGACCACTAGGTGCCTAGCCCGGTCACTCAGGAGGGAAGAGCTATGCCGACAGTTAGCGATTATGACGCCCGCCGGGTGACCGAGGCCGACGCCGCCGACAAGAATGCGCTCAGCGAACTGGGATCCATGCCCAAGCTCGCGACGGCGGTCGTCGACGACGACCTCAACGATGCGTCCTTCTTCGAGTTGCCGGGCGCCGACCTGTCCGGCGAGGAGTTGTCGGTGGTGGTGATCCCCCAGCGCTCCGACGAGTTCACTTGCTCCTGCTGCTATTTGGTCCAGCATCGCAACCGGTTGCGCGTCTCCACCGGCGGACGCCAGATCTGCGCGGACTGCGCCTGACACTCAGCCGGCTCAGCCGTACGGCATCGGCTATGCAGTAGCGTCACCGACCGTGGGGCTACCTTCGCCGCCCGGTCTGCCCGCACCGCGCGGGTTACGCGGCGCGTGCGCAACCGCGTATGCCGTGATGTACCTCCTCGGCGGCGAGCGGCGGATGATGCGGTTGATCCGTCGATATGGACCGCTGATGACAATGCCGATCCTCAGCCTCGGTGACGTTGCCATCGTGTCCGATCCGGCACTTGCGAAAGAAGTCTTCACCGCCCCGACCGACGTGTTACTCGGCGGTGCGGGAGTGGGGCCCGCCGCAGCGATCTACGGATCGGGATCGATGTTCGTGCAGGAAGAACCGGAACACCTGCGGCGGCGCAAGTTGCTCACGCCGCCGCTGCACGGGTCCGCGCTGAGCGGATACGTGCCCATCATCGAAGAGGCCGCGCGGGCGGCGATGCGGGACTGGCCGGTGGACCGCCCCTTCGAGATGCTGCATGCCGCACGGAAGTTGATGCTGGACGTGATCGTCCGGGTGATCTTCGGGGTCGACGATCCCGACGAAGTCCGGCGGTTGGGACAGCCCTTCGATCGGCTGTTAAACCTTGGTGTCTCAGAGCAATTGACGGTTCGCTACGCGTTGCGAGGCCTCGGTACGTTGCGCATCTGGCCTTCGCGCGCCCGGGCCAACCGGGAGATCGACGACGTCGTCATGCCCCTGATCGCCGCGCGCCGCGCCGACCCCACGCTCGCGACTCAGCGCGACATCCTGGCTCTGTTGATGTGCGCGCGTGGCGACGACGGCCAGGTCTTGTCGGACAGCGAAATTCGCGACGATCTGATCACCCTGATGTTGGCCGGTCACGAAACCACCGCGACGACGTTGGCCTGGGTGTTCGATCTGCTGCTGCATCATCCGGACGCGCTGCGCCGGGTGCGGGCAGAGGCCTTGGCCGGCGAGGAAGCATTCACGACGGCAGTGATCGACGAGACGCTGCGAGTGCGTCCGCCGGCGCCGCTGACTGCGCGGGTCGCCGCGCAGCCGTTCGCACTGGGCGGTTACCTGGTCCCTGCCGGCACCCGCATCGTCGTACACATCGTTGCGATCAACCGGAATCCGGCCGTCTACGACCGCCCGAGCGACTTCCGGCCGGAGCGCTTCCTGGGATCGCGGCCGCAGACATATGCCTGGGTACCGTTCGGGGGCGGCGTAAAACGTTGTCTGGGTGCGGCTTTCAGCATGCGGGAGCTGATCACTGTGCTGCAGGTGCTGGTGCGCGAGGGCGAATTCGATGCGGTGGACAGCACGTCCGAGCGGATCGTGCGTCGCTCCATCATGCTGGCGCCGCGACGCGGCACCAGAGTGCGATTCCGTCCGCACGCCAGCGGTCCAGATCCTCTTGCGCTACCCCGTGATTGAACTGCGCGCAGCGGGGTATTCAACAACTTGTCAGTCAATTAGACAGCGTTCAACAGAAGGGGCGCGACGTGATTATCCTGGGGATCGTGTTGCTGGTGGTCGGTTACTTCACCGGCATCAGCATTCTTTACACAATCGGCGGCATCTTGTTGCTCGTCGGCGTGGTGTTGTGGATTCTGGGCGCGGTCGGTCGCCCCATCGGCGGTCGAAAAGTCTGGTACTAGCACCCGAATGCGGCGAAGGCCACCGACAGTGAAAACTGTCGGTGGCCTTGCTTGTCTTCAGCGAGTCGGGGTGGCGGGATTCGAACCCACGGCCTCTTCGTCCCGAACGAAGCGCGCTACCAAGCTGCGCCACACCCCGCTTGAAGCTTGGCCAGCCTATCGCACCGTCCGGCGGCACCGCCAAACGCGTGGCTAGCCCCACCGGCAGGAGCGCTCGAAGACGGCCAGAGCCTGGGCGGGGCCGCCGGGATCGAGCCCCTGAGCAACCACCCAGTCGTCGTCGAAATAGGTGTCGGCATACCGGTCGCCGCTGTCGGCGAGCAGGGTGACCACTGAACCGCCGCGGCCGTCGGCCACCATCTCGGCCAGCAGACCGAAGGCTCCCCACAGATTGGTTCCCGTGGAGGGGCCCACCCGGCGCCCCAGAACGCTGCTGACGTGTCGCGCGGCGGCTATCGAGGCCGCGTCGGGCACCGCGACCATCCGGTCGACCACCGACGGCAGGAACGACGGTTCGACCCGCGGACGCCCGATGCCCTCGATCCGAGACGACGCTCCCGTCACGACGTCGTAGCGCTGCTCGGCGAAGGCCGGAAAGAACGCGGAGTTTTCCGGGTCGACGACGCACAGTCGCGTCGAATGCCGGCGATATCGGATGTACCGCCCGATCGTCGCGGTGGTGCCACCCGTGCCGGCGCCCACCACGATCCAGGTGGGGATCGGGTGGGTTTCCTCGCGCATTTGCAGATAGATCGATTCGGCGATGTTGTTGTTGCCCCGCCAGTCGGTAGCGCGTTCGGCGTTGGTGAACTGGTCGAGGTAATGGCCGCCGGTCTCGGCGGCGACCCGTACCGCCTCGTCGTAGACCTCGCTGGAATTGTCCACGAAATGGCAACGGCCACCTTGGGATTCGATCAGCGCGATCTTTGCCGTGCTGGTGGCGGCCGGCATCACGGCGACGAAGGGCAAGCCCAGCAGCGCAGCGAAATACGCTTCGGACACCGCGGTGGAACCCGACGAGGCCTCGACCACGGTGGTGCCCTCGTCGATCCATGCGTTGCACAGCGCGTAGAGGAACAGCGAGCGGGCCAGCCGGTGTTTGAGGCTGCCGGTGATGTGGGTCGTCTCGTCTTTGAGATACAGCGCGACGCCGGAGTCGTCACCCCACGCCGAGGGCAGCGGATAGCGCAGCAGATGGGTGTCGGCACTGCGCCGCGCGTCGGCTTCGATCAACCGGATCGCATGTCGGTCCAGCTGCGAGATTTACTTCGGACCGCGATGCGGGTCCGGTCGGTCAACGAACCGACGTAGCAGTCGGCTGTCGGCCCAGGTTGCTGGTCGAGTCGCGGCCGCCCATCGGGGTGGCGATCAGGGTCAGCAGGGTCGCTTCGGGCCGGCAGCAGAATCGCACCGGCGCGAACGGCGAAGTGCCGAGTCCCGCCGAGACGTGCAGGCGCATGTTGGCGCCCCACTGCGACGGCCCCTTGGCCCGGGACCGGTCCAGGCCGCAGTTGGTCACGATGGCGCCGTAGAACGGCAGGCATAGTTGCCCGCCGTGGGTGTGTCCGGCCATCACCAGCTGGTAACCGTCGGCGGCGAAGCGATCGAGCACGCGTGGCTCGGGTGAGTGGACCAGGCCCAGCTTGAGGTTGGCCGCGGGACTGGCCGGACCCGCGATGGTGTCGTAGCGGTCCCGGTCGATGTGCGGGTCGTCGACGCCTGCGGCCGCGACATGCAGGCCGGCCGCCTCGAACTCGCGCCGAGTGTGGGTGAGGTCGAGCCAGCCGCGTTCGGTGAAGGCCGCGCGCAGATCCTGCCAGGGCAGTGGCTCACCCTTGACGCGGTGGCCGGGGTTGGTCAGGTAGTTGGCCGGATTCTTCGGCCGGGGACCGAAGTAGTCATTGCTGCCGAAGACGAACACGCCGGGCCGGGACAGCAGATCGCCCAGCGACTGCACGACTGCGGGCACCGCCTTGGGGTGGGCGAGGTTGTCGCCGGTGTTGACCACCAGGTCGGGATCCCAACTGGCCAGCTCGCGCACCCAGGCCTGTTTGCGCCGCTGATTGGGGGTCATGTGCAGGTCGCTGATGTGCAGCACCCGCAGCGGTGTGGAACCTGGGCTCAGCACCGGAATCGTCACCTCGCGCAGCACGAACGCGTTGCGTTCGACAAGCGAGGCGTAGCCGATTCCGGCAGCCGCCGAGCCGACGACGGCGGCGCCGGCGCGTAGCAGCGTGGGAAGCGGGGCAGTCAGACGGACGTCAGCCATGCCAGGCAGTTTACTGCCCGACCGGCCGCTACGGCGGTGGCGGCGCCGCCGGCGGGGGCGGTGCCAGCAGCGGGATGGTGATAGGTGGCAGACCGGGAATCTCGACCACCTGCGATCCGACCACTTCCGGCGGCAGACTCCCCTCAGGCGGCGGCGGCGGTGCCGGCGGGACGCCATTGCTGATCTGGATGGTCACGATCGAGCCGGGGATGGTCTGGCCGCTGGGCGTGGTGCCGACGACCTCGCCGTACTTGGCGGAGCTGTTGACCGAGGTGGGCTGATCGGCGACCTGGAAACCGGCGTCCCGGAGCCGCTGCCGGGCCTGGTCGACGTCCAGGCCGGCCACACTGGGCACCCGCCCGGCCGGTGAACCGTCCAGGTAACGCGGATCGGTCGGCGGCAGGTGCACCTCACCGAAGTTGTTCGCGATCGGTTGCAGCGCGGTGAACCAGGTTCGCGCCGGCTCGTTACCGCCGTACAGGTCACCGCTGCCGCAATGGCGCAGCGGCGCCGAACACAGGTCGGTTGGTGCCGGGGAGTCGTCGTAGATGTAATTGGCGGCCGCGTACCGGTTGGTGAATCCCACGAAGCCGGACGAACGGTGGGCTTCGGTGGTGCCGGTCTTACCGGACATCGGCAGGTTCCAGCCGGCCGCACCGGCCGAGCCGGCCGCGGTACCGCTGCCGGTGGCGTCCTTGCTCATCGCATTGGCCAGGGTGTTGGCCAGCCCCTCGGGGACCACCTGTT
Organism: Mycobacterium sp. NGS29; assembly: GCF_059812965.1. Lineage (NCBI taxonomy): Bacteria > Bacillati > Actinomycetota > Actinomycetes > Mycobacteriales > Mycobacteriaceae > Mycobacterium > Mycobacterium sp. NGS29. The sequence continues at coordinate 28,316 of NZ_JCALDR010000008.1, forward strand.
CGCAGGTCTCGGTAGTGACCGACACCTCATTGCCGTTGCGGTCGATCAGCTTGTCGATCGGGCTGGGCGGGCACCACATGCCCCCGGACGCCAGCGTCGCCGCGACGTTGGACAACTCCAGTGCGTTGACCTCGATGGGGCCCAGGGTGAAGGAGCCGATGTTCTGTCGCTTGACGAAGTCGGCCAGACTTTCGTTGCTGTCCGGGTTGTAGTCGCGGGCGGTGCCGGGGTTGGCGTAGGACCGCAGGCCCAGTTTGATAGCCATGTCCACCGCGCGGGACACCCCGATCTGGGAGATCAACTTGGCGAACGCGGTATTGGGCGAGGTGGCCAGCGCATCGGTCACATTCATCGATCCGCGGTAGTTGCCGGCGTTGACCACGCACCAGGTGTCCTTGGGGCAGCCCTTGGCACCCCCGCTGCCCAGGCCCTTGGCCTGGAACCGGCCGGGGACCTCCAGATTGGCGTTGATGCCCATGCCCATGTCGAGCGCGGCCGCTGTGGTGAACAGCTTGAAGATCGACCCGGCGCCGTCGCCGACAAGGGAGAACGGCTGCGGCCGCATGGTTTCGCCGGCCTCGGTGTCCAGGCCGTACTTGCGGTTGCTGGCCATCGCGACCACTTTGTGCGACGTCTTACCCGGCAGGATCACGCTCATCACGCTCGAAATGCCACTCAGCGTCGGGGGCGCGAACTTGTCGATCGCCGCCTTCACCGGGATCTGCACGTCCGGATCCAGCGTGGTGCGGATCAGGTAGCCGCCGCGGGCCACTTGTTCCTTACTGATGCCGGCCCGGGACAGGTATTCCTGCACATAGTCGCAGAAGAACGCCCGGTCGCCGGCCGCGATACAGCCGCGCGGCAACTCCTTGGGCTGTTGCAGGACGCCCAACGGCTGCGCTTTGGCTGCGCGTAGCGCATCGGCCTCATTGGGAATGTTCTCGATCATGGTGTCCAGCACCAGATTGCGCCGGGCCAGTGCACCCTCCGGGTTGGTGTACGGGTTGAGCGAGCTGGTCGACTGCACCATGCCGGCCAGCAGCGCGGCCTGCTGCCAGTTCAGGTCGATGGCGTTGACGCCGAAGTAGGTCTGGGCCGCGTCCTGGATGCCGAACGAGTTGTTGCCGAACGACACCAGGTTCAGGTAACGGGTCAGGATCTCCGGCTTGGTGAAGGTCTTGTCCAGCGTGAGCGCCATCCGGATCTCGCGCAGCTTGCGCGCCGGGGTGGTCTCGACGGCTGCCCGCTTCTCCGCGTCGGTCTGCGCGGTCACCAGCAATTGGTAGTTCTTGATGTACTGCTGCTCGAGGGTCGAGCCGCCGCGGGTCTCGACGTCGCCGGAGGCGTAACCGGCCAGCCCGGTCAGCGTGCCTTTCCAGTCCACACCGTTGTGGTCGGCGAACCGCTTGTCCTCGATGGACACGATCGCCAGCTTCATGGTGTTGGCGATCTTGTCCGACGGCACCTCGAAACGGCGCTGCGAATACAGCCAGGCGATGACGTTGCCTTTGGCGTCCACCATCGTGGACACGGCCGGGACCTGACCCTCGAGAAGTTGCGCCGATCCGTTGGCGACGACTTCCGACGCGCGGTTCGACATCAACCCGACGCCGCCGGCGAAGGGGAACATCAACGCTGTCGCGACCACGCTGGCGAGCACACAGAACCCCGCCAGCTTCAGCAGCGTCAGCGGGACCGGGGGGCGCTCGGACATGCGTACTACAGTAGCGACCTCGCGTCACGTCCCCGCGCCGTGCGGGGTGGGAAAACTTTCTTCGGCAGGTGTTGAACAGGATTCGCACCACGTCGCCGGCCGACCTGGCGGCGATATCACAGGTCAGAGGGCCCAACGGCGGCCCGCGGCGGCCGTCGGGGCCCGCGTCACGATCCAGACGGCACGGACGTCCCAGAAAAACCGTTATCGGACTGTTGCGCAATTAGCACCTGACCACCTAACTTAGATACGCATTGAGATTCAGGTAACACCGATATGCGCAGTGTGGCTCAGATCGCATCATCGGCTGGTACCCGAGGAGGCGGTCGCGATTCGCGGCCGGGAGAAAGGGATCAGCTCGTGTCAGGATCGCGCCCGGGCGCTCGTAAGACGAACCTCACGTCCACCGGAAACCTGCTGCGCAGCGTCGAAGCCGATGACCGCGTCGCCTGGGTATCGCAGGCACTGTGCCGGGCAACCGATCCCGACGAACTCTTCGTGCGGGGGGCCGCCCAGCGCAAGGCTGCGGTGATCTGCCGGCACTGCCCGGTGATGCAGGAATGCGGTGCAGACGCCCTGGACAACAAGGTGGAGTTCGGCGTGTGGGGTGGCATGACCGAACGTCAGCGCCGGGCCCTGCTCAAGCAGCACCCCGAGGTGGTCTCCTGGTCCGACTACTTCGACAAGCGCAGGCGTCGCAGCATCATCTGACCCGGGCCGCACGGCACGTCCTTCCCTATTACTTTTCTGTTACAGCCTGCCTCAGTATGCTGCGGCCCTCATCTTATATGCGCAGCTCAAAGGCACTTTTTCGGCCTCCTGGGCGGGGTCGCATTTGGTGCATCCGTTGAACGGCCGTCAAATAAAGGCCGGTTATCCTCATATCGGTGCAGGTGGGGGCCGTGCCGGACGCTGGACTCAGCGGAGTCGGAAACCTGCGAACGCGCAGCGGGTGGACGCTGATTCCGCCCCCGCGCAGCATGCCTGCAGCCCAGCGCGGACCGACGCTACGGCAAGCCTTCATCATGACGAAAGTGTTACAAGTTAGTTGATAGCACCATGAAACGATGCTTATTTGCGCAGGTCAAGCTGCTATTGAGCGTTACTGATGGGGCAAATGGTAACTACTGCCGTTATAACGGCGTCAAATAAATCGCCCAGGCGGGGTATCGCCGCTGGTTATGCGGTCGAGGTGATCTGGTCGGCCAGAGCGCGCAGCGCTTCGAGGTCGGAGACGTCGAACGGCAGCGACGGCACCCCGATGACGGGCACATGCGGGTTGGCGCCGGTGAACCGCGACAGCAGTCGAATCTCCCGCTTGGCGGTCTGCGCCCGGTCGGCGTGAATCTGCAGCACGGCGGCGGCCAGCGAGGAGGCTTCCGAATCGGTCTCGGCCGCTAACTTTTGGATGGCATCGATGGCCCGTTCGGCCGGCAACGAACACAGCATCGGGTGGGTGCGGTTCAACACCAGGCCCGCCAGCGGCATGGACTCCTCGGACAGCCGGTCCACGAAGAACGACGCCTCGCGCAGCGCGTCCGGCTCGGCGGCCGACACGACCACGAACTGGGTGCCGCGCCGTTTCAGCAACGCATAGGTGCGGTCCGCCTTCTCGCGGAAACCGCCGAATGTCGCGTCCAACGATTGCACGAACGCTGCCGCGTCCCCGAGCATCTGCGAACCCAGGATCGTCGACATCGCCTTCATGGCCAGGCCCATGGCACCCGTCACCAGGCGACCGAGACCCCGTCCGGGCGCGAGCAGCAGGCGCCACAGCCGACTGTCCATGAAACTGCCCAGCCGCTTGGGGGCATCCAGGAAATCCAGCGCGTTGCGCGACGGGGGAGTGTCCACGACCACCAGGTCCCACCGGTCCTGAGCCAGCAGCTGGCCCAGTTTCTCCATGGCCATGTATTCCTGCGTGCCGGCCAGTGAGGTCGCGACGGTCTGATAGAACTGATTGTCCAGAATCGATTGCGCCCGTTCGGAACCCGAGTACTGCATCACCATCTCGTCGAAGGTGCGGCGCATGTCCAGCATCATCGCGTGCAACTCCCCGGGGACCTCGGGTGCCAGCGGTACCCGCTGCGGCGTATTCCCAAGGTCGTTGACCCCCAACGCTTGTGCGAGGCGTTTGGCCGGGTCGATCGTCAAAACCACTACGGTGCGGCCATATTCGGCTGCCCGCAGCGCGATGGCTGCGGCAGTCGTGGTCTTGCCCACACCGCCCGCACCGCAGCACACCACGACCCGGTTGGACGTGTCGGCCAAAAGAGCCGCCATGTCAAGGGTTTCCGGCTTATGGGACTGCGTCGTAGTCATCGAACCCCCTGGTGGGCAAGCGCTTCGGAAAGCTCGTACAGGCTGCCCAGATCGACGCCGTCGGAGATGGTCGGCAATTCCAGCCTCGGCACCTGCAGCGCGTCGAGCTGTTGTGCGGTCTCGGCGCGCGCGGCGATCCGGGTGGCGTGTTGGATGGTCTCGGTCAGCAGGCCGGCGAAGTCGTTGTCGTCCAATTCGATGCCGGCCGTCGCCAGCCCGGCGCGGACCGAGTCCGCGTCGACGACACCTTCGGCGGCCTTGGCCAGGTCGCCGGAGTCGAGGTAGGCCGGAATGTTGCGGTTCACGATGACGCTGCCGATGGGCAACTGCATCTCGGCGAGTTCCTCGATCGCTTCCAGCGTCTCCTGCACCGGCAGCGCCTCCAGCAACGTCACCAGGTGGATGGCGGTCTGGTCGGAGTGCAGCAGTCTGACCACGCCTTCGGCCTGCGAGTGCACCGGGCCGCCCTTGGCGAGGTCGGAGACCGCTTTGGTGACGTCCAGAAAGCGGGCGATCCGACCGGTCGGGGGCGCATCGACGACGATCGCGTCGTAGAGCGGCCGCTTGTTCTTGTCCAGCCGGATGACCGTTTCTTTGATCTTGCCGGTGAGCAACACGTCGCGCAGACCGGGTGCGATGGTGGTGGCGAACTCGATGGCACCGATCCTGCGCATCGCCCGGCCGGCCAGTCCCAGGTTGTAGAACATGTCCAGGTACTCCAGGAACGCGGCCTCGAGCTCGATCGCCAGCGCGTTGACCTGCCCGCCACGTTCGGCGGTGGCGATCTTGACTTCCTGGTATGGCAGCGGCGGTACGTCGAAGAGTTGCGCAATCCCTTGGCGGCCTTCGACTTCCACCAACAAGACTTTGCGGCCGCCGGCCGCCAGCGTCAGTGCCAGCGCGGCCGCGATCGTCGACTTCCCCGTGCCGCCCTTGCCCGTCACGAAATGCAGCCGGGCCTTCGACAGCCGCGACGGCCACCCGACGGAGTTACCGCCGCTCGATGTGTTTGCCACCATCGCATGCTAGCCCTACCGGTTCGGCCGGCCAGCGGGCTGGCCGGAGCTGGTCAACACCGGCCGATAAGCTCGCGTCATGACCCAACCCACGACATGGGAGTACGCGACGATTCCGCTGCTCACCCACGCCACCAAGCAGATTCTCGACCAGTGGGGCGCCGACGGTTGGGAGCTGGTTGCGGTGCTGCCAGGTCCCACCGGCGAACAGCACGTCGCCTATCTCAAACGCCCCAAGTGAGCGTCACTGCCCGGCTCGCGGAGCTGGGCATCACGCTGCCCCAAGTGGCCGCGCCGCTGGCGGCCTACGTTCCCGCGGTGCGCACCGGCAACCTGGTCTACACCGCCGGCCAACTGCCGTTGGTCGACGGTAAGCTGCCCGCCACCGGCGCGGTCGGCAGCGACATCACCCCGGACGTCGGCAAGAGCCTGGCGCGGATCTGCGCGCTCAACGCTCTGGCCGCGGTGGATTCGCTGGTGGGCCTGGACTCGGTGACCAAGGTGGTCAAGGTGGTCGGATTCGTCGCGTCCGCGCCGGGTTTCCACGGTCAGCCGGGTGTGGTCAACGGCGCGTCGGAATTGCTCGCCGAGGTTTTCGGGGACAGCGGCGTGCACGCGCGTTCGGCAGTGGGCGTAGCCGAATTGCCCCTGGGCGCGCCGGTGGAAGTGGAGCTGATCGTGGAGGTCGGGTAACGGGCCGTGACTGAGTCGGCGTTGACGCATCCCGCCTATGGTCAGCTGCGGGCGGTCACTGAGACTGCCTCGGTGCTGCTCGCCGACAACCCGGGTCTGATGACCCTGGACGGCACCAACACCTGGGTGCTGCGCGGCCCGCGCAGCGACGAGTTGGTGATCGTGGACCCCGGGCCCGACGACGACGAGCACATCGCGCGGGTGGCGGCGCTCGGCCGCATCAGCCTGGTCCTGATCAGCCACCGCCACCCGGACCACACCGACGGCATCGACAAGCTGGTCGAGCTGACCGGGGCGACCGTGCGGTCGGCGGGCAGCGGGTTCCTGCGCGGACTCGGCGGTCATCTCACCGACGGCGAGGTGATCGACGCCGCCGGCCTGACGATCAAGGTGATGGCCACTCCCGGCCATACCGCCGACTCACTGTCCTTCATCCTCGACGACGCGGTTTTGACCGCCGACACGGTGCTGGGTCGCGGCACCACCGTGATGGACTCCGAAGACGGAAATCTGACCGACTACCTCGAGTCACTGCAGCGATTGCGCGGACTCGGCCGGCGCACGGTGTTGCCCGGGCACGGGCCCGACCTCGGCGATCTGACCGCCGTCACGCACGACTACCTGGTCCACCGGCACGAGCGGCTCGAGCAGGTGCGCGCCGCATTGCGCGCGCTGGGCGACGACGCGACTGCCCGGCAGGTCGTCGAACACGTCTACACCGACGTCGACGAGAAGCTCTGGGACGCGGCCGAGTGGTCGGTGCAGGTGCAATTGGACTACCTGCGCGCAGAGTCCGGTTAGCGAGCCCGGCGGGCCAGACGTTCGGAGTCCGAGATGAGGACGCTCTTGCCCTCCAGGCGAATCCAGCCGCGGTGCGCGAAATCGGCCAGCGCCTTATTGACGGTCTCCCGGGAGGCGCCCACCAGCTGGGCGATCTCCTCCTGGGTCAGATCGTGGGTGACCCGCATCGCGCCACCCTCCTGGGTGCCGAACCGCTGCGCCAGCTGCAGCAGCTGCTTGGCCACCCGGCCGGGCACGTCGGTGAAGATCAGGTCGGCCAGGTTGTTGTTGGTGCGGCGCAACCGCCGTGCCAACACCCGCAACAGCTGCTCGGCGATCTCCGGGCGGTCAGCGATCCAGGCCCGCAACGCGTCGCGGTCCATCGAGACCGCGCGCACCTCGGTGATCGTCGTCGCACTCGACGTCCGGGGGCCCGGGTCGAAGATCGACAGCTCGCCGAACATGTCCGACGGTCCCATGATGGTCAGCAGGTTCTCCCGGCCGTCCGGGGACCGGCGACCGATCTTCACTTTGCCGGCGACGATGATGTACAGCCGGTCACCCGGCTCGCCTTCAGCGAAAACCGTGTGTCCACGGGGGAAATCAACGGGCTGCAGTTGCTTGGTCAACGCGGCGACCGCGCTGGCCTCAACCCCTTGGAAGATTCCTGCCCTTGCCAGGATCTCGTCCACGTTGCCTCTTCTTGCCTCTTCAGTTGGTGACGAAGTTGATACGGGCAGGCCAACCTGTGACGGCCGACACGATTCTAAAGGTAGGCCAATCTGTGCGGCCTGCCAACGCTACACACGATTGACGTGTCGGATGCGGGTGGGGAGTCCCGTCTCGATTCGTCCGACGACGTCGGCAACGAAGAATGTCTCGGCGTGATGGCGCCCGGTCAGCAACCGGGACTGGGGTGCGGCGGCAAGTCCCAGAGCATGACGGCGGTGCAGATACTCCAGGGCCTCGGGCATGCCCTCGCGGGCCAGGGTGTGCACGTCGACCGCCTCGGCCTGCTCCCGGAATGCGGCGACGTCCGTGCTGCTGACGGCGTCGTGGGCAAGGGTCTTCTCCAGCCGCCCGAGCCCGAGCGCCGCCAGCATCAGCAACCCGGGAATGCAGGCCACCAGCAACCACAACACAAGGGAGAGTAAACACGGACTTCGATCAAGGCGGGGTCTCAGTCAGATCACGAAATAAGTACTCTGTCGTAGGTGACAGCGGCGAAGGCGTCCAAGCGCTGGTCCAATGAGACCCGGACGGGTCTGGTGCGACGGGCGCGGCGGATGAATCGCACTCTGGCGCAAGCGTTTCCGCACGTCTACTGCGAACTGGATTTCACGTCGCCGCTGGAACTGGCGGTGGCTACCGTCTTGTCGGCGCAGAGCACCGACAAGCGGGTGAATCTGACCACCCCGGCGGTGTTCGCCAAGTACCGCACGGCGCTAGATTACGCGCAGGCCGACCGCGCCGAATTGGAGACGTTGATCCATCCCACCGGCTTCTTCCGCAACAAGGCGTCGTCGCTGATCGGGCTGGGGCAGGCCCTGGTCGAGCGGTTCGACGGCGAGGTGCCGCGGACGATGGACGAACTGGTGACATTGCCCGGGGTGGGCCGCAAGACGGCCAACGTCATCCTGGGCAACGCCTTCGGCATTCCCGGCATCACCGTCGACACCCATTTCGGGCGGTTGGTGCGCCGGTGGCGATGGACCGAGGAAGAGGACCCGGTCAAGGTCGAGCGCGCCGTTGGTGAGCTGATCGAGCGCAAGGAATGGACATTGCTCAGTCACCGGGTGATTTTCCACGGCCGCCGGGTGTGCCACGCCCGCAAACCGGCCTGTGGAGTCTGCGTGCTGGCCAAGGACTGTCCCTCCTACGGGCTTGGTCCGACCGAGCCACTGCTGGCCGCGCCGCTGGTCCAAGGACCCGAAACCGACCACCTGCTGGCCCTGGCCGGGTTGTAACCCGCCCGGATGAAAGCACTTTCCGGCACGGCTCGCTGGACGATCGCGGTCCTGGTGTTGGTGGTCGCGCTGGTGGTCGCTTTCGTGGCCGAACTGCGCGGGGAGCCGGTGCCGCCGGCGCACACGCAGGCGCCGGTGCAGCGTGAACACCGCGACGCCGACACCCCCGCAGCGCTGGCCGGCCCACGCCGGCGCGCCGGACTGCCGGCCTGCCCGGGGCCGGGACCGGGGGAGGGCGAGGGCGCCTTGCGGGGCGTCGTGGTGGAGTGCGCGGCCGACGGTGCGGCCGTGGACCTGGGCAGAGCGTTGACCGGCCGGCGGGTGGTGCTCAACCTGTGGGCGTACTGGTGTGCGCCGTGCACTGCCGAACTGCCCGCGATGGCCGAATATCAGCGCCGGGTCGGTTCCGACGTCACCGTGGTGACGGTGCATCAGGACGAGAACGAGACAGCCGCGCTGCTGCGGTTGACCGAACTCGGCGTGCGGTTGCCGACCCTGCAGGACGGTCGCCGCAAAGTGGCGGCTGCGCTGCGGGTTGTTAACGTGATGCCTGCGACGGTGGTGCTGCGGCCGGACGGTAGCGTTGCCCAAACCCTGCCGCGGGCGTTCGGCAGCGCTGAGGAGATCGCGGCCGTGATCGGAGACGGGGCGGGGTGAGCGAGCCGGGCTGTCGAGACAGGAGGGAGACGCCGGTGAGTGCTGCGACTCCTCTGACTCCCGATATCGGCCCGCCCTGGTTACGACCGCTGGTCGACAACGTCGACCAGATTCCCGACGCCTACCGGCGCCGCCTGCCGGCCGACGTGCTGGCCATGGTGACCGCGGCCAGATCGGTATCGTCGTTGCGCCGTACCGGCCGGGACGCCGCGGTGCTGGTGCTGTTCTCCGGGCCGCAGGACGGCCCGGCGGACGGTCGCGTGCCCGATGACGCCGACCTGCTGCTGACGGTGCGCGCCGCCACACTGCGTCACCACGCCGGGCAGGCCGCGTTTCCCGGCGGTGCGTCCGACCCCGGCGACGACGGACCCGTCGCCACCGCGCTGCGCGAGGCACGCGAGGAGACCGGGATCGACGTCGGCCGGCTGCACGCGCTGGCGACGATGGAGCGGACGTTCATCGCGCCGTCGAATTTTCATGTCGTGCCGGTGCTGGCCTATTCACCGGATCCCGGTCCGGTCACCGTCGTCAACGACGCCGAGACGGCGATCGTGGCGCGGGTGCCGGTGCGGGCCTTCATCAATCCGGAGAACAGGCTGATGGTGTACCGCGGCACCTTGGGCAGGCGCTGGGCCGGTCCGGCGTTTCTGTTGAACCAGATGCTGGTGTGGGGATTCACTGGCCAGGTGATTGCTGCCATTCTCGACGTCGCCGGTTGGGCACAGCCCTGGGACACCAACGACATCCGCGAGCTGGACGAGGCGATGGTGCTGGTGGGCGACCCTGCGGCGCAAACCCCGACGAACAGGGGTGGGTTGCGGTGAACTCGATGAGCCCGTCGCAGTGGCTGGACATCGCGATCCTGGCGGTGGCTCTGATCGCAGCGATCTCCGGGTGGCGGTCCGGCGCGCTGGGGTCGGTGCTGTCGTTCGCGGGTGTCTTGCTGGGCGCGGTCGCCGGGGTGCTGCTGGCGCCGCACATCGTCAGCCATATCGCCGCGCCGCGGGCGAAGTTGTTCGCCGCGCTGTTCCTGATCCTGGCGCTGGTGGTAGTCGGTGAGGTCGCCGGCGTGGTGCTGGGACGCGCGGTGCGCGGGGCGATCCGCAACAAGCCGATCCGCACCATCGACTCGGTGATCGGCGTAGCTATCCAGCTCCAGGTGGTGTTGACCGCGGCCTGGTTGCTGGCCACCCCGCTGACGCAGTCCAAGGACCAGCCCGAACTCGCCGCCGCGGTGAAGGGTTCGCAGGTGCTCGCCACGGTCAATGACGTGGCCCCGTCGTGGCTGAAACAGCCGCTGCGGCAACGGCTCTCGGGCCTGCTGAACACCTCCGGGCTGCCCGCGGTGCTGGAACCCTTCAGCCGCACCCCGGTCATCCCGGTCGCCTCCCCGGATCCGGCGCTGGCCAACAACCCGGTGGTGGCCGCCGTCGCGCCCAGCGTCGTCAAGATCCGCAGCATCGCGCAGAGCTGCCAGAAAGTGCTCGAAGGCACCGGATTCGTGATCTCCCCGGAACGGGTGATGACGAACGCGCACGTGGTCGCGGGGTCCAACAGCGTCTCGATCCAGGCCAACGGCAAGACCCTCGATGCCACCGTGGTGTCCTACGACTCGGCGGTGGACATCGCCATCCTCGCGGTGCCGGGCCTGCAGGCCACGCCGCTGGTCTTCGAGTACTCCCCCGCCAAGACCGGCACCGACGTGGTGGTACTGGGTTATCCGGGTGGTGGCAACTTCACCGCTTCCCCGGCCCGGATCCGCGAGCGGATCAAGCTCAGCGGACCGGACATCTACCGCAGCCCACAGCCGGTCACCCGGGATGTCTACACCATCCGGGCCAATGTGGAACAGGGCGATTCGGGTGGGCCGCTGGTCGACCTCGACGGCAACGTGCTCGGCGTGGTGTTCGGCGCGGCCGTCGACGACGCCGACACCGGATTCGTCTTGACTGCCGATGAGGTGCGCAGTCAGCTGGGCAGGATCGGCGCGAGCCAGCCGGTGGCCACCGGAGCCTGCGTCAACTGACCCGGTGCACCTGATCGAGGAACCGCATGAGGTGTCGGGTGACTTCCCGCGGCGCCTCTTCGTGGCTGAAATGCCCGGCGCCGGTGACCGAGATGTAGCGGCCGTGCGGCGCGTAGCGCTGGGTGCGTTCCACCGGGGCGGCCAGCACATAGGGGTCGGCGTCGCCGCGGATGTGCAGTAGCGGGACAGCGAGCGGGGCGACCATCGATTTGATGAAGCGGTGTCCCTCGCTGCGCAACTGGCTGCGTACCGCCCAGCGCTGATATTCCAGCGCGCAGTGCGCGGCCCCCGGGATCCGGATGGCGGTGCGCAGATACCCGATGGTCTGGGAAAAATCTGCGGAGGCAACCCATGGAGAGCTGCTGCGGCTGCGGACCAGGCGCTCGATCTCGGCACCGTTGTGTTTGGTGAGCGACCGCTCGGGCCACCACGGCGCCTGATACCGCAGCAGGGTGGGCAGCAGCGCGCGACCCTGGTCGCGCCGGGCCAGCGTGGAGCGGCGCAGGGCGGCCGGGTGGGGCGAGCTGATCAGACCGATGGCGCGCACCAGCCGCGAGTGCAGCAGCGCGGTGGCCCAGCAGGCCAGTCCGCCGTCGGCGTGGCCGATCAGCGTCGCCGAAGAGTGGCCGAGCGCCCGGATGAGACCCGCCGTATCGCCGGCCAACGTCCAGCCGTCGTAGCCGCGGGGCGGCTTGTCGCTACCGCCGTATCCGCGCAGGTCGACCGCGACCACCCGCGCGCCGGTCAAGTCCCGCAGTTGGTGCCGCCAGGACCACCAGAACGAGCCGAAGCCGTGCAGCAGGATCACCAGCGGCCGCCCGGTGGCCGGTATGCCGGCGTCAGCCTCCACGACGTGGAACCGGATGCCGTTGGCATGCACGTCCAGATGCCGCCACGGCCCGTCGATCCGGACCATCGACGGATCGGGAGCCGCCATCTACCAACCCGAGGGATCGGCGGGCGTCTTGGCGTCGGCCGTGATCGCCTTGGACTGCGGTGCCGCGGCAAGGTTCTTGTCGTGCCCCGGAGTGAAGGCGGTGCGCGCCTCTTTCACCGATTCGATGGTCTGCTGCGGGCCGCGGATTCGGCGAACCTTGAGGAAACCGAACAGCGCGAGCACGGCGGTGACCACCACCATGATCGCGAAGACGATCAGGAACGCCGCCCAGCGCCACAGCCAGGTGTCGAGGAGTTCGGCGAGGAAGAAGAACAAGAAGAAGGTGGAGTAGAACAAGATGACCAGCGCGGAGATGAAGAAGACGCTGCCGGTCAGCCCTTTCTTGACATCCCGGGTGATCTCGGCGCGGGCCAATTCCACCTCGGCGCGCACCAGCGTCGACATCTGCGTCGTGACGTCCTTGATGAGGTCGCCCACCGACGGGTCGCCGACCCTGGCATGCGGGTCGGCCAGCGGAATCGTGGTCAGCGTGTTGGGCACACCGTTCTTGTCAGGTTTGCTCACAGACGATCCTCTCCGTTGCAACGCCCCTGCAGCTCCGGTGGCGCGTCAGTCGTCGCGGTTCATGTTGCCATGTGGCCCGATGCCCGACGAGGCCAGCCGAACCCGCGGCGAACCCGGCCAATACACTGGGCGGACTGTTCTCCGAACCTCTCATCCATCTTCTTCCTCTTTTCGACCATCCTGACGGGAGTATCACTTTGCAGAAGGCGCCCAGCGGCCGAAAGCCCCTCCGGGTCGCGGCGGTGATGGCCGCGTTCCTGGGCCTTCTGATCCTGCCCGTCAGCACCGCGGCCGCCGACGACAAAGTCCCGCTCGGCGCCGGTGCGGGCATCGTCGTCAACACCGGCACCCTGTGCACGCTGACCGCCATCGGGCACGACAAGTTCGGCGACCTCATCGGGTTCAGCTCCGCGCACTGCGGGGGTCCCGGCGCGCCGGTCGCCGCCGAGGGGGCCGAGAACCGGGGCCAGGTGGGCACCATGGTCGCCGGCAACGACGGTCTGGACTACGCGGTGATCAGGTTCGATCCGGCCAAGGTGACGCCGGTGGCGAACTTCAACGGCTTTGCCGTCAACGGCATCGGCCCCGAACCAACGGCCGGTCAGGTCGCCTGCAAGCAGGGCCGCACCACCGGCAACTCGTGCGGGGTGACCTGGGGACCCGGGCAGGACCCAGGCACCATCCTGATGCAGGTCTGCGGTGGACCGGGGGATTCCGGTGCGCCGGTGACGGTGGACAACATGCTGGTCGGGATGATTCACGGCGCTTTCAGCGACAATCTGCCCACCTGTGTCACCAAGTACATCCCGCTCCACACGCCCGCGGTGGTGATGTCGATCAATGCCGACCTGGCCGACATCAACGCCAAGAACCGGCCCGGTTCAGGATTCGTGCCGATCGCCGACTGAGCTACTTCGCCTCGCGGATCGCGTCGAATACATCGGGGTCCAGCAACGTCGAGGTGTCGCCCAGTTCCCGGTTCTCGGCGATGTCGCGCAACAGTCGCCGCATGATCTTGCCGCTGCGGGTCTTGGGCAGCTCGGGCACGATGTGGACCTCGCGCGGCTTGGCGATCGGGGAGATCTCGTGGGCGACCTCGCCGCGTAGATCCTCGACGGTACGGTCACTGGCTTCGTAGTCTTCCCGCAGCACGACGAACGCGCAGATGGCCTGGCCGGTGGTGTCGTCGGTGACCCCCACCACCGCGGCCTCGGCCACCCCGGAATGTCCGACGAGCGCGGACTCCACCTCGGCGGTGGAGATCCGGTGCCCGGATATGTTCATCACGTCGTCGATGCGGCCCAGGACCCAGATGTCGCCGTCGGGGTCGAACCGGGCGCCGTCGCCGGCGAAGTAGTAGCCGTGCTCGGCGTACTTGGACCAGTAGGTCTTCTGGTACCGCTCCGGGTCGCCCCAGATACCGCGCAACATCCCCGGCCACGGCTGGTCCAGAACGAGGTAACCGGTGACGTGCTCTTCCCCCTCCTTGTCGGGAGGTAGCGGTTCGCCGTGGTCGTCGACGATCTTCGCCGAGATGCCCGGCAGCGCCGCCATCGCCGAACCTGGTTTCGCGGCGGCCACGCCGGGCAGCGGGGAGATCATCGCCGCACCGGTCTCGGTCTGCCACCAGGTGTCGACCACCGGCACCCGCCCGCCGCCGATCACGTCGCGGTACCAGCGCCAGGCTTCGGGATTGATGATCTCGCCGACCGTGCCCAGCAGTCGCACGCTGGACAGGTCATGCGCGTCCGGAATCTCCCGCCCCCACTTCATGAACGTGCGGATCAGCGTAGGAGCCGTGTAATAGATTGTGACGCCGTATCTTTCGATGATCTCGAAATGCCGGTGCTGGCTCGGGGTGTTCGGGGTGCCCTCGTAGAGCACCTCGGTGATGCCGCTGGACAGCGGCCCGTAGACGCCGTAGGTGTGTCCGGTGACCCAGCCGATGTCGGCGGTGCACCAGAACACGTCGCTGTCCGGCTTGACGTCGAAGATCGCGTGCATGGTGTAGGCGCACTGGGTCAGGTAACCGCCGCTGGTGTGCACGATCCCTTTGGGCTTGCCGGTGGTGCCCGAGGTGTAGAGCAGGAACAACGGCTGCTCGGCATCGAAGGCCTCGGCCACGTGCTCCGGGGCGGCCGCGTCGACGACATCGTGCCACCACAGATCGCGGTCGTCGTCCCAGGACACGTCGACCCCGGTGCGCCGCACCACCAGCACGTGCTCGACCGGGCTGCCGTCGACCGAGACCGCCTCGTCGGCGGCCTCTTTCAGCGGTGCGGGCTTGCCGCGGCGGAACTGGCCGTCGGCGGTGATCAACAGCTTGGCGTCGGCGTCGGCGATCCGGGCCTGCAGCGCGTGCGCGGTGAAGCCGCCAAACACCACGGTGTGCATGACGCCCAGTCGGGCGCAGGCCAGCATCGCGATCACCGCCTCGGGGATCAGCGGTAGGTAGATGGCCACCCGGTCCCCGGCCACCAGGCCGAGGTCGGTCAGCGCGTTGGCCGCCTTGCACACTTCTGTCTGCAGGTCCGCGTAGGTGAAGGTGCGCCGGTGGTCGTCGGGCTCGCCTTCCCAGTGGAACGCGACCCGGTCGCCGTGGCCGGCTTCGACATGGCGATCCACACAGTTGTAGGCGACGTTGAGCTTGCCTCCGACGAACCACTTGGCGAACGGCGCGTCCGACCAGTCCAGCACCTCGGTGAACGGCGTCTCCCAGGCCAGCCGGTCGGCCTGTTCGGCCCAGAACGCCAGGCGGTCTTCGGCGGCCTTCTCGTAGAGCTCCGCGCGGGCGTTGGCCTGGTCGACGAAGTGCTCGGGCGGTGGGTAAGTAGACGGGCCTTCGGCGGTGGCGTCTGTCACGTAGCGAGCCTATTAGGGTCGCTGTCATGCGTCGGATGCGGGCCGCGCTGGCCGCCCTGCTGGTGTCTGCTCACTTGGCGGGCTGTGGCGGCGGCATGCTGACACCCGAGGTGGTGGTGGTCAATGGTGCCGAGCCACCCAACCCGCTGATCCCGACCGGCACCAACGACTCCAACGGCGGCCGCATCATCGACCGGTTGTTCGCGGGCCTGATGTCGTACGACGCGGCGGGCCGGCCATCCCCGGAGGTGGCCGAGTCGATCGAGAGCACCGACAACATCAACTACCGCATTGTGCTCAAACCGGGATGGAAGTTCACCGACGGCTCGCCGGTCACCGCTCATTCGTTCGTCGACGCGTGGAACTACGGGGCGTTGAGCGCCAACGCCCAACTGCAGCAGAACTTCTTCAGCCCGATCGCCGGCTACGACGAAGTGGCCGGCCCACCCGGGGACGGCCGGCCTACCAGCATGTCCGGGCTGCGCGTCGTCAACGATCTCGAGTTCACCGTCCGGCTGCAGGCACCGACCATCGACTTCATCATGAGCCTGGGGCACAGCGCCTTCTACCCGTTGCCGCCCATGGCATTTCGCGACATGGCGGCATTCGGCCGCAGCCCGGTCGGCAACGGGCCTTACCGGCTCGCCGACAGTGCCGACGGGCCGGCATGGGAACACAACGTCAAGATCGACCTGGTGCCCAACCCCGACTACCACGGCAACCGCAAGCCGCACAACAAAGGTCTGCGGTTCGAGTTCTACGCCAACCTGGACACCGCGTACGCCGACCTGCTGTCGGGCAATCTGGATGTGCTGGATACGATTCCGTCCAGCGCGTTGCCTATCTATCAGCGCGACCTGGGTGGCAATGCCGGCAAGGCGCCGGTCGCGGTCAGCCAGTCGGTGGACACACCGCTGCGGTTGCCCCACTTCGGCGGCGAGGAGGGCCGGTTGCGCCGACTGGCCCTGTCGGCGGCCATCAACCGCCCGCAGATCTGCCAACAGATATTCAGCGGAACACGGCAGCCGGCAAGGGATTTCACTGCCAGCTCGCTGCCGGGGTTCGACCCGAACATTCCGGGAAGCGATGCGTTGGACTTCAATCCTGCTCGCGCGCAGCGACTCTGGGCACAGGCCAATGCCATCTCGCCGTGGACGGGACGGTACGCGATCGCCTACAACGCCGACAGCGGTCATCAGGAGTGGGTGGACGCGGTGGCCAACAGCATCAAGAACGTGCTCGGTATTGACGCGGCCGGGGCGCCACAGCCCACGTTCGCCGGGTTCCGCACCCAAATCACCAACCGGACCATCAATACGGCCTTCCGAGCCGGCTGGATCGGGGACTACCCGTCGATGATCGAATTCCTCGCACCGCTCTACGCCACCGGCGCCGGTTCCAACGATGTGGGGTACTCCAGTCGGGAGTTCGACGCCGCGCTGGCCGCCGCCGAAGCGGCGCCCGACGTGCACGAGGCCGATCTGCGGGTCAACATCGCACAGCGAATTCTGTTGCGCGACATGCCTGCCATTCCGCTGTGGTACTACATCAGTGTGATCGGTTGGTCGGCTCAGGTGAGCAATGTGCAGCCCACCTGGAACGGTCTGCCCGACTACGAGAACCTGCACAAGGGCTGACATGGGCTGGTATGTGCTGCGCCGGATCGCGGTGATGGTGCCGGTTTTCCTGGGCGCCACCCTGCTGATCTACGGCATGGTGTTCCTGCTGCCCGGCGATCCGGTGGCCGCCATCGCCGGCGACCGGCCGCTGAGCCCGGCGGTCGCCGCGCAACTACGCGCCCAATACCACCTCGACGACCCGTTCCTGGTGCAGTACCTGCGCTACCTGGGTGGCCTGCTGCACGGCGATCTGGGCCGCGCGTACTCCGGTCTTCCGGTCAGCGCCGTTCTGGCACATGCCTTTCCGGTGACGATACGGCTGGCGCTGATCGCTCTGGTGGTGGAGGCGGTGCTGGGGATCGGGTTCGGCGTGATCGCCGGACTGCGCCAGGGCGGTGTCTTCGATGCCACGGTGCTGGTCGCCGGACTGGTCATCATCGCGATCCCGATTTTCGTGTTGGGCTTCCTGGCGCAGTTCGTGTTCGGGGTCCGGCTGGGGTGGGCGCCCGTCACGGTCGGGGGACGGGCCAGCTTCGACCGGCTGCTGCTGCCCGGCATCGTTCTGGGTCTGGTGTCCTTCGCCTACGTGGTGCGGCTGACCCGCTCCGCAGTGGCCGCCAATGCCCACGCCGACTATGTGCGCACCGCCACCGCCAAGGGGTTGTCGCGGTCGCGGGTGGTCACCGTGCACATCCTGCGCAATTCGCTGATCCCGGTGGTGACGTTCCTGGGTGCCGACCTGGGCGCGCTGATGGGTGGCGCCATAGTGACCGAAGGGATTTTCAACATCCACGGCGTCGGCGGTGTGCTGTATCAGGCGGTCACCAGGCAGGAGGCGCCTACAGTGGTGTCGATCGTCACGGTGCTGGTGCTGATCTACCTGGTGAGCAATCTGCTGGTGGATCTGCTCTACGCCGCGCTGGATCCCAGGATCCGGTATGTATAGGCGACCCAAGTTCGTCATCGCTGCGGCAATGATCGTGCTGATCCTGCTCGTAGCGGCGTTTCCGTCGTTGTTCACCGGGGCCGACCCCACCTACGCCGACCCGGGTCAGAGCCTGCTGCCCCCGTCGGCCGCGCACTGGTTCGGCACGGACCTGCAGGGCCATGACATCTACGCGCGCACCATCTATGGCGCCCGGGCGTCGGTGATGGTCGGGCTCGGCGCAACGATGGCCGTGTTCGTCGTCGGCGGGGTGTTGGGCGCCCTGGCCGGCTTTTACGGTGGCTGGCTCGACGCGGTGGTGTCCCGTCTGACCGACGTGTTCTTCGGGTTGCCGCTGCTGTTGGCCGCCATTGTGCTCATGCAGGTGCTGCGGCACCGAACGGTGTGGACGGTGATCGCCATCCTGGCGTTGTTCGGCTGGCCGCAGGTGGCCAGGATCGCGCGCAGCTCGATTCTCCAGGTACGGGGCAGCGATTACGTGCTGGCGGCGAAAGCATTGGGGCTGGGCAGGTTTCGTATCCTGCTCCGGCATGCGGTGCCGAACGCGATAGGCCCCGTCATCGCGGTGGCCACCATCGCCTTGGGCGCCTTCATCGTGACCGAGGCGACGTTGTCCTACCTCGGTGTCGGGTTACCGCCGTCGGTGGTCTCCTGGGGTGGGGACATCAACGTGGCGCAGATGCGGCTGCGGGCCGGTTCACCCATCCTGTTCTATCCCGCCGGCGCGCTGGCGATCACGGTGCTGGCGTTCATGGTCATGGGGGACGCGCTGCGCGACGGTCTGGATCCGGCATCCAAGGCGTGGCGGGCATGAGCGCGCTGCTGTCGGTAGCGGGTCTGGAGGTCAGCTTCGGGGACCAGCAGGCGGTCCGCGGGATGTCTTTCTCGGTGCTGCCCGGGCAGACCGTCGCGGTCGTGGGGGAATCGGGGTCGGGCAAGTCCACCGCGGCAGCGGCCGTCCTGGGACTGCTCGCACCGGGTGGCCGAATCACCGCCGGCCGCATCGTTTTCGACGGCCGCGACATCACCCGGGCCGGTGAACGCGCGATGCGCAGCATCCGCGGCCGGGAGATCGGATACGTGCCCCAGGATCCGATGACCAACCTCAACCCGGTCTGGAAAGTCGGCTTTCAGGTTCGAGAAGCGTTGCGGGCCAATGCCGATGGCCGCGCGGCGCGACGGCGCGCGGTTGAGCTGCTCGCCGAGGCGGGGATGCGCGACCCGGCCCGGCAGGCCGGCCGGTATCCACACCAGCTGTCCGGCGGGATGTGCCAGCGCGCGCTGATCGCGATCGGACTCGCCGGCCGGCCGCGGCTGCTGATCGCCGACGAACCGACGTCGGCGCTGGACGTCACCGTGCAACGCCAGGTCCTCGATCATCTCGGCCACCTCACCGACGAACTGGGGACTGCGCTGCTGCTGATCACCCACGACCTGGCACTGGCGGCGCAGCGGGCCGAATCCGTGATCGTGGTGCATCGTGGTGTCGTGGTTGAATCCGGTGCAGCGCAGGAGATTCTGCGCCACCCGCAACACGAGTACACGCGTCGGCTGGTGGCCGCCGCGCCGTCGCTGCGGGCTCGGGACAAGCGCTCAGCCCAGATTCGGGAACGGGTAGCAGCGACGGCGACCGAGCACGCTGGGGGTTCCGCGGACATCCTCGTCGTGTCGGAGTTGACCAAGACCTACCGCGAATCACCCGGCGTGCCGTGGCGTCGCGCGGAATTTCGCGCCGTCGACGCCGTCTCGTTCCGGCTGGCCCGGGCCGGCACCCTGGCCGTGGTCGGCGAGTCGGGGTCGGGCAAGTCGACGCTGGCGCGGATGGTGCTGGGCCTGTTGCGGCCGACGTCGGGCAGCGTGGTTTTCGACGGGACCGATGTCACCACGCTGGACCGCCGCGCAGAATTGGCGTTTCGCCGTCGGGTGCAGCCGGTCTTCCAGAATCCCTACAGCAGCCTGGACCCGATGTACTCGGTGGCCCGCGCGGTGGAGGAGCCACTGCGGATCCACCGGGTCGGCGACCGTGCCCAGCGTCGGCGGGCGGTGCGCGAATTGCTCGACCAGGTGGCGCTGCCGTCCTCGGTGCTTGACCGGCTGCCCCGCGAACTGTCCGGCGGGCAACGGCAACGGGTGGCGATCGCGCGGGCGCTGGCGCTGCGGCCCGATGTGTTGGTGTGCGACGAGGCGGTCTCCGCGCTCGACGTGCTGGTGCAGGCGCAGATCCTGAACCTGCTGGCCGAACTGCAGGCCGAGCTGGGCCTGACGTATCTGTTCATCAGCCACGATCTGGCGGTGATCCGCCAGATCTCCGACGACGTGCTGGTGATGCGGGACGGGCGGGTGGTCGAACACGCCGCCACTGAACAGGTTTTCACCGCGCCACAGCACGACTACACCCGGCAGTTGTTGGAGGCCATCCCCGGCGCCCCGGCGGCGTCCCGCTAGTTTGGCTCTCTGTGACCGACCCGCTGGCTCCGCTGATGGACCTGCCCGGTGTCGCCGAAGCCAGCGACCGGGCGCGTGAGGCGCTGGGTCGGGCGCACCGGCACCGGGCCAACCTGCGCGGCTGGCCGGTGACCGCCGCCGAGGCGTCGTTGCGCGCGGCACGGGCGTCGTCGGTGCTCGACGGCGGGCCGGTGCGCCTGGACGACGTGGCGGAGGCCGCCACCCAGCACGGTGGCGTCAGTGATCCCGTGTTCGGCGGTGCGCTGCGGGTGGCCCAGGCGCTGGAAGGTGGCAGCGGCCCGCTGATCGCGGTCTGGCAGAAGGCGCCGCTGCAGGCACTGGCCCGATTGCACATGCTTGCCGCCGCCGACCAGGTCGACGCCGACCGGCTCGGCCGGCCGCGGACCGATCCGGAGATCGGTCCGCGCCTCGAGTTGCTGGCCGACCTGGTGACTCGCCCGACAGCAGCATCGGCGGCCGTAGTTGCTGCGGTGGCGCACGGGGAGTTGTTGACGCTCAAGCCATTCGGCAGCGGTGACGGGGTGGTGGCCCGCGCGGTGTCGCGGTTGGTGACGATCGCACGGGGGCTCGATCCGCACGGGCTGGGAGTGCCGGAGGTGAACTGGATGCGGCAGTCCGCCGCGTACCGGGACGCCGCGCTGAAGTTCGCCTCGGGCTCGCCCGACGGAGTCGCGGCGTGGTTGGTGCTGTGTTGCCGGGCGATCAGAGCCGGTGCGCAGGAGGCGCTGATTATTGCTGAATCAGTAACCGGCGGCCCGCCGAAATAACCCTGCGACAAATGCGAAGCGGGCGGCGACACGAAGATTTCGAATCGCCGCCCGCCAACACGGTTCTCGGTTACCAAGCGTGCATTATGTGGGCTGCGTGGGTGGCCTCGGCGCGTTTGCGACACTTCCTGCTGCAGCCCCACCCAAAGGGCCGTCGCGGCATTCCATCTTCGCAATTACGCAGGCCCGCAACACTTCTGCCATTATCGCGGCTATGACTCCGCGTGGGTGCCGGGAACCGTGCTGGGTGCCCGGGTCGGGAGATCGAACCTTCTCTTCCGGATCGACCTTGGCCTCACCGGGCTGCCGTGTCTCCTTTGTACTACTAGAGCACTGGCACAGCAAGGGGCTGACGCCTCAAAGTTGCGCAACGGATTCGGCTCGTGCGCGAAAAGTGTTTGCTGCCGTGGCGTTTGGGAAAGCTGGGGCGACGTCCGTCGGCGCCCTGTCGCCGGAGACTAGAACGCGAAGCGCCGCAACAGCGCGTAGGTGACGGCGCCGGCAGCCACCGCGGTGACACCCACCGCGGCCGTCGTCGCGATCGCGGCACCCGACGGCGCCGGGATCCGGTCGCGCAACGAGACCGGCCGGGAGAACGACAACACCGGCCAGCCGCGGTCCAGGGCCTCCCTGCGCAACCCGCGGTCAGGGTTGACGACCGACGGGTGGCCGACGATCTCCAGCATCGGCAGGTCGGTGATCGAGTCGGAGTACGCGTAGCAGTGCTCCAGCGGATACCCCTCGCGCACGGCCAGCTCGCGGATCGCTTGGACCTTGCCTTCGCCGTAGCAGTAGAACGCGATCTCGCCGGTGTACTTGCCATCCTCGACCACCATCCGGGTCGCCATGGCATGCGTGGCGCCCAGGGCACGGGCGATCGGCGCGACGATCTCCTCACCCGATGCCGATACCACCACGACGTCACGGCCACACAATTTGTGCGCAGCGATCAGATCGGCGGCCTCGGCGAACACCAGCGGCGTCACGATGTCGTGCAGCGTCTCGCTGACGATCGACTTGACCTGTTCGACGTCCCACCCGATGCACATATTGGCCAGGTGAGCTCGCATTCGGTCCATCTGGTCATGATCTGCCCCGGAGAGCAGGAAGATGAATTGCGCGTAGCTGGACTTCAAAACGGCACGACGGTTAAGCAGCCCCTGCGCAAAGAAGGGTTTGCTGAACGCCAGCGTGCTCGACTTGGCGATGATGGTCTTGTCCAAATCGAAGAAAGCGGCGGTGCGCAGGCCCGGCACTGTCGGTCCCGGTATTTGCGGCGAGACTTGCTGCTGCGCGGCCGGGTCGGGGACGGTCACCGATCCAGCATAGGTCCGGGATGCGGCAAACCCGTGATCTCCGGCCCGAATTGAGCGCACGAATACGAAGGGTGTCTTTCTCCGGTCGGTGTTTTCACGGCTCAGGCGGCACTTTCGGTTGGTTGAGTACTTGCGTGAAGCCCGGCTGGCATGTGTATAGTAAGCATTACTCGGCCGTGAGCCGAGGGTGTATCAGCCCGACCCCCCGGGGCTGATACACGACGACCCTCGCCTCCTCCCCCCCTGGCGGGGGTCGTCCCTTTTCTGGGGTAAAAAATTCACTGCTACGGGTCTCAGAACCCGTTTGTCGACCATTGCCGAAATAGCGCTTGGTCGCGAAGTCGCGCCATTCAGCGAACATTTGTACACAGACCGGACTTTCTCCACAAATTGGCCTTCGGCACTGGCGGGCAATACCGGTGGCGCGCCAGCGTAGAAGGGTGACCAATTCCCCGCGCACCGCCGGCTCCGGCGTGCTGGCGATGCTGACCGATTCGCATCTGCGCGAGGAGCTGGATCGCGTCGGCGCCGCCGTCGGCGCGCGGGTGGTGCATACCGGTGCCCACACCCCGGTGAGCAGGAAAACGTGGCTGGCCGCGGCCGCGGTGGTGCTCGATTCGGACGCAGCGCAGTGCTGTGCGCAGTCCGCGCTGCCCCGTCGCGCCCACGTGAGCGTGTTGACCGGTGCTGAGTCCGGCACGGCGACCTGGGCGGCCGCCGTCGCCGTCGGCGCCGAGCAGGTGCTGCGGATGCCCGAGCAGGAAGCGGACCTGGTGTGCGCACTGGCGGAAGCGGCCGAATCGGCGCGTGATGTCAGGCGGCGTGGCCAGGTCCTTGCGGTCGTCGGCGGCTGCGGCGGGGCGGGGGCATCGCTGTTCGCCGCCGCCGTCGCGGAGGTCGCCGGAGAGTCGCTGCTACTCGACCTGGATCCGTGGGGTGGCGGCATCGACCTGTTGATGGGCGACGAGGCGTCGCCGGGGCTGCGGTGGCCCGACCTGGCGCTGCAGGGTGGTCGGCTGAACTGGTCGGCGGTGCGGGACGTGCTGCCGCGGCGCCGCGAGATCAGTGTCCTGTCCGGCACCCGGCACGGCCGCGAGCTGGACGCCGCACCGGTGGAGGCGATCGCCGAAGCCGGCCGCCGCGGCGGAGTCACCGTGGTGTGCGACCTGCCGCGGCGTCTGTCCGAGGCCAGCCACGTCGCACTGGCCGCCGCCGATCTGGTGGTGCTGGTCAGCCGGTGTGATGTGCGGGCTTGCGCAGCCACTGCCACGATCGCGCCGGTGCTGGCCGCGATCAATCCGAATGTCGGCGCGGTGGTGCGCGGTCCGTCCCCAGGGGGGTTGCGTGCGGCCGAGGTCGCCGAGATCGCGGGCGTGCCGTTGCTGGCATCGATGCGTGCCGAACCGCACCTCGCCGAACGACTGGAGCACGCCGGGCTGCGGCTGGGGCGGCGATCGGCGTTGGCGGCGGCGGCGCGCCGCGTCGTCGGCGTGTTGGCAAGCCGCCGAACGACGCTGGACGGCCGCGCGGCATGAACGGCTCGCTGATCGAACGCGTCCGGGAACGGCTGGCAACCGAGTCGGGACCGCTGCGGCCCAACGTGGTGGCCGCGGCGATTCGTGCCGAGTCCGGCGGCATTCTCGGCGACACCGAGGTGTTGGCGAACCTGCGGCTGCTGCAGACCGAACTGACCGGCGCCGGCATCCTGGAACCATTGCTGTGCGCCGACGGCACCACCGATGTCATGGTGACCGCGCCCGACTCGGTGTGGGTTGATGATGGAAACGCATTGCGACGCAGCAATATTCGGTTTCCCGACGAGGCGGCGGTGCGGCGGTTGGCGCAACGGCTGGCGCTGGCGGCCGGCCAGCGGCTCGACGATGCCCAGCCGTGGGTGGACGGACAGCTGGCCGGGATCGGCGCACGCGGGTTCGCGGTGCGCCTGCACGCGGTGTTGCCGCCGGTGGCGGCGGGCGGTACCTGCCTGTCCCTGCGGGTGTTGCGGCCGGCAACGCAGGATCTCGCGGCGCTGGCCGCCGCCGGGGCGTTGACCCCCGTAGCCGCCGAGCTGGTGGCCGGGATCATCACCGCCCGGCTGGCGTTCCTGGTGTGCGGTGGCACCGGGGCCGGCAAGACGACGCTGTTGGCCGCGATGCTCGGCGCGGTCTCACCGGCCGAGCGGATCGTGTGCGTCGAGGATGCCGCCGAGTTGGCGCCGGCACACCCACATCTGGTGAAGCTGGTCGCGCGGCGGGCCAACGTCGAAGGTGTCGGTGAGGTGACCGTGCGCCAACTCGTCCGCCAGGCGCTGCGCATGCGCCCGGACCGGATCGTGGTCGGAGAGGTCAGAGGGGCCGAAGTGGTCGACCTGCTGGCCGCGCTGAACACCGGACACGAAGGCGGTGCGGGCACCGTGCATGCCAACAGCCCGGGTGAGGTACCGGCCCGGCTGGAGGCGCTCGGCGCGCTCGGCGGGCTGGACCGGGCCGCGCTGCACACCCAGCTCGCCGCGGCCGTGCGGGTGCTGTTGCATGTCTCGCGCGACCGGTCCGGACGACGCCGGCTGGTCGAGATCGCCACGCTACGGCAGGCCGGGGACGGGCGGGTGCACGCGGTGCCGGCGTGGCACGCTGATCACGGGATGGCCGCTCCCGCAGCGGATCTGCTCGCGTTGTTGCCGGCCGGGGCGCGGCCATGACGGGTTGGCAGCTCGCCGCTCTGCTGTTGGCGATGGCCTTGCTGGTGGCGCCCGGCTCGCCGCGGCGTCGACTCCGGGCGGAGGGTGCCGTCCACCGTCGATTCGCGGTCACTGCCCGCGGTGTCGGTTGGTTGTGCGGCTGCGTGTTCATGCTGGCTGCGACGGTTTTGCCGGTGACGGTAGCCGCCGCGCTGGCTGTGGTCGGGGTTACGACGGGGGTGCGGTACCGGCGTCGACGCAACGCCCGCAGTGCGATGGCAGAGGGCGCGGCGCTGGAAGCCGCCCTCGAGGTCCTGGTCGGCGAACTCCGGGTGGGTGCCCACCCGGTGCGGGCCTTCGAGGCCGCCGCCGGGGAAACCGGCGGCGCAGTGTCGGTCGCGCTGCGGGGCGTCGCGGCGCGGGCCAGGATGGGTGCCGACGTGCCGGCCGGCCTACGCGCGGCCGCGCACACGTCGGCAATGCCTGCCCATTGGGAACGCATCGCGGTGTGCTGGCAGCTGGCCAGTGAACACGGCCTGGCTATCGCCGGGCTGATGCGGGCCGCGCAACGCGATATCACTGAGCGGCAACGGTTTTCGGCAAAGGTGGGTGCGGGCCTGGCCGGTGCGCGCGCCACTGCGGTCATTCTGGCCGGGCTGCCGGTGCTCGGCGTGGCGCTCGGGCAACTGATCGGGGCGCGGCCGTTGACGTTTCTGTGCTCCGCACCCGGGGGGTGGTTCCTGCTTGTCGGTACCACGCTGATCTGCACCGGGCTGTGGTGGTCGGATCGGATCACCGATCGGGTGACTCCGTCATGACTAGCGCCGCGCTCTTGCTGGCCGCCGCCCTGTGGTGCGGGGCGGGACCTGCGGCGGCACGTCATCGGGCCGGGTTGGCTGCCCACGCGGCGCAGTCGCCGCCCCGCGCGTCGGGCGGGCCGGATCCGCTGGGGGCGGCATCCACCTTGGACGTGCTTGCGGTATGCCTGACGGCCGGCATGGCGGTGTCGACGGCAGCGTCCGCCACCGCCGGATCCGCGCCGCCTCGCCTTGCTGCGGTGCTGCGGCGGGCCGCCGACCTGCTGGCGCTGGGCGCTGACGCCGGCGTCGCCTGGTCGGCTCCGGCTGGCCGGGTACCGGATACGCAGGTGGATGGCCTGCTGCGGTTGGCGCGGCGATCGGCGGCATCAGGTGCCGCGCTTGCCGACGGTCTGGCCGAACTGGCTGCCCAGACCCGCCACGATGCCGCGCATGCGGCCGGCGCAGCCGCCGAGCGGGCCGGGGTACTGATCGCCGGTCCGCTGGGCCTGTGTTTTCTGCCGGCCTTCGTGTGCCTGGGCATCATCCCGGTGGTGGCCGGGTTGGCCGGCGGTGTTCTGCAATCAGGTCTGTTGTGAGAAGGGAAATGGTTGATGTTCAATATATTTCGTCTGTTCAGGGCGCGCATGACGCTGTTGGTTGTGGACGAGTCCGGCATGTCCACCGTCGAGTATGCGATCGGCACCATCGCGGCGGCGGCGTTCGGCGCCATCCTCTACACCGTCGTCACCGGCGACTCGGTCGTGTCGGCGCTGAACCACATCATCGGTCGCGCGCTGAGCACCAACGTCTAGTCGCCAGTGCCGGTTCGAGCACCGTCGAGGCCGCGTTGGCGCTCGCGGCCCTGGTGGTGGTCCTGGTGTTGTGCCTGGCCGCGATCACCGCGGTGTCGATGCAGGTGCGCTGCGTCGATGCGGCCCGCGAGGCTGCCCGGTTGGCGGCGCGCGGCGACCCGGGCGCTGTCGAGGTGGCCCGAAGCATCGCGCCGCCGGGGGCTCGGGTCGCGGTGCGCCGGGATGGCGATCTGCTGGTTGCCACCGTGGTCGCGCATTCAAAGCTGTTGCCGCACCTTGATATTGCGGCCCGGGCGGTGTCGGCGACTGAACCGGGGTGAGGACGGCGCCGCCACGGTGCTTGCGGTTGCAATCATCGCGGCGCTGCTCTGCGTGACTGCGGCGGGTGCCTGGCTGGGCTGTGTCGTGGTGGCCCGGCATCGCGCCCAGGCCGGCGCCGACCTGGCCGCCCTGGCGGGGGCTGCACAGGTGCCGCAGGGCGCATCCGCGGCCTGTGCCCGGGCCGCGGCGGTGGCCCGGGCGATGGGCGTTGCCACCGCCGGATGCCGGGTGGACGGTCTTGACGTGATCGTCGAGGTCCAGGTGCCGGTCGCGCACGCCGGCACCGCACGGGCCTCGGCGCGGGCCGGGCCGGTCGGTTGAGCCAGCCGGCCCGGATACCTTGCCGCTCCGGCGGCTACGCCGACGGAAAGTCTGCGTCGGCGATCTCGCCGTCGGTCGGCAACCGCAGCGAGAGGAGCCCGGCGAAGGTGTCCGGCTCGATCTCGACCCGGTTGACGGTGACATGCACCGGCACCCAGTCGGTGTCGGTGCCGGGCAGTCGCAGCACCCGACTGGTCGCACCCTCGGCGAATTCCGTTGTCATGGCGGCCACCAGACCCTCGTCGTCCGGATGGACGCGTTGCCGGTCGTCCTCGTTGCCGCGCCAGTCGTAGAACGGAGCGGGGTCGTCCAGCCATTTGAGCAGGGTCCAGGTCTTGAGGTCGACGAGGGCGCGATGGACACCGGCCTGCGCGAGGCCCTTGAGGATCCGCTGCGCCAGGTCGTCGGTGGCCACCGCTGGACCTTTGCGCTCTGCCCGCCAGTTCATCGCCCGCGCCACCAGATGATCACGGCCGTCAGGTCCGGGTTCGATCGCACTGCGCGCGGTGAACCCGATCCTGATCGGATTGCCCTGCCAATCGGTGAGATCCCAAGTGCTGCACAGCGTTTGACCCGGCTCAGCCCGGATCGCCATGGCCAGGACCTTGGTTTCGTTGGGGTTGAGCTCGCGAGACGGCAGATCCTCGGCGAATGCCCTGCCGTAGGTGACCTCGGCCTCGGGGTTCTTGCCGCTGTTGGCCAGTGATTCGGGAGTGTCGGTAGCCACGCCGCGGGTGAGGTCCCATTTCAGCGGCCCCGGCATTGGTCGCTCGGGCGGTTCCTCGTCGATCGGACCGCTCCACACGTGCACCCCGTGAATTCGGCCGTCCGACATCACCACCGGTTCGGTGCGGATGACGCGGTCACTCTTGGGGGTGATGCTGCTGAGGGCCTGGCCGGTCTGCACCGACTCGGCGATCGCCGTCTTGATCGACGCGAGATACGGGCTGCGCCGCAGGAACGAGGTGATCGGGACGAGGTTCTTGAGTTGACGCCCCTGCGCTACGACGGCGGGCTCGTCTCCCAGCGTCTCCACGAGCAACCAGTCGTGGCCCATAGGCGCAGTTTACTGATCCGGTGATCGGCCACGGACACCGCCGGGGGGTGGCGCCGGCCGGGAGCCATCGTTGCGTTTGCTGCGTAATAGTGTTGCAGCAAAAGCGGATACAGTGTGCGCCCGCGGGGCGTGGGTCTACCCGTACCGCGCTGCGCCCGTCATGCTGACGACGACGTCAAAACCGTTGTCCCGCAGCCCCGGCGCATCCCGGTCGTCACGCAACGGTCGTTCTATGACCGGCGGTCAGTTGAGTGCGCGGGTAGGTATTTCACGCCCCTGCAACATATCTCGGTTTATTGCCAACTTGTTTGTCATACCGTCCGACGGGTTTGTCCGAATAGACTTCGTAAAATGGGTGCTTGTCGTGTTGCAATTGAGGCTTCACGCCAGGTAGGTTTCTGCTGCGCTGGAGTTTCAGCAGAGTGGACGGATTTGTGTTGGCAGACCGTCGAATAGTGGATCCGTGGAGGTCGACCGTCGAGGGGTCGGTCGCCCGTCCAACGGATTAGTCACCGGGATTGCACAGCAATCCTTTTGATGATCCTCGGCCTAGGGCCGATTGGTTGCCCTCGATTCCGGTGTCGGAACAGGCGGGCAATAGACCCCTCCGGCTCCACCGGAACCGCGACTGGCCATGCTCGTCCGGCAACCATGGGCCATGCCGCCGCTGCCGCCGCCGCGGGAGTTGAGGATCACCACGGTGGCGCCGCCACGGGGTCTGTCGGCGACCGGTCCGGCGAGTTGTCGTGCGGACAACCCGCTGGGTGACGACAGCGGAGAGCTGTCGGACTTTCGGGCGCTGAGCGCGGGGCCGGCGATCCTGGGGCGGCCCGCCTCGGCACCGGACAGCCACCGGGTGGCACGACCGCCCGACTCGCCGGTCGGAACCCCGACTCGGCCCGCTGCGCCGACACCGATCAGACCAGTCACCGCACTTCTCGACTCACCGCCGGGGGGCGCGCCCGATCCGCGGTTGCCCTCCATCGTGCTGCCGGCGACCTCCGGACGGTGGCCGGCGGCGTGGTTGTCGGAGCGGCCGACGGATTCGCGTTGCGTGGTGACGGCAGGCTCGGCAACGGTGCTGCCGGTGGCGGCGACGTTGTCGGACTCCGCGGCCGCATACGCGCCCGCACCGGATCGGAGCAACTGCACAAAGTCCTGGTGGAACGCCTCCGCCTGAGCGCCGAGCGTCTGGTATCCCTGCGCGTGCCCGTTGAAGAACGCGGCAACCGCGGCCGATACCTGATCCCGGGCCGAGGCCACCAGACCCGTCGTCGGGGCCGCCGCCACGGCGTTGGCCCTGCTGATCGTGGCACCGATGCCGGCCAGGTTGGTGGCCGTGCTGCCTATGGTGCCGGGCGCCGCGTTGACATGAGACATGCGACACCTCCGACTCGATTGTCGACAGACTCGGCCAGTGTCTGATCGCCATCACCGTGCAATGGATAAATGCACTGTAAGGTCATTTCGCCGAATCGAAAAGCAATTCTTTCCGGCTGTGTCGCAAAGCGGCCCATCGGCCGATTCACCCCACCGCCCGGGCGGCCCCACCGTCCAACGCCGCCAGCACCATTTGCAGCACCAGCACGGCGCCGGCCTTGTCCAACGGGTCGTTGCCGTTGCCGCATTTGGGCGACTGCACACACGACGGACATCCGCTGGGGCATTCGCAGGCTTCGATGGCCGCGGCGGTGGCACCCAGCCAGGTGGCCGCCCGGTGAAAGCCGCGTTCGGCGAAGCCCGCCCCGCCCGGATGGCCATCGTAAACGAACACCGTCGGCAGCCCGTCGGGACCGACCGCGGTGGACAGCCCGCCGATGTCACCGCGGTCGCAACTGGCTACCAGGGGAAGCAGGCCGATCGCGGCGTGCTCGGCGGCGTGCAGCGCACCGGGTGTCCTGCTGAGGTCAATCCCGTTCGCGTCCAACGCTTCCGGCTCGACGGTGTACATCACCGAGACCGTCGGCAACGAACTCTGCGGCATGCTGAGTTCGACGAAGTCGATCACTTCGCCGTCGATCCGTCGACGTAGGTATCCGACCACCTGGTGGGTCACCGTCACCGGCACCAGACCGAGGGTGACCGCACCGAACGCGGACCGCTCGCCGTATCCGGTGACCGCGATATCGGTGATCTCCCGGGCGAACGTCGCATAGCCGGGGTCCTCTGCATGCACCAACGCGATGCCGTCCTCGAGGTCCAGCGAGTCGACGACGTAGCTCTCACCCTGATGCAGGTAGACCGCTCCGGGATGGATCGAGGCCGGCGCCTGTCCCACGCCGGTGCTGCCCAGCAGACGTCCGGTGTCGGCTTCGACGATCACGATCTGGCCGCCGATGGAACCGCGGATGTCCACGGCCCCATGGGGTTCGACGCCCGGTGCGGGAAAGTACCTGCCGCCCCGGCGTTTCAGCAGTCCGTCGTCGACCAGTCCGTCGGCCACCCGCACCGCGTCCATCGACCGGACCTCGGCTTCTTCGAGTGGCAGTTCCGTTGCAGCACAGAGTAGTTGAGGACCCAGAATGTAGGGATTGGTGGGGTCGATCACGACCCGTTCGACGGGCTTGCCCAGCAGCGCGGCCGGATGGTGGACGAGGTAGGTGTCCAGCGGATCGTCGCGGGCCACCAGCACCACCAGTGCGCCCTGACCGCGCCGTCCCGACCGGCCGGCCTGCTGCCAGAACGACGCGACGGTGCCCGGGAACCCGGCCAGCACCACCGCGTCCAGACCGGCGATGTCGACACCGAGTTCGAGAGCGTTGGTGGTGGCCAGTCCCCGCAGTCGACCGTCGGCCAGGGCCTGTTCCAGCGCGCTGCGGTCCTCGGCCAGATACCCGGCGCGGTAGGACGCCACCAGCGACGACAGCTCCGGGGCGACCTCTTCCAACCGGACCCGGGCTCCCAACGCCGTCAGCTCGGCACCCCGGCGGGAACGCACGAAAGTCAGCGTCTGCGCTCCCTCCACGATCAGGTCGCCCATCACCCGCGCCGCCTCGGCGCCCGCCGACCGGCGCACCGGGGCGCCGTGCTCGCCGAGCAGGTCGGTGCGCAACGCCGGCTCCCACAACGCCACCGTGCGGCCGCCCTGGGGTGATCCGTCGTCGAGCACTTCGACGACGTGCTGACCGATCAGTTCGGTGGCCGTCGTGCCGGGAGAGTCGGTGGTCGCACTGGCGAAGATCACGGTCGGATACGACGAATAGCGCGCGCAGAGGCGGAGCAACCGGCGCAGCACCATCGCCACATTCGAGCCGAAAACACCGCGGTAGTAGTGGCATTCGTCGACGATCAGGAAGCGCAGACCGCGCAGCAGCACCGCCCACCGGGGGTGGTTGCGCAGGATCGACAGGTGGATCATGTCGGGATTGGAGAACAGCCACCGCGAGCGCTCCCGGGCGAAGCGGCGCACTTCGGCGGCGGTGTCGCCGTCATAGGCGGTGGGTGCGACATCGGCCAGAGCGGGCACGGCTGTCGTCAGGGCGTGCGCTACCCGCAACTGGTCATGACCCAGCGCCTTGGTCGGCGACAGGTACAGCACCCGCGCGCGGGGGTCGGTTGCCAGCGCGCTGAGCACCGGCAGCTGGTAGGCCAGCGACTTGCCCGACGCGGTACCAGTGCTCACCACCACGTGACGACCCTCGTGGGCCAGTTCGGCGGCCTGCACCTGATGTGACCAGGGTGCGCGGATGCCGCGGTCGGTGAATGCACGCACCACGTCGGGCGGCGCCCACTGCGGCCAGGCCCCGGGACGCCCCGGTCGCGGTGGCAATTCGGCGACGTGACGCAGCGGATGTTCGCCGGATGCGGTGCCGGCGAGGGCGGCGGCAAGCAGTTCGCTGCCGAAGCTCGCCATCGCGTGCCTTTCTGGGTCGTAGTGGTGCGCTCCCGGGGTCCGCGGGTGACGCAGACGTAAATTGGGCGACCTGCGCTGACTTCAGGCTGTCGCCGACGCGACGAACGTGGTTGACTGGGTGCGGTCGCAGCTTCTGTGTTCGTGTAAAACTTTCGCAGGATCGACGTTGCGGTCGCGGTTCCTGCGAGGTTATCTGTCGGGTGAAATTCCGGCGACTCCGAGAAGGTATGGCGGTCGCAGCGGGCCCGGGGCACCCGAACAGCGGTGCCCTGCACCCAGAAGAGAAGGAAATATCGAGAAATGCCACAGGGAACTGTGAAGTGGTTCAACGCGGAGAAGGGGTTCGGCTTCATCGCCCCCGAAGATGGATCCGCTGACGTCTTTGTCCACTACACGGAAATCCAGGGGACGGGCTTCCGCACCCTCGAAGAGAACCAGAAGGTCGAATTTGAGATCGGCCATAGCCCTAAGGGCCCCCAGGCCACCGGAGTCCGCTCCGTTTAATCCGAGCAGATTCTGACGTAGCCCCCCGGCGCAGCCCCGCACTCGCGGAA
Organism: Mycobacterium sp. NGS29; assembly: GCF_059812965.1. Classification (NCBI taxonomy): domain Bacteria; kingdom Bacillati; phylum Actinomycetota; class Actinomycetes; order Mycobacteriales; family Mycobacteriaceae; genus Mycobacterium; species Mycobacterium sp. NGS29. The sequence continues at coordinate 61,324 of NZ_JCALDR010000008.1, forward strand.
ACCGCCGGGGGGTTTTCGTTTCATCGGGGCCTCGCGTCCCACGTCCCCCCGCCGTCGTAGCGCGGTGCCGCCGCGCCGCGCGCGGAGCCGCCGCCGACTCCCCGGCTGGCCTACTGTCTGTGGCGTGAGCCAGCTTTCCTTCTTCGCCGCGGAATCGGTGCCGCCCGCGGTCGAAGATTTGTGCGGGCTGCTGGCTGCCCCCGGTCAGATCGTCATGGTTGGCACGGGTGCCAGGTTGTCAGTGGTGGTCGAGCAGTCGTGGCGGGCCGCCGCCCTGGCGGACATGATCACCGAGGCCGGATTGGTCCCCGAGATCACCCGGACCGACGAAGACCACCCGCTGGTCCGGACGGCGGTGGACGCCCGGCTGTGCAGTATCGCCACCGAGTGGACGCGCGGCGCGGTCAAGACCGTGCCACCGCGCTGGGTGCCCGGCCCGCGGGAGTTGCGGGCGTGGATCCTGGCGGCCGGCGCACCGGATGCCGACCGTTACCTGCTCGGGCTGGATCCGCACGCGCCGGACACACATTCGCCGCTGGCGTCGGCGCTGATGCGGGTCGGGATCGCACCAACCCTGATCGGCACCCGGGGAGCCCGCCCGGCGCTTCGGATCAGTGGCCGTCGCAGGCTATCGCGCCTGGTAGAGAACGTCGGAGAAGCTCCTGACGACCCCGAGGCGGCCGGCCAGTGGCCGCGCGTTTGACGGGTTGCCGGGGCACGGCGGAGAGCCGGTCGGTTTGCGCGGGCGCGCCTATTGGTGCGAAATTGGCAGTTGCCCGCGGGGGCGAACGGACGGCGGCGAGCCTCAACGGACCGGATTATCGGGAATTTCAGGGCGCCGACCTGTCATTCTTCCCCGCGAAGGCGGTTCCGCCAGGGAACCGACACAGGAGATGGAGCGTAGGCGCAGGTGGCTGACCGGAGGGCTAGCAGCGGCAGGAACGGGAACACCCGGCGATTGGTGATCGTCGAGTCGCCCACCAAAGCGCGCAAACTCGCCGGTTACCTGGGATCCAACTACATCGTCGAATCCTCGCGGGGGCATATCCGCGACCTGCCGCGCGCCGCCGCTGACGTGCCGGCGAAGTTCAAGTCCGAGCCGTGGGCCCGCCTCGGGGTCAACGTCGATGCCGACTTCGAGCCGCTGTACATCATCAGTCCGGAGAAGAAGAGCACCGTCACCGAGCTGAAGGGCCTGCTCAAAGACGTCGATGAGCTCTACCTGGCCACGGATGGCGACCGCGAGGGGGAGGCCATCGCCTGGCATCTGATGGAGACCCTGAAGCCGCGCGTCCCGGTCAAACGGATGGTTTTCCACGAGATCACCGAGCCGGCCATTCTCGAGGCCGCTGCGAACCCGCGCGACCTGGACATCGACCTGGTCGACGCTCAGGAGACCCGCCGCATCCTGGACCGGCTGTACGGCTACGAGGTCAGCCCGGTGTTGTGGAAGAAAGTGGCGCCCAAACTCTCTGCCGGCCGCGTGCAATCGGTGGCCACCCGCATCATCGTCCAGCGCGAACGCGACCGGATGGCGTTCCGCAGCGCTTCCTACTGGGACATCCTGGCCAAGCTGGACGCCAGCGTGTCGGACCCCAAGGCGCAGCCGCCGACCTTCGCGGCGCGTCTGACCAGCGTCGACGGTCTGCGCGTGGCTACCGGTCGCGACTTCGACTCGCTGGGCCAACTCCGCAAGGCCGACGAGGTCACCGTCCTGGACGAAGCGGGCGCCACCGCGATCGCCACCGGACTGCAGGGCGCCCAGCTGGCCGTGGCGTCGGTGGAGGAAAAGCCCTACACCCGGCGGCCGTATCCCCCGTTCATGACCTCGACGCTGCAGCAGGAGGCGGGCCGCAAATTGCGGTTCTCCTCGGAGCGCACCATGAGCATTGCGCAGCGGCTCTACGAGAACGGCTACATCACTTATATGCGGACCGACTCCACGACGCTGTCGGAGTCGGCTATCGGCGCCGCGCGCAACCAGGCACGCCAGCTCTACGGCGAGGAATACGTGTCGCCGTCGCCGCGCCAGTACACCCGCAAGGTGAAGAACGCCCAGGAGGCACACGAGGCGATCCGGCCGGCCGGTGAGACATTCGCCACACCCGATGCGGTGCGCCGCGAACTCGACGGCGACGAATTCCGGCTGTACGAGCTGATCTGGCAGCGCACGGTGGCATCGCAGATGGCCGACGCGCGCGGCACCACGCTGAGCCTGCGCATCGAGGGCCGGTCCGGAGAACGGGACGTGATCTTCTCGGCCTCCGGGCGCACCCTGACGTTCCCGGGCTTCCTCAAGGCATACGTGGAGACCGTCGACGAATTGGCCGGTGGCGAGGCCGACGATGCCGAACGTCGGCTGCCGCAACTCACCCCGGGCCAGCGGTTGGACGCCGTCGAGCTGACCCCGGACGGGCACTCCACCAACCCGCCCGCGCGCTACACCGAGGCCTCGCTGGTCAAGGCGCTGGAGGAGCTGGGCATCGGCCGTCCGTCCACGTACTCCTCGATCATCAAGACCATCCAGGACCGCGGTTACGTGTACAAGAAGGGCAGCGCCCTGGTGCCGTCCTGGGTGGCGTTCGCCGTAATCGGGCTGTTGGAACAACATTTCGGTCGTCTGGTGGACTATGACTTCACCGCGGCGATGGAGGACGAACTCGACGCCATCGCCTCGGGCAGCGAGCGACGCACCAACTGGCTCAACAACTTCTACTTCGGCGGCGAACACGGCGTGCCCGACTCGGTGGCCCGCGCCGGCGGCCTGAAGAAACTGGTCGGTGTCAACCTGGAAGGCATCGACGCCCGAGAAGTCAACTCCATCAAGGTGTTCGACGACGCGCAGGGGCGTCCGGTCTATGTCCGGGTCGGCAAGAACGGTCCGTACCTGGAACGCACGGTGACCGGTGACGACGGCGAACCGACGCCGCAACGGGCCAACTTGAACGACTCGCTGACTCCCGACGAGCTGACTCTGGATGTGGCAGAAGAACTTTTCGCCACTCCGCAGGAGGGGCGGGTGCTGGGCGTGGACCCGCAGACGGGACACGAGATCGTGGCCAAGGACGGCCGCTACGGGCCTTACGTGACCGAGATCCTGCCGAAGTCGCCGGACGATGACGGCGACGCCGCGCCGGCCAAGAAGGGCAAGAAGCCGACGGGTCCCAAGCCGCGGACGGGTTCGCTGCTGCGCAGCATGGACCTGCAGACGGTGACGCTCGAGGACGCGCTGAAGTTGCTGTCGCTGCCGCGGGTGGTCGGGGTGGACCCGGCCTCCGGCGAGGAGATCACCGCGCAGAACGGGCGGTACGGCCCATACCTCAAGCGCGGCACCGACTCTCGATCGCTGACCACCGAGGACCAGATGTTCACCATCACCCTCGACGAGGCGCTGAAGATCTACTCCGAGCCGAAACGGTCCGGGCGCCAAGCTGCTTCGGCCCCGCCGCTGCGCGAGCTGGGCGCCGACCCGGCGTCGGGCAAGCCGATGGTGATCAAGGACGGCCGATTCGGCCCCTACGTCACCGACGGGGAGACCAACGCCAGCCTGCGCAAGGGTGACGACGTCATGTCCATCACCGACGAGCGCGCCGCTGAATTGCTGGCCGACCGGCGGGCCCGCGGTCCGGTGAAGCGGACCGCGAAGAAGACGGCACGCAAGGCGACGTCGGCCGCCAAGAAGGCACCGGCCAAGCGCGCCGCCAAGCGCACTTAGTCGCCGGCCGTTACGGGGTCGCCTGCGTGGCGACCTGCTCGGTTTGCGGCGAAACCTGATCCAGCCCGGCCAGATTCAGTGGACGCGCCAACTGCGTGGGGGCGATGCGGCCGCGCAGTTCGACCACCTCGCCCACGTCCCAGCACAGTGCCTCGGCATCCAGGGCGCCGCTTACCGCGATCGCCGATGCCAGCACGTGGCCTTCTTCCAGCTTGGCCAGTTCGGTAAGACGGGCGGCCTCGTTGACCGGGTCGCCGATGACGGTGTACTCGAAGCGGGCCTGGGCGCCGATGTGGCCGGCGATGGCCCGGCCGGCGGACACCCCGATGCCGAATTCGGCAGATCCCAGCACCGGGATGAGCTCGTCGTGCAGCGCGCGCGCCGCGGCCAGCGCTGCGCCGGCGCCGTCGGGGTGTTCGATCGGCGCACCGAAGATCGCCAGCGCGGCGTCGCCCTGGAACTTGTTGACGAACCCGCCGTACCGCCCGACGGTCTCGACCACAACCCGGAAGAACTCGTTGAGCAGGTGCACCACCTCGGCCGGCGGTCGCGTCGCGGCCAGCTGGGTGGAGCCGACCAGATCCACGAACAGGACCGCGACGTCGCGTTCCTGGCCGCCCAGCTCGGTGCCGCGCTCGAGTGCCCGGCGTGCCACGTCCTCACCCACGTAGCGACCGAAGAGGTCGCGCAGCCGCTGCCGCTCGGACAAATCGCGGACCATGTCGTTGAACCCGGCCTGCAGCAGCCCCAGTTCGCTGGCATCGTAGATCTGCATGTGCGCGTTGTAGTTGCCGCGCTGCACCTCCGACAGGGCCCAGCGCAGCTGGCGCAACGGGTCGGCGATCGACATCGAGACCAGCAGCGTGCTGGCGGCGCCGATGGCCAGCGCCGCCAGCGCCAGCAGCAGGATCGGATTGAACAGGCTCTCCGCCGAAGCGTGCAGCAGCGAGATCTTGTCCGACACCACGGCCAGGATGATCGCCAGCAGCGGCACGGCGGTGGAGAGCACCCAGGTGAGCATCAGGCGCAGGATGACGCCGGGGGCCCGGACGTTCTCCGGCACGCCGCTGCGCAGCGCGGCGACCGCCACCGGCCGCAACACCCGCTCGGACTGCAGGTAGCCGATGATTCCGGTGGCGGTGGCGCCCAGGGCGTTGGCGACCATCACCACCGGCGCGGCGTGGCGGGCCACCGACCAGCTCGCGATGACGAACACCACGCTGCCGACGGCCCAGGAGCCCGCGCTGATCAGGGTGCGGTAGAACGGCATCCGCAGGGCGCGGGTGCGGGCCAATTCGGAAGTGGACGGGTCGGCTTCGACGAGCAGGTTGTCGCGGCGCTGCCACCGGAAGACCGGCACCAGCAACTCGAGGTTCCAGGCGAATCCCGCGAGGAACAGGAACACCACCGAGCAGATGAAGATCGTGACGTTCGCCGGCGGCAGGTCCTGCAGCTGGATGCGGTCGCGGGGCGGCAGGCCGTAGCGCAGGAAGCCGAGCACGAACAGGCCGCCGATGATGTCGGCCTGCAGCATGCTCAGCGAGAACACCGGCCACGGCGTACGTATCACCCAGCGGGCGAATGCGCTGATTCGCCTGGGGAAGCTTGCGGCCGTGGTCACGCAACTACCGTATCGGTCAGCGGGGACAGGCCGGTAACCAAAAATTGCTTCGGCAAGTCGTCCGACGTGGGCAGATGATGGCCGAAGGTCACGAAACTGTCGCGAAACGGATGCTGATCGGTATCTGTCGGGGGTGCTCACTACTGTTGCCGATCATGACGGGCGTGTTTACGCGGCTGGTAGGCCAGCAAGTAGTGGAGGACGAGCTGCTGGCTGCTGCCCGGGCTGCCCGACGTACTGTCCAGGGTGATCAGGGTCACGCAGGCCAGCGAGCCGGGACTATGACACATGCCTGGCTGATCACCGGTCCGCCGGGTTCCGGCCGCTCAGTGGCCGCGTTGTGCTTCGCGGCGGCGCTGCAGTGCACCTCGTCGGCAGATCCGGGGTGCGGCGACTGCCGAGCCTGTACGACGACGATGGCGGGCACCCACGCCGACGTGCGGCGGGTGATTCCGGAAGGCCTGTCGATCGGTGTGGACGAGATGCGCGCGATCGTGCAGATCGCGTCGCGGCGCCCGACGACCGGGCACCACCAGATCGTGGTGATCGAAGACGCCGACCGGTTGACCGAGGGTGCCGCCAACGCGCTGCTCAAGGTCGTCGAAGAGCCGCCCCCGTCCACGGTATTCCTGCTGTGCGCCCCCTCGGTGGATCCGGAGGACATCGCGATCACGCTGCGCTCCCGGTGCCGGCACGTCGCGCTGGTGACCCCGTCGACCGAGGCCATCGCCCAGGTGCTGATCGGAGGCGACGGCCTTGATGCCGCGACCGCGAACTGGGCGGCGTCGGTCAGCGGCGGCCACGTGGGGCGGGCACGGCGGCTCGCCACCGACCCCGACGCCCGCACGCGGCGCGAGCAGGCGCTGGAGTTGGTTCGCGACGCCGCCCGACGGTCGGGGGCCTACGCCGCCGCCGAGGAGTTGGTGGCCGCCGCCGAAGCAGAGGCCGTCGCCCTGACCGCCGAGCGCGCCGAAGCCGAGACCGAGGAACTGCGTACGGCGCTGGGGGCGGGCGGGACCGGCAAAGGCGTCGCCGGCGCGATCCGTGGCTCCGCCGGGGCGATCAAGGACCTGGAGCGACGGCAGAAGTCTCGGCATACCCGCGCCTCACGCGATGCTCTGGACCGGGCCTTGATGGACCTGGCCTCGTATTTCCGGGATGCGGTGCTGGTCTCGGCCGGCGCCGGGTCGGTGCGGCCCAACCATCCCGACATGGCTGAGCGAGTGGGTTCGCTGGCCGCGCACGCCAGCCCCGAGCGGTTGCTGCGCTGTGCGGAGGCCGTGCTGGAATGCCGCGAGGCGCTGGCGATCAACGTCAAGCCCAAGTTCGCCGTCGACGCCATGGTGGCCACGATTGGGCAGGAGCTACGGTAGCCACGTAGACTCGTCCCGCCCGCGACAGGGCACCGCCGCCTTAGCTCAGTCGGTAGAGCGATTCACTCGTAATGAATAGGTCAGGAGTTCGATTCTCCTAGGCGGCTCCATCTACCAGCGGAAATGCAGCTACACAGAACCGCTGGACCCATGAGAACCCGGTCCACCTGATACTTTCCTGATACTTTCAGCCGCCACTTTCCCCGACGCGAATCTGTCCAGCGTGTTCCGCACATCCGGGCCGCGAATGTGACGCTGCAGGTAATGCGCTTCGGTGGTGGCCAGCTTCGAGTGGCTCAGTTGCTGCTGCGCTAACGCCGGCCCAGGTCGTCGCGGACCACGGTGGCCACCGTGCGGCGAAACGAGTGCGGTGTGACCCACCGAAGATCTGCGGGCAGCGCGGTCCGTAGCGCCCGCCGCAGATTGCAAAGCGACATCCAGCCGCCCTCCCTGTTGGCGAACACCGGCCCGGACGGGCCGTCTCGCCCAGGAGTACCGTGAAGGCCTCCACGCCGAACTGGGGCAGCACCACGGTATGCTCCGGAGCGTCGCCCTTGCGGGCTTCCTGGCGGTGCAGCCCCTTGCCTGGGATCCGTTGGTGGTCGACCAGGGTGCCCGAGATTGTCACAGTCGGGGGGTCCGCGAGCAGATCGACATCTGACCACCGCAATGCCAGCACCTGACTCGGGTGTGCGCCGGTCGCGGCCAGCACTTCGATGAACGCCGGCAGCAGTCGGCCGGGCTTCGGGCCGCCATGCCCCTCGCGGCTTGCGTACGCGTCGACCGCGGCCCGCACTCGCTCGAACTCGGCGGGTGTCATCGCGCGGGCTGGCTTCCTGTGCAGCTTCGCGGTCTTGGTCTCCACGATCGGATTCACCGCCAGGACGTCAAAGCGCACGGCCAACGAGAACATCCCGCGCAGAATTATCCGCAGATAGCCGGCCTGAGACGTTGTCGTTGCCGCCACGCCCTGAATGTGCGCGTTGGCCCGCGACGTCGGAAGCTCAGTCACCCGCAGCGCGCCTAGCTGGCCGGCGCCATACTTGGGTCTGCTGCACGGATGGGTGACATCTTGACCTGACCCACCGTCTGGGTTCCAGATTCGGTGACTACCTGACGGCCTGTACGAAAGTCTGACCGTCATGCCGCGCCCGTATCCTGCCGAGTTCCGTGCCCGAGCGATTGCCCTCGTGCGCGCCGGCAAGCCGCAGAAGCAGACCGCCGACGATCTGGGTATCCACCCGGTCACGCTGTCCAAGTGGATCAAACAGGACGACATCGACCGCGGCATACGCCCCGGTGTCCCGACGTGCGAATCAACAGAGTTGCGAGCAGCGCGGCGAAGGATCCGCGAGCTGGAAACCGAGCTTGCCATCGTGCGCCAGGCCGCCACGGTCCTCGGTGAGGACAAGCCCCGCCCAAAAGCCTGTACCCGGTGATCGACCGACTCGTCGACGCCGGGGCGCCTGTGGATCGCTGCTGCCTCATTCTCGGTGTGACCCGGCAGAATTACTACAAGCACAAGCGAAAACCGATCACAGCCACTCAGCTGCGCCGGCAGTGGTTGACCGGACTGATCCGCGAGATCCATGTCGCTTCCCGCGGCACCTACGGCTATCGTCGCGTCCACGCCGAACTCACCCTCGGTATGGGGATCACAGTATGCCCACGCACGGTTTCGGTCCTGATGACGCTCGCCGGCATCTACGGCCTGCCCGGTCCGATCCGGGTCAAACGGTTGCGCGGCGTAGTGACCGCCGATGATCTGGTGAACCGCAAGTTCCACCGGCTGGCGCCAAATGAGTTGTGGTTCACCGACATCACCCAACACAGGACCCGGGAAGGATGGCTGTACTGCTGTGCTGTCCTGGATGCGTTCAGCCGCCGCATCGTGGGCTGGTCGATGGACTCGAAGGCCGATGCGACTTTGGTGGTCAATGCGTTGGACATGGCCATCCGCAACCGCCGCCCATCACCCGGTGGCATCGTTCACGCTGATCACGGAACCCAGTTCACCTCTTGGGTTTTCGGCGAGAAGATCCGCGCCGCGGGGCTTTTGCCGTCCTTTGGGACGATCGGCGACGGGCTGGACAATGCCATGATGGAGAGCTTCTGGTCTTCGATGCAAATCGAGCTGCTCGACCGCCAGAAATGGAAGACCCGCGTCGAGCTGGCCAACGCGATCTTCGACTACCTCGAAATCTTCCATAACCGCCGACGCCGCCACTCCGCGCTCGGCTACCGCACCCCGGTCGAATACGAACTATCCTTCACCAACAACACCCTCACCGCCGTCAGTTAGTCACCGAAAATGGAACCCAACAGGTGGGTCAGGTCAAAACTGTCACCTGACGGTGCAGCAGACCCTTTCAGGGTGTTCGGTATCGGACTGAGCGGACGTGGAGGGCGGCGTTCGCGAGGTTCCTGGCGGCCCGTGACGCCTGGGCTCAAGAACATGAGGGCGCGAGGTTGGCGCCGTACGAGAACAACGGTCACTGCCCCTTCGACCATTCGAGATTTTTCGGCGTCGCCCAGTGTGTACGGCGCTCATGACGGCAGGTTGGGTGCGCCCGCCATGGCACTCGGCTTATTCATCATCGAAGCGCTTCGTAGGGAAAGATGGCCAGTCGGGTTCGAGATCGAATACTGACGACGCATCGAGCGTTGCCGCGCTTTCTACGAACTGCCCGCTCTCAAGTGCTGTGGTGGTAGCGAAGCCGTCGCGGTTGTTGATTGGGGTTGCGGCCCATGGATTCAGCCATAAGCGGGGTAAATCTGTTGCGATTCTCCAATACCGAAGGTTGGATCCGATCAGCACAGCCGATACGCGAATTCCACGCTGGTCGTCATCGTCTTTCCAATCACCACGGAAGTAGCCATCGCGTCGTCGCACTTGACGTATCGACGCGGCGTCGCCCTCATTCCATTGAAATTCCCTGCGGCCAAACAATGCGTCGCCGAACTCATCCTCATCCACCCATCCGGTTCCCTCCAACACGGCTACGATCAGCGGCAGCGGCAGCGGGCTATTACCGTAACGCCGCCCTTTCTTAGTGATCTTCTCCTGGATGCGATCAATTGTGTTGGCAGGGAAGCCGAAGACTGCGGGCAGTGTGCCGATTATCCGGCCGCCCTTATGTCTTGCATCAGGCCTAGTCGGGTAGGCAACCAGCTCCAGTGACCAGTCGCGTATCGGAATCGTCCTGCGAGGCAGTTCTTCTCCCGGTTTCGAGAGAATATCGTCAGGGTCAAGCGACGCGAGCCACTGCGCGATAGGTCGGGTGACATCTCTCCGTTTCGGTTTCTTGGTACCGGTTTCGACGCGCTCGACACCGACGAGAAAGTCGCGAGTCTCAACATCGCTTATGCAGTCGTAGATCCATTCAACGTTGCCGCGTGTCCCCCCGGTGCCGGCGACCACGCATTCGATGTAGAAAGAAGCTCCTGGCTTCGTCATAAGGAAGTCGGGCTTGCCCTTAGATCCTTCGATAATGGGGTGTGCGACAACGTCATACCGCAAGTACCGGAACAAGCTAGCGATATACAGCTCCCACCAAGCCCCCAGGTGCTGACCGCTGTCGTGATCGGTGAACCTGCTGTAGAGGTCACGCTTGGCGTCGCTCGGATGCTCGGCGAACCACCGCTCGAGCAACACCCGCACGCGATCCCAATGCGCACCAGCAACACGGTCAAGGAACTCGAAGTCACCCTCAGAAAACCGGGCCGGACTACGGTCGGTCCGCTTAACGTCACTGAAGAGTTTCACGACGCGTTCCGTAGTCTTCACGCCGCCGAGCGGCGAGTCGGCGGACTGCGCACCGGGGAGCGCGTCACATTGGATACGTGTGGCTTGGGAACACACCTGCTTGCGGCCGGTGTTATCGCTGCAGGGGACGCGATCTGGGGGTTTTCACCAAGACTGAGATCGGACGCAAACTGTGGTCCAAGATCTGGACGGGCAAGCACATCCGTGCAATTGCACGGGACTATGGCGGGATTTCTTCCGATGGACATGGACATTAGCGGCCCTTCGGCATCCGGTCCGAAATGCCTTGCAGTGCTTGCCTGTACAGCTCATCAGGGTGACCACCGAGGGACAGCCACCTGTGCGTCCCGGCCAGGACACAGAGCGACGCCGCGTCCATTGTCGCTGTAATGAACTCGGGATCGGGGAGACGCTGAATCCGGAAGTACCCAGGCTCGTACTCATCTCGGCTGTGCAGCTCGTACCCCTCAATGCCAAACCAATTCTGTCCATGCGCCGCGCCGCTAGCGGCATTCCATATGTAGGCCCACTCGTCGGGATCGCGCTGAACATGCTGCGCCGCATGACGTATGAGCCCTTCGTACCCGGGCGGATTATCCGCCGGCCGCAGCGGCAGCGGCGAGTCGCGAGCACGCCGTTCAAGGTTGTTGATCCGCGACTGGATATAGGACTCGTCGCGCACACCTGCCCGGAGAGCCTGGCGATGGTAACGAAAGTCGCGGTGCAGCAAGCGGACATGGCGACTGGCGCAGTCCTCGGAGGTAGGCGAGCTGAGCGGCCAAAGCGCATGGGCGGCGGCTTCCAGACCAGCACGTCCCAGCAGCAGATACGACCGGTACGGCACCTCGTGCGCCGCATCCGGGGCGAACTCGTACGGAGAGAAGTGATCGGCCCAGAAACCGAGAGAGTCACCCGCAGCCAACAAGTACTCGCGCGTCCACGCCGAGACTTTCTCATGTGGGTAATGAAGATCTGCGGTAGCGAGTGCGCTGCCTGGTACCGGGTCGACGGTTCTCTGCATCACGAGTCGGCATGACCGGGCCAATAGCGCCGATGATTTCCATTCCTCTAGGTGCTCGTCGGGAACCGGTGAGGGGGTCGGTGGTTCGGTCATGCGGGCTCGGGGGACTTGATCAGTCGACGAACTCGTAGGGCACACCCGACGCGTACGTGTCAAAGCGATCGCCGCTCTCCAACGCATCGATCAGGCGGGCCACCGCGAACTCATGTCGGGTGATCTCGAGGCCCTGGTGTCCGAGTCCGAGCGGTAGGGCGCAGCGTCCGCCGTCAACGTATACGAAGTTGACTCGATCAACGAGCGACCCCCGCCAGAACACGTCGGCATCGTGCATGGACACCTTGGGATCTGGAAACTCCGCCCACCCGAATTTCAGATCGCGCGACATCAAACCGGATTCTCGCCCGAATGCGATGGTGATGTCGATGTCCGGCTTGTAGACCGCAACGTACGTGTGACCGTGAACCTCGCAACCGGCCGATCCGTCGGCGGGGCTGCTCCAAGTCGCGAAGCTGTCACGATACGTTGGGCCCGAACGGATTCGATGCCAGTCAGAGTGTCTGGATGCGGTGATGAGTGTGCGTAACTCGTCGAACTGCATGCGGGCTCCCTCCAAAGATAATCCAGCGTCGGGCAAGACAACGCGCGTTATTTGTCCCCATCGCGCCGACTTCGGCGTTCGTCGATTTCACGCTCACGGCGATCTCGTTCCTGCGCGAGCTCGGCCTTCTTACGCTCGGCGGCCTCTGCCTTCCTTCGTTCGATCTCTTCGCGCTTGCTCTTGTTGTCCCAATGGTCAGTCACGTGCGGTCCTTCAGTGGAGGGCGATAGCGCAAAGGAGCAGTACGACTTCGACTACGAGCAGCACGACCGCGCAACGGAACGCATTCTGTCTCAGTTCGAGCATGTCGTGGTTAGCCTCGGCTCCGGTGATCATTGCATCGATGACGTACCGGCGGATAGCTGCTACGTCATCTCCCGCCGCAATCCTGGCCATGATCTTCGAAGCTAACGGGGTGTAGCACCACATCTTGGCCGGCCACACGACCACCAGCACGCTGATACCTAGAGCGACCACGACCAGCAAGAGGATCAGGGCTATGCCGGAACAAAGCGCGGACTCTGAGTCCGGATCGCTCTGGATCAAGCCGACCCCGGCTGAAAAGGAGATAAACAGCGCGGTAGTGGCGAGCAGATTGCTCGCCCTGGTTCGCGTGTTCGCTAGCGTGGCGTCCTGCAGCTTCAGCCGTTCCTGCGCTACGGCATAGGCCAATTCAAGGCGCTTGTCGGAAGCGGGCTCGGCCGACACTAGAACGCGGAATCTTCCGGACCCGGATCTGCGTGACCAACCACTGGCATTGCGACTGGCCCCCGAGTCTCCTCGACGGTCACCCACTGCGCGGGACTGATGTAGAGGGTCTCGCGGTCTGCCTTGCTGATTTTCAGGACGCCGCCGGCGACTACCTCCAACCTGTCCCGGTGTCGAAGCTCAGGGGCGGTTCGCCTGTTATCAGTTGCACCTTGATTGCCATGCGGTCAGTCTCGCTCCAGGGCCGGACACATCGGTCTAAGACTCCGGTGATAACTCGGGAGATTGTTACCTCGGAGTCAGTGGCCGCTCAGCTGTGCAGAATGTGGCCGCCGGCGCCACCGAGGGCTGTGATTGCGATTTTTGAGCCTCCTGACAGCAGGCCGTCAAGCACTTTTCGGGCTCTGCTGCGCTCCGGCTCGTCCAAGTCTTCATCCTCGGCGACAGCCACGTCCAAAGACATGATCGACACCGCCATGACCGCCCAACTCCCACGCCAACGCCAATCCGTCAGAGGCATACCCGGATACACAATCTGATGCCACGGGACTCGATTCGGTCCTCACTGGTCGGCATTAGCGATCACGCTGCTGCCGGCGATGACGCCAGTGTCGCTGGTCACAACCGTCCCACCGCTGCCTTAACATTGCACAATGGGGGGCGTGGCCATTGCACAAGCTCTCCCCTCGTTCAAACTGCCGCCGGTGATCGAGGTGGCCGCGGGCATTCACTTTCTGCAGTTGCCTGGTCTTGACACGGTCGCGTTGGTGCGCCTGGTCGACAGATGGCGAGAGCGTTTCCCGAAAGTTCAGGAACAGGTAGCTCTGCCACCACTGGGGCCGGCCAACTTCATGTTCCAATTCGGCAACTCGGTCGCACCGATTCGGTTGTGGGTTTTGACCGAGGACGAATCACTACTCATTCAGGTGCAACACGACCGCCTACTGATCAATTGGCGTAAGCAACAGGGTGATAACCCGTATCCGCGCTATGACGTGTTACGTGCTGAGTTGTCGTCTATCTGGAGCGACTTCGAGCGTTACATAGAAGGTGCGGGGTTTGGCGTTCTCCGGCCAAGTGCCGCAGAGGTGACCTTCTTCAACCGAATCGCGGTAGCCGGCGCATCTGATGTACCGCGGGTGATTGATGCGCTCTCGACCACCTTCACTCTCGACGGTCATGTCGCAACCAGGGTCCAGATGGAGCGCCAACTCAGCGAGACGGACGGCCAACCGTTTGGGCGGCAGACAATATCGCTCGGTTACCCTGCTGACGAGAATGAGCTGCAACTTGAGATCAACTCGATAGTTGCGATAGACGCCGAACTTTCTTCAGTGGACGTCTTCGCCGCCCTTGATGTTGCACATAGGGAAGGCGTAATGATGTTTGACCACGTCACAACGGAGGGCATGCACATCGAATGGGGAAAGACCGATGCCAGTAATTGAACAATCGCCAATCACTTCGTCGCCCAGAACTGTGCCGACGTTTATTCAAGATGCGCATATTCGATGGTGGGCCGCCCAGCCCGGACAACCGCAAGTCTCCCACCCGACGCGGTCAGAAGTCATCGTGTACGCACAGAGCGAGCTGGCCAAGCTAACGCGGCTGCCCCGAGGTTGGGACGGCGCCAGCGGCCGCGCGGTGCACACCGCAGTCGCGAACCTTGCGGTCTCCTTGATCAAGGCACTCACACACGCTGATGGGCTTGCAACGCCGCAGTTCTCGCCGCTCCCCGACGGCGGACTGCATGTCGTCTGGCTCGTTGATGGTGACCAACTCACAATCGCATTTGAGGATGGTGAACTGGCGTTTCGTGGCTACTGGGCCGATGGTCGTGAAGCGTTTGATCATGAACTCGCAGTCAGCAAAGGCCAGACTGACGGGCCTCGACTGCTAGGAGTCGCACTCGATGATTCGCGCATCTTCCTCGAGAAGATCAGTGCAGGAGTTCAACATCAACTGATTCCGCGGTGAAGGCTGACGATCCTCAGATCGGCCCAGAGGAAGTGCTGTACCGATATTCGCCAAGCATCCCTCACGAACACTGGACAGTGACCGACCAGGGAACGAAGAAGGTGTCGATCACCGTGGCTGCAGTGCGCTTTGATGACGACGGCATCTCTTGCTATCGAGACCGAATTCTCGCCGAACACGGACTCAGTTGGGCGGATGTCAAGCGGGAACCCAAGAATGGAGTTTTCTCGATGCTGGTGAAGGATGTCCGGGAGGTCTGCCTCGGCGTGGCGTTCGACCCATACCCTGACACCGAACAGTCACACCCTCGCGACGTCGCCCATTCCCTAGTCGTCGACAACGACCTACCGAAGAAGCAGGGCAGGAAAGCGCGCGAGGACCTAGCCAGGCGGGCGCGGATAATCCACAGCGGTATCACGGAATAGAAGGCGCAGACGCGACGCAAGCCCGGTTCGCCGAGCCGCCCCCCGGCCCGCCCACCTGCGCGTTTTGACACGAACCGGCAGGTCGAAATAGCCGGGAGAGATATAGTTGTCAGAGGTACATGCGACGCTACGAGAAACAAAGCTATCGTTACGAACAGAGGGGGTGTGAGTATGGCAGTCAAGTTTCAGAAGATCAGCGCAGACGGATCGTGGAAGATCTTCGATCAAGCTGCTCACCGTCTGCTCGGCATTGATGGCGCGACGTTCGCGCGGCGTTGGGACAACGGCTCCTATGCGGATGACTCCGACACTGACGTGATGAAGGTCGCCATGCTTCGTCCGAGTGGCCGGTAGGACTCAGGCCGAAGCAGTTAAGGCGTTTGTCGCGCCGATCCAGGCCGCCCTCGGTATGTTCCTCGACGGCAAGGTCACCGCCGACAACTACAGGGCAGGCGAAGAGGGTGTTCTCACCCTCAACAACGGCGAGGTCGTCGGACTCCGCGCCGCCGGCAAGCTGGGCCTGAGTGTGAGTATGCGATACAAAATCGTCGCCTCCGACGATCGTGACCGGGGTCCGTGGAAGGTCACCACGACGGGCTACATGTACGACCTGCTGATCGATGGCACCCCCCAATACGAATATCACTGGCACCCGATTTCGTCGTCGCATGAAGTGCGTCCACATCTTCACTGCTCGGCACTCGGCAAGGGGCACATACCGACCGGCCGGGTCATGATCGAGGATGTACTGAAGTTGGCGTTCCAACAGGGAGCGGAGCCTCGCGACGAGAAGCGGTGGGAGAAGCTGGATAAGCGCAATCGCGAGATGTTTGCGCGCGGTGCCACCTGGGGGGTAGGGCCGTCCTAGTCTGCTGTCAACGCCGACTCCAGTCGCATGACGGCCTCGTACAAGGCCACCACGACCGCCTCCGACTCCTTGCCGTAGTCCTTGGCGACGTCCCAGACCTTCGCCGAAATCGGCAGTTTCTCTGGTCTGGGGCCAGGGAGGTAGTGCGACGGCTGGCCGGAACCGCCGAATGTGGTGGTCTGGACGCTGATGTCGGTGCTCATGTGGGTGACTGTAATGAAAGGCACCGACAAAATAGACGGGTCTCCACTTTCCTGATACAAACGCCCCTAAATCACCCCGGATCCGTGGGCACGCTAGCGGACGATGAATCGTGTATCACGTTGCGCTGCAATATCTTAGCGGACTCTCTTGAACGCTATCGTTCTACGTCAATATGTGAATAGGTCAGGAGTTCGATTCTCCTAGGCGGCTCCACACTTCACCGGATCGGCGACGCGCCGCGAAGTCTCCGGGCTGGGCGCTCACAGCGGCGCCAGAAACCCCACCGGCCCGGAGGCCAGACACAGCGCGAGTGCAGCGGTGTTGGCCCGCACCGTGATCGCATCGCCGGCACCCGGCAACCGGGCATAGACGCGGTTGAGTCCGGGATGCACCGGGACCTTCACCTCTGGCCCGTCGGACAGGGCCAGCATCATCGAGCCGTCGGTATTGGCCAGGTAGTGCAACTCGACAGTCCAGTCGGCCGGCAGCAGCGGACCGTCCAGGATCAGGCGCGTCGGGCGGTCCGGCTGGGCGAAGTAGCCGCACTGCGCGACCGGCCCCGGCCTGATGGTCCGCACCCAGGTCACCCGGGCGTTGACCAGTTGCCCCTTGCTGTTGAACATCCGCAATTGTGTGGTGGCGGAACTGAATTCAGGTCGATCGCGAAGCAAAGCGAACAGCTGGCTGGCCAGGTTCTGCGGCCATGCCACCCGCTGCAAGACCATCGGGTCCACCTCCTGGTCCAGCAACGGCACCGTCGGGTCCGCCATCGCCAGGCCGGCCCGGGCGTTCTTTAGATAGGGCTCGGCCGGATTGTCGCGCCATACCTGCGCGAACGTCGACGTCGAGTACAGGCTGCTGGCCAAGAAGAGCAGCGCCACAACGGTTGTCGCAGCGGTCCGGAGCCGGGAGGTGTCCAGCCACGCCGCCGACGGCCGGTTGGGGGCGGTGAACGCGATCGCGGCCAGTAGCGCCAGCACCACCACCAGGTCGGGGAAATACCGCAAGGTCTGCGCCAGTTCGAGGGCGGTGAAACGCGACGACCGCATCAGGTAGATCGGAACCTGGCAGGCCACGGCGTAACCGGCGGCGATCAGCCACACCGGTCCGATCCGCTGCTTGCGGATCAGCGAAACTGCCAGCGCCGCAGCAACACTGAGCCATCCGAGCGCCATCACCACGGTCCCCGGGGTGGCCCACGGGGAGGCCGGCGCCCAACGCGCCCAGTGCCAGGGGCCGCCGGCCAGACCGGGCACGATGCCGTGCGTGACGGACCGGCGCAGCAGGGCCCAGGTCATCGCGACGTCCGAACTCCATCGCCGCTGATTCACCACGACCAGATACAGCACCACCCAGCCGGCGGTCACCGCCAGCGACGGCACCCACAGCCGGATGCCGGCCCGCCAGGCGGCCCGCAGCGGCGACGCATCTGCGCGCACATGACCGGCGAGGGCCACGACCGCGAAGGCGACGAACGGGATCACCGCGGCCTTCTCGAAGAACAGCAGGCCACCGAGATACACCGACACACCCGTCAGCGCGTAACGCTGCCTGCCGGTGCGAACCAGCAACACCGCGTCACCGCACACCCACGCCAGCGCCGCCAGCATCGGCAGCGAGTTCAGCGCCGCCGCCCACCACGCGAACCCCGGCACTCCCAGCGGGGTGAACAGCGCGAAGGTCAACGGGAGCAACAACACCGGCCGCCAGCCCAGAATCACCCGCAGCGCCCGCAGCACCGCCAGCGACGCCAGCAGTTGCAGCACCACCAGACTGACCGCCGCCCCGGCCCACTCCAGCGGTGCCAGCCGGATGATCGCACCGGCCAGCAGAAACGCACCGGGCATCACGTGCCCGTCGTGGTCGTCGAACAGATACGACGGGGACACCAGACTGTGGCTGCCCGCGCGGCCGATCAGAATCAGATCGTCCCAGTAGAAATAGCCGCTGAACGCCAGCGCCGCGCGGATTGCCAGCTGCACCGCGATCAGCACACCTGCGGCGACGATGACCGCCCGCGCCACTCGGTATGGTGGGCCGGTGCGCGCACTGGTCACCGGGGCTGCCGGTTTCATCGGCTCGACGCTAGTCGACCGTCTCCTGGCCGACGGTCACACGGTGGTGGGCCTGGACAACTTCGCGACCGGCCGGGCGACCAACCTCGAGCATCTACTCGACGAGCCGGCGCACACGTTCGTCGAGGCCGACATCGTGACCTCGGACCTGCAGGCCATCTTCGACGAACACCGCCCCGAGGTGGTGTTCCACCTGGCGGCCCAGATCGACGTGCGGCACTCGGTGGCCAACCCGCAGTTCGACGCCTCGGTCAACGTGATCGGCACCATCCGGCTGGCCGAGGCGGCGCGTCGCGCACAGGTACGCAAGGTCGTGCATACCTCCTCGGGGGGGTCGATCTACGGCATCCCGCCGCAGTACCCGACGCCCGAGACGGTGCCGACCGATCCTTTTTCGCCCTATGCCGCGGGCAAGGTGGCCGGGGAGATCTACCTGAACACCTTCCGGCACCTGTACGACCTGGACTGTTCGCACATCGCGCCGGCCAACGTGTACGGTCCGCGCCAGGACCCGCACGGCGAGGCCGGCGTGGTCGCGATCTTCGCCCAGGCGTTGCTCGAGGGCAGCAGCACCAAGGTGTTCGGTGACGGCTCCAACACCCGCGACTACGTCTTCGTCGATGACGTCGTCGACGCCTTCGTCAAGGCGTCCGGCGAGCAGGGCGGCGGGCAGCGGTTCAACGTGGGCACCGGAGTCGAAACCTCCGATCGCCAACTGCACACCGCGGTCGCCGCCGCCGTGGGCGGGCCCGACGACCCGGAGTTCCATCCGCCGCGGCTAGGTGACCTGAAGCGCTCCTGCCTCGACATCGGTTTGGCGGCAGAGATTTTGGGTTGGCGACCGCAGGTCGGGTTAGCCGACGGGGTGCGGCGCACGGTGGAATATTTCCGGCACAAGCACGGGAGTTGAGCCCGCCGGGGCGGGCGGCTGAATTCACTCTCGCGGCGGCGAACCCACGCTGGCATCGGGCGGTTGCGCGCCTTCCAGCGCGATCGCCCGCGCCAGGCGCGCGTAGCGCAGTTCCAGATCCTTGAACCGCATGTAGGTGCTCAGCGTGGTGAAACTGAACGCCATGATCAGCGCGTAGAGCATCAGGTCGGTGCCGCGGTTCACCCCGAACCAGTGCGCGACCACCGTCGTATCGTCCGGACGGAGCACCGCGTAGACACCGAGCAGCACGAACAGGACGTAGCCCACCTTCACCCACGCGCGCGCCCGGGCGCTGCGCCGCGACCGCAGCAGGAACACCAAAAGCGCGATGATGGCGCCGATCAGCAGCGGCTGAATCCAGTTCACCGTCGTATCCTCCCGCGCAGGAACCCGTCGAAAATGATGTTCACGCCGTTGAGCAGCGGCTGCCCCTTCGACTTGGAGTAGTCGGTGTAGAGCACCTCGACCGGTTCTTCGGCCACGCGCCACCGGTTTTCGGCGATCAGCATGACGATCTCGGTGGCGTGGCTCATGCCGCTCATGGTGATGTTCATCCCGTCGGCGACGGTCTTGTTGAAGACCCGCAGGCCGTTATTGGTGTCGGTGAGCCCGAGCCGGCGGCCGCGCCGGCTCAGCCGCGCCGCGGTCTGCAACACGATCCGCTTCAGCAACGGCGGCCGGGTGGCCACCGCCTGGCCGAAACGGGTCCCGATCACGACGTCGACGTCGCCCCGCTTGATCCGCGCGACCATCGTGGCCACGTCTTTGACGCGGTGCTGACCGTCGGCGTCGAATGTCGCGAACACCGCGGCACCGGGCTGCGCGCGGGCGTACTCGATGCCGGTCTGGATGGCCGCGCCCTGACCCAGGTTGATCGGATGACGCACCAGGTGAGCGCCGGCCCGCCGGGCGATTTCACCGCTGCCGTCGGAGCTGCCGTCGTCCACGCAGACGACGTTGTCGAAAACCGATCGCAGTTCGCTGATCACCGCACCGATGACAGCGCCTTCGTTGAAGTTGGGGACGACGATCCACACGTCATGCGTTTCAGAACCCATGTCAAGCCACAAAGTACACGCCGGGCAGGCCGTGATCAGGTGCCGACGCGTGCGCCGCGCCCGAGCGCAAGCAGGTGGACGGCGATCCCCACCAGGGGGCCACACAGCAGCGCGACCACGGTGCGGGTCTGCAATGCGGTCGGCAGCAGCAGCAACAGCCCCGAGGTCACCGTCGCGCCGACCCACCCCAGCGAATACGCCCGATGCAGGGCGGCCGCGACGGTGGCGGATCCGGTGAGCGTCAACAACCCGATCGCGACGGCGGCGGCGGTCAGCCAGGCCAGCAGTGCACTGCTGGTTGCGTATTGCGACCCGAACGCGAAACGCAGCAGCCACGGGCCCACCACGGCGGCGAGCAGCACCCCGATCCCGCCGATCCCGGCGACCAGCAGCGCCGGGGATACCAGCGCCCGCAGCCGGTGGCCGCGCTCGTCGACGAAGTGTGCGATCAGGTTGCCTTGCATGGCCATCAGCGGCACCAGCAACGGCGCCCGGGTCAACGTGACCGCCAGGATCACCACACCGCCTTCGGTGCCCAGTTCGGCGGAGGTCACTTTCAACAGCACCGGGAAGCCCATCACCAGGATCGCGCTGGCTCCGGCGGCGGTGATCGAGTGTGCGGCGCCGCGCAGGAAGGCGGCGGGGCTGCCCGGGGTCAGCAGCCGTGCCGTGCTGCGTGCCGCGGGCGAGGCGGCCAGGATGATCAACCATGCCACCGAACCCGCGACGGTCGCCCACAGGAACCCGGCCAGGCCCCAGCCGATCACGAAGGTGGCCGCGGCGACCGCCACCCGGATGACGGCGTCGGTCACCATCAGCGCCCCGTAGTGCCCCCATCGGTTGGTGCCGGCCAGCATGCC
The DNA here is from genome assembly GCF_059812965.1 of Mycobacterium sp. NGS29. Classification (NCBI taxonomy): domain Bacteria; kingdom Bacillati; phylum Actinomycetota; class Actinomycetes; order Mycobacteriales; family Mycobacteriaceae; genus Mycobacterium; species Mycobacterium sp. NGS29. The sequence continues at coordinate 82,524 of NZ_JCALDR010000008.1, forward strand.
CTGCAGGGCCGAGTGCAGGCAGAATCCGGCCAGCCCGACGCTGAGCAGCGCCACCGACAACCAGCGGTCCGCGACGAACACCCGCCCGCTCCACAACGGTGAGCTGCCGGCGATCAGGACGGCCGAGACCAGCCCGACCAGGCCGGCCACCTGCAACGGGCGGGTGCGGGGCCGCTCGGGCAGCACGTCGAGGTACTGCATTGCGCGCACCTCGCGCGTCGTTTCCTGGAGCAGGCCGGAGGCGGCGCCGGTGACCAGGCCGAACGCTCCCCAGAAGACGGCGAAGACGGAGAAGCCGCTGGGCGCAAGATGGCGTGCGGCCAGGTAGACCACCGCGTAGCCGCAGCAGGCGGTGACCGCGGTGGCCGTGCCGACCCGGGCGACGCTGCCGCGGGTGACCGGTCCCGCCGACACTGCGGGGGTACCCGCGCCGTCCGTCACCGTCGCGACACTAGCGGTCGAGGATGTCGGTCAGTGCCCGCTGGTCTTGAACCGCTCCACCGAACGCTGCACCTCGGCCTCGGCCTCGGCGCGGCCGACCCAGTCCGCGGCCTTGACGAACTTGCCGGGCTCCAGGTCCTTGTAGTGCACAAAAAAGTGCTTGATGGACTCGAGTTCCCACTCCGGAACGTCGCCGATGTCCTGGATGTGGTCCCAGCGCTTGTCGCCGGCCGGCACGCAGAGCACCTTGTCGTCGCCACCGGCTTCGTCGACCATCTGGAACATGCCCACCGGCCGCGCCTCCACCAGCACCCCGGGAAACAGCGGTTGCGGCAGCAACACCATGGCGTCGAGCGGGTCACCGTCTTCACCCAGGGTGTCCTCGATGAAGCCGTAGTCGGCCGGGTAGCCCATCGGGGTGTAGAGGTAGCGGTCCAGGCGCACGCGACCGGTCTCGTGGTCGACTTCGTATTTGTTGCGCTGGCCCTTGGGGATTTCGATGGTCACGTCGAATTGCACGGCTACACAGTAGTCGAGCAGGTGCGGCGGCACTGCTGTGTGGGCGGTTCGGCAGAATGGGACACGACAAGACAGGAGATCGCGCGATCTATGGCTCCCAGACGCTGGCGCAAGACCACCCGGGTGTTCGTCGGGTTGGCGGTGCTGGCGTGCGTGGCTGCGGTGGTGGCGGCGGCCGTGCTGTTCACCACCGGCGGGCACGGCAGCGGCGGGGCGCGTTCAACGGTGCCGCCGCCGCGACCACCGACGGTCAAGGCAGGCGTGAGCGCGGTGGCCGACAACGCAGAGGCACCCAGCCCGACGGGGGTGGCCGCGGCGCTGGCGGCGGTGGTGGCGGATCCCAATCTGGGCAGACTGGGCGGCCGGATCACCGATGCCATGAGCAATAAGCAGCTCTGGCAACAGCTCGACGACGTACCGTTGGTGCCGGCGTCCACCAACAAGGTGCTGACTGCCGCCGCGGCGCTGCTCACGCTGGACCGCCAAGCCCGGATCAGCACCCGGGTGGTGGCCGCCCCGAATAGCGCGCAGGGTCCCGTTGTGCTGGTCGGTGCCGGGGACCCGACCCTGTCCGCGGCCCCGCCCGGCGTGGACACCTGGTATCGCGGTGCGGCACGGATCAACGACCTGGTCGAGCAGGTGCACCGCAGCGGTATGACGCCCACCTCGGTGCAGGTGGACATCTCGGCGTTCAGCGGTCCCACCCTGGCGCCGGGCTGGGACCCCGCCGACGTCGACAACGGTGACGTCGCCCCGATTGAGGCGGCGATGATCGACGCCGGCCGGATCCAGCCCACCACCGTCAACTCCCGCCGCAGCCGGACGCCGGCCCTGGATGCCGGCCGGGAGCTGGCCATCGCGCTGGGTCTGGATCCGGCGGCGGTGTCTATCGCTTCGGCGCCGTCCGGTGCGCGCCAGCTGGCGGTGGTGCAGTCGGCGCCGCTGGTGCAGCGGCTGTCCCAGATGATGAACGCCTCGGACAACGTGATGGCCGAATGCATCGGCCGCGAAGTGGCAACGGCCATCAACCGGCCGCGCAGTTTCACCGGGGCCGTCGACGCGGTGACCAGCCGGCTGAACACCGCGCACGTCGACACCGGCGGCGCCGCCCTGGCCGACTCCAGCGGACTGTCGGTGAACAACCGTCTGACGGCCCGCACCCTGGACGGCGTGATGCAGGCCGCCGCAGGTCCGGATCAACCATCGCTGCGGGCACTGCTGGATCTGCTGCCGATCGCCGGCGGCAGCGGCACGCTGGGCGAGCGGTTTCTGGACCGGTCCACCGACCAGGGCCCGGCCGGCTGGCTGCGGGCCAAGACCGGCTCGCTGACCGCGGTGAACTCCCTGGTGGGGGTGCTCACCGACGCCAGCGGACGGGTGCTCACGTTCGCATTCATCTCCAACGACGCCGGCCCGAACGGTCGCAACGCGATCGACGCGCTCGCCACCCGGTTGTGGTTCTGCGGGTGTGCGGTATGACCGACAGCGCGGAATTGACGATGGGCAACGCCGTTGACTGGCGTTTCGCGGCCACCGTCGGGGAAAAGCTGACCCGTGGCGGTCCGGTCACCTCTGACTACACCCGACGGCAGGTCGTGGATCAGCTGCTGCGGTCCGCCGAGCAGGCCGAACCGCCGGTCCGCGACGTGACCGGGCTGATCACCGACGGCGCGGTGCCGCCGGCGCGGGTGGTGGACCGGCCGGCGTGGATCCGGGCTGCCACCGAATCGATGAAGGCGATGACCAACGGCAGCGACCAGCCCCGCGGCCGGCTCACCGGCCGGCTCACCGGCGCGCAGACCGGTGCGGTGCTGGCGTTCGTGTCGTCGGGCATCCTCGGTCAGTACGACCCGTTCGGGTCCGAGGGCGGAACGCTGCTGCTGGTGTATCCGAACGTCATCGCCATCGAGCGCCAGCTCAATGTCGATCCGTCGGACTTCAGATTGTGGGTGTGCCTGCACGAGGTCACCCACCGGGTGCAGTTCACCGCCAACCCGTGGATCGCCGGTTACATGTCGAGTTCGCTGGGTCTGCTGACCCGGGAGCCCGCTGACGATATCCGTGAGGTGGCCGGCCGACTCGCCGAGTTCATCCGGTCGCGCGGTGCCGGGACGGACGATCCCAATGCCACCGGGATCCTGGGCCTGATGCGCGCCGTGCAGTCCGAACCGCAACGCCAGGCGCTGGATCAGCTGTTGGTGCTCGGCACCCTGCTGGAAGGGCACGCCGAGCATGTGATGGACGCGGTCGGGCCGATGGTGGTTCCGTCGGTCGCCACCATCCGGCAACGGTTCGACGAACGCCGCCGCCGCAAACAACCGCCGCTGCAGCGGCTGCTGCGCGCGCTGCTCGGTGTCGATGCCAAGCTCAGCCAGTACACCCGCGGCAAGGTGTTCGTCGACTCGGTGGTGGAGCGGGTCGGGATGAAGCGTTTCAATACGATCTGGACGGGACCCGAGACGCTGCCGCTACCCGCCGAGATCGAGCACCCACAGCGATGGATCGACCGGGTGCTTTAGCCCAGTTGCGTAGGGCTGCAGCAGATTTCGCGCAGACCTATCTGGGTCCTGACGAGCGGTGGTGCATCGGACTCTCCGGTGGCCCGGATTCGCTGGCGCTCACCGCCGTCGCAGCTCGGTTGCGTCCCACTACCGCGCTGATCGTGGATCACGGGTTGCAGTCCGATTCGGCTGAGGTGGCCGAAACCGCACGGGCACAAGCTCTTTCGATGGGATGCGCGGATGCCCGGGTATTGCGCGTGCAGGTCGGCACCGACGGCGGCCCGGAGTTCGCGGCCCGGACCGCCCGCTATGGCGCGCTGGCCGCCCATCGGGACGGGCCGGTGTTGCTGGCGCACACGCTCGACGACCAGGCCGAGACGGTGCTGCTGGGCCTGGGCCGCGGCTCGGGAGCCCGCTCGCTCGCCGGTATGCGTCCGTTTGATCCGCCGTGGTGCCGCCCGTTGCTGGGGCTGCGGCGGGAGGTCACCCACGCTGCCTGCCGCGAGCTGGGCGTCACCGCCTGGCAGGATCCGCACAACGGCGACCGCCGTTTCACCCGGGTGCGGCTGCGCACCGAGGTGCTGCCGCTGTTGGAAGACGTGCTCGGCGGCGGGGTCGCGGCGGCGCTGGCCCGCACCGCGACCGCCCTGCGCGAGGACACCGAGCTGATCGATGCGCTCGCCGCGGAGGCGCTGAGCGGGGCCACGGCCGGTACGGGGCTGGATACCCGGGCGCTCGGCGAGCTGCCCGACCCGGTGCGTCGACGGGTGATTCGCCGTTGGCTGCTGGCCGGCGGTGCGACCGGACTTACCGACCAGCAGATTCGCGGGGTCGACAAACTGGTCACGGGCTGGCGCGGCCAGGGTGGTGTGGCGGTTGGGTCGCAGCTGCGCGGTCGCCGGCTGGTCGCGGGCCGGCGCGACGGCCTACTCGAGTTGCGCCCCGAGACGATTTGACGGTTGCGTTGGTTGTTGACCGGTCGGCGTGGCACGCTGTGGACGTGACGGCGGAGCTGTATCCGGGGGATATCGAGTCGGTGTTGCTGACCCGGGAGCAGATCCAGGCCCGCATCGCCGAGCTCGGGCAACAGATCGGTGACGACTACCGTGACCCGGCGGCCACCACCGGTCAGGATCTGCTGCTGATCACCGTGCTCAAGGGTGCCGTCCTGTTTGTCACCGACCTGGCCCGCGCCATTCCGCTGCCGACCCAGTTCGAGTTCATGGCGGTCAGTTCTTACGGGTCCTCGACATCGTCGTCGGGGGTGGTGCGCATCCTTAAAGATCTCGACCGGGACATCCACGACCGCGACGTGTTGATCGTGGAGGACGTGGTCGACTCGGGGCTGACGCTGTCGTGGTTGCTGCGGAACCTCAGCAGCCGGCATCCGCGCTCGCTGCGGGTGTGCACGCTGCTGCGGAAACCCGATGCGGTGGGGGCCAACGTCGACATCACCTACGTGGGTTTCGACATCCCCAACGACTTCGTCGTCGGCTACGGCCTGGATTACGACGAGCGCTATCGTGATCTGTCCTATATCGGCACTCTGGACCCCCGCGTTTATCAATAACCGCTGGTAAATTACTTTCCGTTCACCTGCTGTTCAGCTGTCGCCGAGGTGAACACCGTCCTAATTGAGTGACCTGGATAACACCCAGCAAACGCCGTTCTGGTTCGAAAGTCGACTGCTGGCCGCTTATGGGGGCAGGTCCGGTTCAACGATTTCACGTTTAAGCAGCGGCGATCCGTTGGGAATCTCGCGTCGTTCGCAAATCTGCGGGTCCGACGCCGGGACCGTCGCCGAGCCTGGACTCCGCCGCCATCGGAGGCGGTGAGCAGCCGCTCGGCGGCGACGAGCCGTCGCTCCGGTCCAGTCTGTTCGCGTGCGCAGGGAAGTCGCAGGCAGTCGCGTCCGGGCTGGAACTGCAGGTCAACGGCGTTCTCTGGGCTATCAGGCGGCAGCTTGTGCCCCGATTGGTGGCGGTGTTCGCGGCGGATAGCCGGGGCCGCAGACGCACAGGGTAGCTGCGATTGCACGTGCTTTTTAGAACTTCATATAAAACTCATTTCATATATGAAACATATATGATTCATACCTAGTCTCCACTCCACCTGCGGATTCAATGCAGCAAATGAATAGTTATTGTCCCGCCAGTGAACAAGCCGCTGATGGCCTGTTTTGCGCCCTTTGTCGGACTTAACGTGGTCGAGGAACCAGCTCAGCGACGAGTGACGTGCCACGTCATTGGTCGCTGATTGCTGTTGTGCAACGTAAACGTTGAGGGAGGACTCAAATGTCGACTGTCTTTGCTGAGCCAGAAGTTCTGACCGGTGCGTCGGGGGAGCTCATGTCCATTTTTTCGGCCCACCGTGCCGGCAATTCCGCCGCCGCGGGCCCGACGAGTGCGGTCGTTCCGGCCGCATCCGACGTGGTGTCGCTGATCATGGCCAACCATTTCGTCAACCACGCCACGCTGTTTCAGGCGATCAGTGAGCAGGCCGTGGCGGTCCAGGAGCAGTTGGCGACCACGCTGGGTCTCAGCGGTAGTTCCTACGGCACCACCGAAGCCGCCAACGCTGCCACGATCGGTTAGGACGACAGGTCAATGTTGGATTTCGCAGCTCTTCCGCCGGAGGTCAACTCCGCGCTGATGTATGCAGGTGCGGGGTCGGGGCCGATGCTGGCCGCAGCCGCTGCCTGGGAAGGTTTGGCGGGCGAATTGCAATCCGTTGCAGCCTCCTACGGCGGGGTCGTCACCGGCCTGACCGACGGGCCGTGGGCCGGCCCCTCGGCGGCAGCCATGGCCGCCGCGGCCACGCCGCAAATTGCCTGGTTGACCGCTACGGCCGAACAGGCCGCACAGACCGGCGCGCAGGCTGTCGCCGCGGCGGCAGCCTACGAGGCCGCATTTCTGGCGACGGTGCCGCCACCGGTGATCGAGGCCAACCGGGCACTGCTGGCCGGTCTGCTGGCGACGAACTTTCTGGGCCAGAACACCGCGGCAATTGCCGCCACCGAGGCGCAATATCTCGAGTTCTGGGCGCAGGACGCCGCCGCCATGTACGGCTACTCGGGTGCCTCCGCGGCGGCCGCGGACCTGCCGACTCTGACACCGCAGTCCGTCGCGACCAGCATCGCCGGGCTCAGCAACCAAATCAACGCGCAGATCAACGCGGTCAACTCCGCCCTGGCATCGGCGGGTTATCACGATGTGGTGCGGGCGCTCAACCAGCTGGGCGGCCTGACGAACGTCCCACCGTGGCTGGCCAATCCGCAAGCAGCGCTCGGATTGACCGGAGCGGCCTGGAATGCCAACGGCGACGGGATCGTGTTGAACGGAATCCTGGGCGATGTGGTGGAAGGGCTGACCGGTTCCCAGACGGTGGACTTCAGTTCCGGGTTCGACACCTACATCAGAATGGTCTCTCCATTCCGACTGAGCACCACCGCGATGAAGGATATCGACGGCCTGTTCCACAGCGCGTTCCCCGCGGCCGCAAAAGCGGCAGAGGGCGCTGCAAAGGCGGCGGAGGGGGCTGCGGCGGCTGCTGCACCGACCTTCGGCAGCGGTTTCGGCAACGCTCTCGGCGGGATCACCGGCGCAGTCGGTAACGCGGCCAAGGTCGGGGCGGTCTCGGTCCCGGCCAGTTGGACGGCCACGCCGGGGGCGACGCCGATCAACGTGGCGCTCAACGGCGCTGCAGGTGCGGCCGCCGCCCAACCCGCTACCTCAGCGTTCGGCGGGCTCCCGATGGCGCCCGGGGCCGGCACCGGGCGCAGTGTGGCGAACTTCGCCGCTCCCCGCTACGGCTTCAAGCCCACCGTGATCGCGCAGCCGCCGTCCGGCGGCTAGCGCAGCAGCCGCCTACCTGGCCCCCGCCAATTCGGCGTTGACCCGCCGCTCGACGAGCAACGGGATGAAGTCCCGGATCCGGCTGTGGGCCAGGCTGGCGCGTGCATTCTCGATGGCGCCGGCCACCTGATCGGGCGGCAGATGGCGGTATTGCGTTGCCAGTCGGCGCTCCAGACGGGCGATCATCGCGTCCTCGTTGATCCCGGCCATCGAGTAAGCGTGCGACAGGATGCACCGTCCGTCAACTTGGCATTCAGGCCCGGGGAACGTCGTGGTTGCTAGGGCGTAACCAGGATCTTGCAGTGCCGTTCCGGGTCGGCCAGGTCGTCGAACGCCGCCCCGACGTCGTCCAGTCCGACTTCGCCGGTGATCAGGGGGCTGACGTCGATGTCACCCTCGGCGATCGCTCGCAGCGACTCGCTGAACTCCTCGAAGTCGTAGGCCAACGAGAACTGGATGCTGATCTCGCTGGCGGTGCCGAAGAACGGGTGGATGGTGTCGGGTTCCATGCAGACACCGGCCACCACCAGGCGCGTGCCGCGCCGTGCTCGGAGCAGCACGTCGTCGATGACCCCGGGTCTCCCGACGGCCTCGAACACCACCACCGCCTTCGTGACGTCGAACGGCGAGCCCTGTGCCGGATCCACCGTCCGATGTGCTCCCATCAGGGTCGCCAGCTCGCGACGTTTGGGCGAAAAGTCAGCCGCCACAATGCTTTGCACGCCGCGGACGCGCAGCGCGGCGATGATCGCGATGCCGATCGGCCCGCAGCCCAGCACCAGGGCCGCTTCGTCGACCTTGATGTCGGACTTGTTCACCGCATGCAACCCCACCGCCATCGGCTCGGTGAGGGCCGCGTGCTTGAGGTCCAGACCGTTGGGGATCGGCACCAACAGCGGCGCCGACAGCAGCATCCGCTCGGCATACCCACCGAGCGTGCTGTTGCTGTACACGATCGGCTCGACGCCCTTGTCGGACAACAACACCGGCAGTGAGGTGACCAGTGTTCCCGGCGGATGGGTGTCGGTGTCGGGACCGGCCTCGAGCACCTCGGCGCTGAACTCGTGGCCCATGAAGATGTCCCGGCTCAGGTCGACGTCCATGCCACCCGTATTGCCGGCCACCCGGCGGCTCATTTCCAGCACCTTGCCGCCGTGGGCCGCGAAATGCAGGTCAGAGCCGCAGATTCCGCACGCACGGACCGCGACCAGCACCTGTCCCGGCCCCGGTGTCGGCTCGGGCAGGTCGTCGCGGTAGACCATGCGCCCGTCGCGCAGCACCGATGCCCGCATCAGTTGCCCGTCTCGTCGTGTTCGGCGACGTGCTGAGTGATGGCCTGCACGACGGCCTGACCGGCGCGTCCGATCAACTCCTCACGCTTGTCCTTGGCCCATTCGTGCGAAGCCCGCGGGGCTTCGAGTTGTCCCTTGAAATGCGGAATAACCTTGCGCGCGAACAGTTCATAGGAATGGAAAGTCGCTGCCGGCGACGCCCAGTCGTGGCCGAGCAGCAGCAATGTACCGAACCCGCCGGAGCGTTCCAGCAGATCCTCGATGTGCGCGATTGCGTCGTCCGGCGTGCCGATGCAGCAATTTCCCTGCGCCGCATAGTCTGCCACGTACTCGCGGGGTGACTGGGTGCCGTCGACCGAGTTGGACAGCGGGACGAATCCGGCGGCGCCGAAATATTCGGCGAAATCCAGCAACCCGTACGTACAGTCCTCGATCGCCTGGTCCCGGGTGTCGGCGATGTGCATGATGCTCAACACCCGCCAGTCGCGCCGCCGGGGTGCTTCGCGGCCGGCTTTGGCGGCCTGGTCGACCACCACCTGCCAGGTTGTCTCCAAAGCTGCATACCCGCCCGGTACCGACATCGACAGGGACAGCAGCGAGGTGCCCAGTGCGCCGGCCAACCTCGGTCCCGACGGCGAAATCATTGCGGCCGTGGATATCTCCGGATAAGGCCAGGTATACGGGCGGATGTGCAACTGCGCGTCGCGCAGGGTGAACCACTCGGTGTGCCGGTCGATGCGCTCGTCGGGAGCGGCGCGGAACAAGGCCAGGATCGCCTCCAGCGATTCCTGCATCATCCGCCGCTGGTCGACCGGATCGATTCCCATCATGTAGGCATCCGACGGCAGCGCGCCGGGACCGGTGCCGAACATCACCCGGCCACGGGTCAGGTGATCCAACAGCACCCAGCGGTCGGCCACCATCAGCGGATGGTGATAGGGCAGTGAGACCACACCGGTACCCAACCGGATGTGCTTGGTCCGCTCTGCGGCGGCCGCAATGAACACCTCCGGGCAGGAGATCAATTCGTAACCGCCGGAATGGTGTTCGCCGAACCACGCCTCGTCGAAGCCCAGGCGGTCCAGCGCGACGACCCGCTCCATGTCGTATTCCAGTGCCACCGTGGGGGATTGACCGGTGGGATGAAACGGTGTGATGAAAACACCGAATCGCATTGGCGCACTCACCATTGCACTCCTTTGAGGAAGTCGAGAAGGGTCTCGTTCACCGCTTCGGGTCGCTCCTGCTGTATCCAGTGCCCGGCTCCCTCGAGCATCACCTCGCGGTAGGGGCCGGTGATCACCTCTGCGGCTCGATCGGCGCGGGTGAAGCTGAGGACCGGATCGGCCGTCCCCCCGATGAACAGGCACGGCACCGAGATGGTGGCACCGGCGAGTTCGGGTGTGGTCTCCCAGTTACGGTCGAAATTGCGGTACCAGTTCAGGCCGCCGGTGAAGCCGGTACGGGCGAATTCGCTGATGTAGTGGTCCAGTTCGGCCTGGCTGATCCAGTCGGGCAGCCCGTCGGGCTCCGGCAGCCGGTCGATGAAACCTTCGGATCCGGGCGCCACCATGCGCAGCCCCGCACTGTGGTCGTCAGAAAGCCGCAGGCCGCCCATCATCCGGCGGACGGCGCGGGCCGGATCGGCGTCGAACTCCGCATCGGCGACGCCGGGCTGCTGAAAATAGAGGATGTAGAAGAAGTGGTCGCCAAACATGCGCCGCCAGGCCTGGGTGGGCGCGACCTTGGGGCGCGGCGTGACGGGAACACTCAGGGCAGCAACCGCCGCGACACGTTCGGGATGCAACAGCGGTGCGTTCCACACCACGGCGGCACCCCAGTCGTGGCCGACCCACACGGCCTGCTCGGCGCCGACATCGTCGAGCAGCCCGGCCAGGTCGGCGGTCAACTGGTGGATGTCGTAGGCCTCGATCGGCGCCGGGCGCGACGACCCGCCGTAACCCCGCTGATCGGGCGCCAACACGTGGTAGCCGGCATCGGCCAGCGGTTGAATCTGGTGTCGCCACGAGTAGGCCAGTTCCGGAAAGCCGTGACACAGCAGCACCACGGGCGCCCCGCGCTCCCCGGCCTCGACCACTCGCAGCTGCACACCGTTGGTGTCGACTAACCGTTCGGTTGATGAGCCCACCGTCTCACCAAAGCACAGCAGCCCGGGGCTGAGAAGGCCCGCGGGTAGTTTGGACACCGCAGAGGCGACGACATGAAGGTGGGCGCGATGCGGCTGGACCACGTGGTGTTGTGGACGAAGGACCCGCGGGCGGCAATGGACTTCTATACCCGGGTGGTGGGTTTGGAACCGGTCCGGTTCGAAGAGTTCGATGCCGGCCGGGCGCCGTTCCCGAGTGTGCGGGTCTGCGCGGATTCGATCCTCGACCTGATACCGGCCGAGGGCGCCTCCGGCACCGAGGCGATGACCAACGTCGAAGGCAGCGCCGGCCACCGGATCAACCACGTGTGCCTGGCGATGTCGAAGGACGAATACGACGCCCTGGATCGGCGACTGCGCGACGAAGGCATCGACACCAGCTCGCGGCTGGACAATTCGTTCGGCGCGCAGGGATGGGCGCCGCAGGGTTACTACTTTCCCGATCCGGACGGCAATGTGGTGGAAGCGCGTTATTACCGGTAGCCGGGCGCGCTTTTCGGGAACTTCCGCTCGTTGTTCATGCTGCGCCCCGGCTCTGCCGGAGCTTGCTGTCGCCAGGGGCGGTAACCTGGACATTTCCAGCTGCGTGTATCGGGAAGGACCTGGCCGAGCCGGCCGATGATAGATGAACCGTAGAAACGTGATCCGCACAATTACGGTGATCGCCGTATTGGTGCTGTTCGGCTGGTTGTTCTTCTATTTCAGCGACGACACCCGCGGCTACAAACCCGTCGACACCTCGGTGGCGATGGCACAGATCAACAGCGACAACGTCGCGAGCGCGCAGATCGACGATCGCGAGCAGCAGCTGCGACTGACCCTGAAGAAGAGCAACAACGACACCGAGAACTCCGACAAGGTCATCACCAAGTTCCCGGCCGGGTACGGGGTCGAGCTGCTCAAGGCGCTGACCGCCAAGAACGCCAAGGTCAGCACCGTGGTCAACGAAGGCAGTCTGCTCGGCGAGCTGCTGGTCTACGTGCTACCGCTGCTGCTGCTGGTGGGTCTGTTCGTGATGTTCTCCCGCATGCAGGGCGGTGCCCGGATGGGCTTCGGCTTCGGCAAGTCACGGGCCAAACAACTGTCCAAGGACATGCCCAAGACCACGTTCGCCGACGTCGCCGGTGTCGACGAAGCGGTCGAGGAACTCTACGAGATCAAGGACTTCCTGCAGAACCCGTCCCGGTATCAGGCGCTGGGCGCCAAGATTCCCAAAGGCGTGCTGCTCTACGGCCCGCCGGGGACCGGCAAGACGCTGCTGGCCCGCGCCGTGGCGGGCGAAGCCGGTGTGCCGTTCTTCACCATCTCCGGCTCGGACTTCGTCGAGATGTTCGTCGGCGTCGGTGCGTCCCGGGTGCGGGATCTCTTCGAGCAGGCCAAGCAGAACAGCCCGTGCATCATTTTCGTCGACGAGATCGACGCGGTGGGCCGCCAGCGCGGCGCCGGGCTCGGCGGTGGGCACGACGAGCGCGAGCAGACCCTCAACCAGTTGCTGGTGGAGATGGATGGCTTCGGTGACCGTGCCGGCGTCATCCTCATCGCGGCCACCAACCGTCCCGACATCCTGGACCCGGCGCTGCTGCGGCCCGGTCGCTTCGACCGGCAGATCCCGGTGTCCAACCCGGACTTGGCCGGTCGCCGCGCGGTGCTGCGGGTGCACTCCAAGGGCAAGCCCATCGCCGACGACGCCGACCTGGACGGGCTGGCCAAGCGGACCGTCGGGATGACCGGCGCCGACCTGGCCAACGTCGTCAACGAGGCGGCGCTGTTGACCGCCCGCGAGAACGGCACCGTCATCACCGGCCCGGCCCTGGAAGAGGCCGTCGACCGGGTCATCGGCGGCCCGCGCCGCAAGGGCCGCATCATCAGCGAGCACGAAAAGAAGATCACCGCCTACCACGAGGGCGGGCACACGCTGGCCGCATGGGCGATGCCGGACATCGACCCGGTCTACAAGGTGACGATCCTGGCCCGTGGGCGCACCGGCGGGCACGCGGTCGCGGTACCCGAGGAAGACAAGGGTCTGCGCACCCGCTCGGAGATGATCGCCCAGCTGGTGTTCGCGATGGGTGGTCGCGCGGCCGAGGAACTGGTGTTCCGGGAGCCCACCACCGGTGCGGTGTCCGACATCGAGCAGGCGACCAAGGTGGCCCGCGCGATGGTCACCGAGTACGGCATGAGTGCCCGCTTGGGAGCGGTGAAATACGGCACCGAACACGGCGACCCGTTCCTGGGACGCACCATGGGCAACCAGCCGGACTACTCCCACGAGGTTGCCGGCGCCATCGACGAGGAGGTGCGCAAGCTGATCGAGGCGGCGCACACCGAGGCCTGGGAGATCCTCACCGAATACCGCGATGTGTTGGACACGCTGGCCGGCGAGTTGCTGGAAAAGGAGACCCTGCACCGCCCCGAATTGGAGGCGATCTTCGGCGACGTCGAGAAGCGGCCCCGACTGACCATGTTCGACGACTTCGGGGGCCGGATCCCGTCGGACAAACCGCCGATCAAGACGCCGGGGGAACTGGCGATCGAACGCGGCGAGCCGTGGCCCCAGCCGGTGCCGGAGCCGGCGTTCAAGGCCGCGATCGCACGGGCCAGCAAGGCTGCCGAACAAGCTCAATCCGAGACGCAGGGCAACGGCGACAGCGGTTCTCAGGGTGCCAACGGTTCGCACGGCAGCACCCAGCCGGACTACGGCGCCCCCGCCGGCTGGCACGCCCCCGGGTGGCCGCCCAAGTCGTCCAATCGTCCACAACCAGCTCCCAGTTATCCCAGCCCGGATACCGAGACGGACCCCGCCGAGTCCGACCAGCGCGAGAAGGACGTGACTCGGTCCAACCCGCCGGCCCACGGCTGAATAACGGAGGCTTCAATGACGCAGCTGGATTCCAGGAGTACCCGGGTGCGGGAATTCGACCAGGCCCGCGCCGAGGCCGCGGTTCGCGAACTGCTCGTTGCGATCGGTGAGGACCCAGACCGAAATGGCTTGCGGGACACCCCTGCTCGCGTTGTCCGGGCCTATCGGGAGATATTCGCCGGCCTCTACACCGATCCGGCCTCGGTGCTGACCGCGATGTTCGACGAGGACCACGACGAACTGGTCATCGTCAAAGAGATCCCGATGTACTCCACCTGCGAACACCACCTGGTGTCCTTTCACGGGGTGGCCCACGTCGGCTACATCCCCGGGGTGGACGGCAGAGTCACCGGCTTGTCCAAGATCGCCCGCCTGGTCGACCTCTACGCCAAGCGCCCGCAGGTCCAGGAACGGCTCACCAGTCAGATCGCCGACGCGCTGGTGCACAAGCTGAATCCACGGGGGGTGATCGTGGTGATCGAGGCCGAGCATCTGTGCATGGCAATGCGCGGGGTGCGCAAGCCCGGATCGACCACCACGACGTCGGCGGTGCGGGGTCAGTTCAAGACCGACGCCGCTTCTCGGGCCGAAGCGCTCGATCTCATCCTGCGCAAGTGAGTCCGGCGCCCGTGCAGGTGATGGGAGTGCTCAACGTCACCGACGACTCGTTCTCCGACGGCGGGCGTTACCTGGACGCCGGTGGTGCCGTCGAGCATGGCCTGGCGCTGGCCGCCGACGGTGCGCAGATCGTCGACGTCGGGGGCGAGTCGACCCGGCCCGGCGCGGCGCGGGTGGACCCTGAGGTCGAGTCGATTCGCGTGGTACCAGTAGTCAAAAAGCTTGCTGCACAAGGTATTACAGTCAGTATCGACACTATGCACGCGTGCGTGGCGCGGGCCGCGCTGGAGAACGGCGCACAGCTCGTCAACGACGTATCGGGAGGGCGGGCCGACCCGGCGATGGCCCCGCTGCTGGCCGAAGCGCAGGTGCCGTGGGTCTTGATGCACTGGCGGCCGGTGTCGGCGGACCACCCGCACCGGGTCCCCGACTACGCCGATGTGGTTGCCGACGTGCGCGCGGATCTACTGGCCAGTGTCGACGACGCCGTGGCCGCCGGCATCGATCCGGCCAATTTGGTGATCGATCCCGGTCTGGGATTCGCCAAGACCGGTCAACACAATTGGGCGTTGTTGCACGGCTTGTCCGAGTTGGTCGCCACCGGGCTGCCGGTGCTGGTGGGCGCCTCGCGCAAGCGCTTTCTCGGGACGTTGCTGGCCGGGCCGGACGGAACGCCCCGTCCGCCGGACGGGCGTGAGACGGCGACCGCGGTGATCTCGGCGCTGGCCGCCCTGCACGGGGCGTGGGGTGTTCGGGTGCACGATGTGCGCGCCTCGGTCGACGCCCTGCGGGTGGTCCGTGCCTGGCAGGGCGGGAACGGGACCGGGCCCGATGGCTGATCGAATCGAGTTGCGCGGCTTGCGGATTCGCGGCCGGCACGGTGTGTTCGAACACGAGCGGCGCGATGGGCAGGAATTCGTCGTCGACATCACCGTGTGGATCGACCTGGCGCAGGCCGCCGCTGGCGACGACCTGGCCGACACCTACGACTACAGCGTGCTGGCCCAGTTGGCTGCCGACGTGATCGGGGGCACGCCGCGGAACCTGATCGAAACGGTCGGAGCCGAGATCGCCGACGACGTCATCAAGGACGAGCGGGTGCACGCCGTCGAGGTGACGGTGCACAAACCGCAGGCTCCCATTGCGCAGCAGTTCGACGACGTCGCGGTGGTGACCCGACGGTCGCGTCGCGGCGGTCGGGGTTCGGTGATCCCGGCGGACCGAGCGGTATGACGCGCCGATGAGTCGCGTCGTGCTGTCCATCGGCTCCAACGTCGGTGACCGGGTGGCCGCGTTGCAATCGGTGGTCGACGGACTCGGCGACGCGGTCACCGCGGTATCCGGTGTCTACGAGACCGACCCGTGGGGTGGTGTGCCGCAGGACCCGTTCCTCAACGCCGTGCTGGTCGCCGACGATCCGGCCCGCACCGCGACCGACTGGCTGAGCTGCGCCCACGAACTCGAGCAGGCGGCGCAGCGTATCCGCGAACAACGGTGGGGTCCGCGAACGCTCGACGTGGACCTGGTGGCCTGTCACGATGCCGGCGGCGAAGTCGTCTGCCGCAGCAGCGAGTTGACGCTGCCCCATCCGCGGGCCCACCTGCGGGCCTTCGTCCTGGTTCCGTGGCTGGAGGTCGATCCCGGCGCCGAGTTGGGGCTCGACGGGAGTTCGCGCCCCGTCGCGGAGATGATCGGCGCACTACGGCCCGCCGACCGGGCCGGCGTGCGGCCGACGTCGCTGAAGCTGGAGCGTTGATGGGCCCGACCCGCAAGCGCGACCTCACCGTGGTGGTGATCGGGGCGGCGGTGGTCGGCTACCTGCTGATCACGGTGCTCTACCGGTGGTTTCCGCCGATCACGATCTGGACGGGGATCTCGCTGCTGGTGGTCGCGTTCGCCGAGTGGCGGTGGGGGCGCTACGTGCGCACCAAGATCGACGACGGGGAGATCGGCGACGCGCCAGGCTGGCTGCACCCGCTGGCGGTGGCGCGCAGCCTGGTGGTGGCCAAGGCCTCAGCGTGGATGGGCGCGCTGGTGCTGGGGTGGTGGTTGGGCGTGCTGGTGTATTTCCTGCCGCGGCGGTCGTGGCTGCGGGCGGCCGCAGCCGACACCTCCGGCGCGGTGGTAGCCGCCGTGAGCGCGTTGGCCCTGATCGTCGCGGCGCTCTGGCTACAGCATTGCTGCAAGTCCCCGCCGGATCCGACCGAGCACGGCGAGGGCGTCGAAACCTGACGAAAGTCGGCTCGGCCGGAGAATCGCCGGACCGGCACGACACGCTGACTGACCTCGCCCGGGTACAGTTTCTGGCCATGACCGTTCTGTCCCGCGGCGCCCGAGTCCGGCGCGGCGGCCGCAGGCCGGGTTGGGTGCTCTTGACGGCGTTGCTGGTCCTGGCTATCGGGGCCAGTTCCGCGCTGGTTTTCACCGATCGCGTGGAACTGCTCAAGCTCGCTGTGATCCTGGCGCTGTGGGCCGCCGTCGCCGGTGCGTTCGTGTCGGTGCTGTATCGCCGGCAGGCCGAGGCCGACCAGGCACGCGCCCGCGACATGAAGCTGGTTTACGACCTGCAGTTGGATCGCGAGATCTCCGCTCGTCGTGAGTACGAACTGACGGTGGAATCCCAGTTGCGCCGGGAGCTGGCCGCGGAGATACATGCGCAGGCCGCCGACGAGATTGCGGCGCTGCGGGCCGAACTGGCCTCGTTGCGCACCAACCTGGAGATTCTGTTCGACACCGATCTCGAACAGCGGCCGGCGCTGGAGACCCTGGGCAGGGACGGCACCCGTGCGTTGACGGACCGGGCCCCCGCCCAGAACGGCGAAATCCCCCCCGCGGACTGGGTGACCAGTGATCGGGTGACGGCGGTGCGGCGGGACGACCGGATCGTGCGCAGCGACGACACCGCCATCATCGATGTACCGGAGGAACCGCTGCTGCCGCCCCGCCCGCCCGCGCCGGTGCGCGAGCAACCCGCGCCGGTGCCGCAGTTCGCAGCCCCGGCACCCCCGGAAACGCCCGCCGAACCACGCCACCGCCCGCCGCCACAGGCTCCGCAACAGCCGGCGTGGCCGCAGCCGCCGGCGGCGTGGCCGCAGCCGCAGACGCCGCCACCTGCACCTTTGCTGCCGGAGCCGCGGCCGGAGCGTCCGGCCGAATGGCAGGCCGTCGCCGCCGAAGGGCAGTGGCTGCCACCCGGGACACCCGGCAGTCGGTGGGCACCCTCCGACCCGGCCCCGCCCGGACAATCGGGCCGCAGAAGGCGCTACCGGGATGCCGAGGACGAGCCCGCCGGCGCTCACGGCGAGGCACCGTCCCAGTACGGCGGTCGTCGGTCCCGGTCGCGGCACTCCGCGGAGTACCGGGACCACGGGGTCGGCAGCTTCGCCCGGACCGAGGATTCCGGACCGGACGAGTCCGTCGCGCCGGCCGAGCCTGCGTCCCCGCGGTTGGCGCCCGCCCCCCCGGCATCCAGGCATCGCAGCGCCGACGCCGACGCGTCCGATGTCCCGGAGGAGCCGGCGGGTGGGCAGACGGTCGCAGACCTGATGGCGCGGCTCCAGGTCCAGCCGGGCGGTGGGCGCCGGCGGCGGCGTGACGGCTGACACGCTGTGCTGCGTCCGGCGGATCGACTAGAGTCTTGGTGACCGTCCGGTACCCGAATTGCGGGACTGGAACGAACAAAGACATCTGTGAGGTCGTCTGCGATGGTGCAGTTCGACGGTTTGCGCCCGGCCAGGCTCAAGGTGGGGATCATCTCCGCCGGCCGGGTGGGCACCGCACTGGGAGTCGCGCTGGAGCGCGCCGATCACGTCGTGGTCGCGTGCAGCGCCATCTCCCGCGCATCGTTGCTCCGGGCACAGCGTCGGCTGCCCGACACCCCGGTCCTGCCGCCGCCGGACGTCGCAGCCGCCGCTGAGCTACTGGTGCTGGCGGTCACCGACAGCGAACTGCCCGGCCTGGTGTCCGGCCTGGCGGCCACCTCGGCGGTGCGGCCCGGGACCATCGTGGCGCACACCTCCGGCGCCAACGGCGTCGCGGTCCTGTCCCCGCTGAGCGAGCAGGGCTGCATTCCGCTGGCGATTCATCCGGCGATGACCTTCACCGGCGCCGATGAGGACATCGCCCGGTTGGCCGACACCTGCTTCGGCATCACCGCGGCCGACGACGTCGGCTACGCCATCGGGCAGTCGCTGGTGCTGGAAATGGGTGGCGAGCCGTTCAGTGTGCGCGAGGACGCCCGTGTTCTCTATCACGCCGCGCTGGCCCACGCCTCCAACCACCTGGTCACGGTGCTGGCCGACGCGCTGGAGGCGCTGCGGACCGCGATCCGCGGCGGCGAACTGCTGGGGCAGCAGCCCGTGGAGAACCAGCCGGGTGGCATCGCCGAGCGCATCGTCGGACCGTTGGCCCGCGCGGCCCTGGAAAACACCCTGCAACGCGGACAGGCCGCACTCACCGGGCCGGTCGCCCGCGGGGACGCCGCCGCCGTCGCCGGGCATCTGCGCGCGCTGGAAGGCGCTGATCCGCACCTCGCCCAGGCGTACCGGGTGAATGCGCTGCGCACCGCGCAGCGTGCCCATGCCCCCACCGACGTCGTCGAGGTGCTGGCGCGATGACCGCCGGCAAGGCGCCGACGTTCGACCGCGGCCGGCTGAACGTGTACGCCGTCCCGCGCGAGGTTTCCGAGGTTACCCGGGCGCTGCGGCATACCGGCCGTCGAGTCATGTTGGTGCCCACCATGGGCGCCCTGCATGACGGCCACCTGACGCTGGTACGCGCCGCCAAGCGGGTGCCGGGCTCGGTGGTGGTGGTGTCGATTTTCGTCAACCCGTTGCAGTTCGGTGCCAACGAAGACCTCGACGCCTACCCGCGCACCCTCGACCAGGACATCGCGATGTTGCGGGAGGAAGGCGTCGAGATCGTGTTCGCACCGACCGCCGGGGCCATGTACCCCGACGGCATGCGCACTACCGTGCAGCCCGGTCCGCTCGCCGCCGAGCTCGAGGGCGCCTCGCGCCCAACGCATTTCGCTGGGATGCTGACCGTCGTGGTGAAACTGCTGCAGATCGTGCGTCCCGATCGGATTTTCTTCGGCGAGAAGGACTATCAACAGCTGGTCCTGGTCCGGCAGATGGTCGCCGACCTGAATCTCGATGTGCGGGTGGTCGGAGTGCCCACGGTGCGCGAATCCGACGGGCTGGCGATGTCGTCGCGCAACCGCTACCTCGACCCGGCGCAACGTGAACTCGCGGTGGCACTTTCGTCGGCCCTGACGGCCGGGGCACACGCCGCGACGTTCGGTGCGCAGGCCGCGCTGGACGCGGCACAGGCGGTGCTGGACGCGACATCCGGCCTGCAGGTCGACTACCTGCAACTGCGCGACACCGAGCTGGGCCCGGTACCCACCGGCGGATCCGGCCGGCTGCTGATCGCGGCGCGGCTGGGCGCCACCCGCCTGCTGGACAACGTTGCAATTCAAATCGGAAATGTCGCCGACACCGCTGGGTCGGACGAATCACACTGGAGGAACTGATGTTACGGACGATGCTGAAGTCGAAGATCCACCGCGCCACCGTTACCCAGGCCGACTTGCACTACGTCGGATCGGTGACCATCGACGCAGATCTGATGGATGCCGCCGACCTGCTCGAAGGTGAACAGGTCACCATCGTCGACATCGACAACGGCGCCCGGCTGGTGACCTACGCGATCACCGGTGAACGCGGTAGTGGGATAATCGGAATCAACGGTGCCGCAGCACATCTCGTCCACCCGGGCGATCTGGTGATCCTGATCGCCTACGGAGCCATGGAGGATGCCGAGGCGCGCGCCTACCAGCCGCGGATCGTATTCGTCGACGCGGCGAACAAGCAGATCGACCTGGGCCACGACCCGGCCTTCGTGCCCGACGGCGTGGATGAGCTACTCGATCCGCGGATCGGCGTGCGATAACCGTGCTGCTGGCGATCGATGTCCGCAACACCCACACCGTCGTCGGCTTGCTGGCCGGGGTCAAAGATCACGCAAAAGTGGTGCAGCAGTGGCGGATTCGTACCGAGTCCGAGGTCACGGCCGACGAGCTGGCGCTCACCATCGACGGCCTGATCGGTGAGGATGCCGAGCGGCTGACCGGTGCCGCCGCGCTGTCCACCGTTCCGTCCGTGCTGCACGAGGTGCGCATCATGCTCGAGCAGTACTGGCCGTCGGTGCCGCATGTGTTGATCGAGCCCGGCGTCCGCACCGGCATCCCGCTGTTGGTCGACAACCCCAAAGAGGTCGGCGCCGACCGGATCGTCAACTGCCTGGCGGCATTCAGCAAGTTCGGCAAGGCCTCGATCGTCGTCGACTTCGGCTCGTCGATCTGCGTGGACGTGGTGTCGGCCAAAGGGGAGTTTCTCGGGGGCGCGATCGCGCCCGGCGTGCAGGTGTCCTCGGACGCCGCGGCGGCCCGCTCGGCGGCGCTGCGCCGGGTCGAACTGACCCGGCCGCGGTCCGTGGTGGGCAAGAACACCGTCGAGTGCATGCAGGCCGGCGCGGTGTTCGGTTTCGCCGGCCTGGTCGACGGACTGGTCGGCCGCATCCGCGACGATGTGCAGGGTTTCGCGGCCGGTGAGGACGTCGCGGTGGTGGCCACCGGACATACCGCACCCCTGCTGTTGCCGGAACTGCACACCGTCGAGCACTACGACAAACACCTGACCCTGGATGGCCTGCGGATGGTCTTCGAGCGCAATCAGGACGCCCAGCGCGGCCGGCTCAAGACCGCGCGCTGACAGTCGCAATTGGGGCGCACGCCGCGGGTTCATTTAAGCTGGCACGTCGTGAGTGCCCCCGATCGAGAATCCGCCGCGGACCTTCCCGAACAGTTTCGGATTCGCCGGGACAAGCGCGCTCGCCTGTTGGCTGAAGGCCACGATCCCTACCCGGTGGCCATCGAGCGCACGCACACGCTGGCCGAAATCCGGGCTGCCTACCCCGATCTGCCGACCGATACCGCCACCGAGGACGTCGTCGGCGTCGCCGGCCGGGTGGTCTTCGCGCGCAACACCGGCAAGCTGTGTTTCGCGACTTTGCAGGACGGCGACGGCGCGCAGTTGCAGGCGATGATCAGCCTGGACAAAGTCGGCCGGGAGTCCCTGGACGCGTGGAAGGCCGACGTCGACCTCGGCGACATCGTGTATGTGCACGGCACCGTGATCAGTTCACGTCGCGGCGAATTGTCCGTTCTCGCCGATTCCTGGCAGATGGCCGCCAAGTCGCTGCGGCCGCTGCCCGTTGCACATAAAGAGATGAGCGAGGAGGCGCGGGTACGGCAACGCTACGTCGACCTGATCGTGCGCCCGCAGGCGCGCAGCGTGGCCAGGCAGCGGATCGCCGTCATCCGGGCGCTGCGCAACGCGCTGGACCGGCGCGGATTCCTCGAAGTCGAAACGCCCATCCTGCAGACGCTGGCCGGTGGTGCGGCGGCGCGACCGTTTGTCACCCATTCCAATGCCCTCGACATCGACCTGTACCTGCGGATCGCGCCGGAACTGTTCCTCAAGCGCTGCATCGTCGGTGGTTTCGACAAGGTCTTCGAACTAAATCGAGTGTTCCGAAACGAGGGAACCGATTCCACGCATTCCCCGGAATTCTCTATGCTGGAGACCTACCAGACCTACGGCACCTATGACGATTCGGCACTGGTCACCAGAGAGCTTATTCAAGAGGTTGCCGACGAGGCGATCGGAACCAGAGAACTTCCGATGCCGGATGGCAGTGTGTACAACATCGACGGAGAATGGGCAACTCTGGAGATGTATTTATCGTTGTCCGATGCGCTCGGTGAAGAGATCACACCGCAGACTTCGGTGCAGACCTTACGTGCGATCGCGGCCCGACTAGATGTCGAGATTCCGGACGATCGTGGCTTTGGTCACGGCAAACTCGTCGAAGAACTCTGGGAGCACGCAGTGGGCAAGAGCTTGACCGCGCCCACATTTGTCCGGGATTTCCCGGTGGAGACCACGCCTTTGACGCGCCAGCACCGCAGTATTGCCGGAGTCACCGAGAAGTGGGACCTCTACCTGCACGGAGTCGAGCTGGCAACCGGCTACTCGGAATTGAATGACCCGGTAGTGCAACGCGAGAGATTTGCCGATCAAGCACGCGCGGCAGCTGCCGGTGACGACGAGGCTATGGTTCTCGATGAGGATTTCCTGGCCGCTCTGGAGTTTGGTATGCCGCCGTGCACTGGTACCGGAATGGGTATCGATCGGTTGTTGATGTGTTTGACCGGTCTGTCAATTAGGGAGACTGTTTTGTTCCCGATTGTTCGGCCGCACTCCAACTGAACTGCTCTTGTGTCGGATTGAGTATTTCCACTTCCTATGGCAGATTAGAGAACCGGGGAGTCTATCCGAACTGCATCTCTAACTGCACAGGAAGAACATGAGGGTAAGCCAATGGCGAAAAAAGTGACCGTCACCTTGGTCGATGATTTCGACGGTGCCGGCGCCGCCGACGAAACCGTCGAATTCGGGCTTGACGGGGTGACCTATGAGATCGACCTTTCCAGTAAAAATGCGGCGAAACTGCGTAACGACCTGAAGGGTTGGGTCGCGGCCGGACGTCGGGTCGGCGGCCGGCGGCGCGGACGTTCGGGTTCCGGGCGCGGTCGCGGCGCCATCGACCGCGAACAGAGCGCCGCGATCCGGGAATGGGCGCGTCGCAATGGTCACAACGTCTCGACCCGGGGGCGCATCCCGGCCGACGTCATCGACGCCTTCCACGCGGCCACGTAGTCGCGACCGATCGGCACTGCTAGTACGCGCGATCCGGCGTCCAGGTATTAAACCTGGGCGCCGGTTTTTTGCATTTCGCTTGTGGCGTAGCGATCACCGCCGGAGATGGGAAACGCATTGTCGCTTTTCCCCGTTATTCTCTTGTGCTCCGGCGTCGCTGCGCACCGTGAGGTTAGTGCCCTGACGGGCCGAGCATTAGAGTGGATGGCAGGTACGCGGTAGTCGGCCCCTGTGCCGGCAGATGTCTTTGCACGACGGAGCTACCGATGGTGAGGGAGAGCAGGTAATAACCGATGTTTGAACGTTTTACCGACCGTGCCCGCAGGGTGGTCGTTCTGGCTCAAGAAGAAGCCAGGATGCTCAACCACAACTACATCGGCACCGAGCACATCCTGCTGGGTCTCATTCACGAGGGCGAAGGCGTCGCGGCCAAGTCGCTGGAATCGCTGGGAATCTCCCTGGAGGGTGTCCGCAGCCAGGTCGAGGAGATCATCGGACAGGGTCAGCAGGCACCGTCCGGGCACATCCCGTTCACCCCGCGCGCCAAGAAGGTCCTCGAGCTGAGCCTGCGGGAGGCCCTGCAGCTCGGCCACAACTACATCGGCACCGAGCACATTCTGTTGGGCTTGATCCGCGAGGGTGAGGGCGTGGCGGCGCAGGTCCTGGTCAAGCTGGGTGCCGAGCTGACCCGGGTGCGTCAGCAGGTCATTCAGCTGCTCAGCGGCTATCAGGGCAAAGAGGCCGCGGAGGCCGGTACCGGTGGTCGCGGCGGCGAATCCGGCAGCCCGTCGACGTCGCTGGTGCTCGACCAGTTCGGTCGCAACCTGACCGCGGCCGCCATGGAAGGCAAGCTGGACCCGGTCATCGGCCGCGAAAAGGAAATCGAGCGGGTCATGCAGGTGCTGAGCCGCCGCACCAAGAACAACCCGGTGCTGATCGGCGAGCCCGGCGTCGGCAAGACCGCCGTCGTGGAGGGCCTGGCGCAGGCCATCGTGCACGGCGAGGTTCCCGAGACGCTGAAGGACAAGCAGCTCTACACCCTGGACCTGGGATCGTTGGTGGCCGGCAGTCGCTACCGCGGTGACTTCGAGGAACGCCTGAAGAAGGTGCTCAAGGAGATCAACACCCGCGGCGACATCATCCTGTTCATCGACGAGCTGCACACGCTGGTGGGTGCCGGTGCTGCCGAGGGTGCGATCGACGCGGCCAGCATCCTGAAGCCGAAGCTGGCCCGCGGTGAGCTGCAGACCATCGGCGCCACCACGCTCGACGAGTACCGCAAGTACATCGAGAAGGACGCCGCCCTGGAGCGCCGCTTCCAGCCGGTGCAGGTGGGTGAGCCGACGGTGGCCCACACCATCGAGATCCTCAAGGGGCTTCGGGACCGGTACGAGGCCCACCACCGGGTCTCCATCAGCGACTCCGCGATCGTGGCTGCGGCCACCCTGGCCGACCGCTACATCAACGACCGCTTCCTGCCGGACAAGGCGATCGACCTGATCGACGAGGCCGGCGCCCGGATGCGTATCCGGCGCATGACCGCTCCGCCAGACCTGCGCGAGTTCGACGAGAAGATCGCCGACGCGCGCCGGGAGAAGGAGTCGGCGATTGACGCCCAGGACTTCGAGAAGGCCGCCAGCCTGCGGGACCGGGAGAAGCAACTGGTCGCCCAGCGCGCCGAGCGGGAAAAGCAGTGGCGCTCCGGGGACATGGACGTGGTCGCCGAGGTCGACGACAACGAGATCGCCGAGGTGCTGGGCAACTGGACCGGTATCCCGGTGTTCAAGCTCACCGAGGCCGAGACCACCCGGTTGCTGCGCATGGAGGACGAGATCCACAAGCGGATCATCGGCCAAGTGGATGCCGTCAAGGCCGTCTCCAAGGCCATCCGCCGTACCCGCGCCGGGCTGAAAGACCCCAAGCGCCCGTCGGGTTCGTTCATCTTCGCCGGCCCGTCCGGGGTCGGGAAGACCGAGCTGTCCAAGGCGCTGGCCAACTTCCTGTTCGGCGACGACGACGCGCTCATCCAGATCGACATGGGCGAGTTCCACGACCGCTTCACCGCGTCGCGGCTGTTCGGTGCCCCTCCGGGCTACGTCGGCTATGAAGAGGGTGGCCAGCTCACCGAGAAGGTGCGGCGCAAGCCGTTCTCGGTGGTGCTGTTCGACGAGATCGAGAAGGCGCACCAGGAGATCTACAACAGCCTGTTGCAGGTCCTCGAAGACGGACGACTCACCGACGGTCAGGGCCGCACGGTGGACTTCAAGAACACCGTGCTGATCTTCACGTCGAACCTGGGCACCTCCGACATCTCCAAGCCGGTCGGCCTCGGGTTCAGCCAGAGTGGCGGGGACAACAACTACGAGCGGATGAAGCAGAAGGTCAACGACGAGCTGAAGAAGCACTTCCGCCCGGAGTTCCTGAACCGCATCGACGACATCATCGTCTTCCACCAGTTGACTCGCGAAGAGATCATCCAGATGGTCGACCTGATGATCGAGCGGGTCGGCAAGCAGCTCAAGACCAAGGACATGTCGATGGAGCTCACCGACAAGGCCAAGGCACTGCTGGCCAAGCGCGGCTTCGACCCGGTGCTGGGTGCCCGTCCGCTGCGGCGCACCATCCAGCGCGAGATCGAGGACCAGCTCTCGGAGAAGATCCTGTTCGAGGAGGTCGGTCCGGGGCAGGTCGTCACCGTCGACGTCGAGAACTGGGACGGCGAAGGTTCGGGCGAGGAAGCGAAGTTCACCTTCACCGGTGCGCGTAAGCCGACCGAGCCGGACTTGGCCAAGGCCGGGGCGCACGAGGCCCAGTAGCAGGAGTCGTCTGACGACGGCTGCTCAGCTGGCCCGGCGCCGCTCGTAAAACTATCGGCCGGCGACCAGGTCCTCGGGGTCAGCGCGGTTCGATCAGCGCGAAGGCCTGCTTGGCGACCTTGAGCATCCAGCTGGTCACCGTCGGCCCGTGATCGCGCGGCCAGTTCAGCTGGAAGCTGACCACCCAGGGTTGGCCGGTCTTGTCGACGGCGTACCAGCTGAACGTCAGATCTCCGGGCAGGCCGCCGGCTTTCGCGCCGATGTACGGCCACACATTGCGGTCCAGCTGGATGCCGGCAACGGCGGACAGGATCTTCCGCACAGGTGCGGCGGGACCGACCGCGTCGGCCTGCAGCGCCAGATGCACCCGGCAGATGTCCTCAGCGGTGCCGTACCATTCGGCGCCGAACGCCGAGGCCGGAGTGTGCGCACGAGTCGGATCAGGTTGATAGACAGTGGAATTCGCCTGCGCGAGCAGCGCGGCGCGCTCCTGCTGGGAGGCGTGCTGCCATCGCTCCCGCAGATCGGGCTGTCCCCAGCCGACCGAGAACAACTCGTACATGGTGGGGAAGGGCGTCATGCTGGCCGGATCGTGGTGGCCGGCGGTGGCCAGGGCTTCCTCGACAGCGTGGGTGCCCAACCTGTCGATCAGCAGATCGGTCGCCATGTTGTCGCTGTTGGCGATCATCTTCTCCGCCGCCGTGCGCACCGAAACGTGATCACCGGGGGCCAGTTCCAGCCCGGAGGACCCGACGGCTTTGCTCTTGGTGGTCACGGTCAGCTGGTCCTCCCAGGACACCGTGCCGCGCGTGACCGCGGTGGCGAGAGCATGCAGCACGTACAGCTTGAAGATCGACGCCAGCGGCAGCGCTGTCTCGGTGTTGGCGCCGGCCACCCGGGCACATTGGCCGTTGTCGATCTTGGCCACCTGGTAGGAGTAGCGGGCGCCGGTCTTGCTCAGCACGGCGTCGACATCACGCCACGCGGTGATCGGTGGGGGTGGTTGGGTGTCGAGATCGAACCGGTCGACCTGGCCGGTGTCGTCGGTGTGTATCCGGATGTCCTGTCGCGCACCGTAGGACGAGATCAGGTGCAGGGTGGCCACGTTGGCGCCGATGTCCGCGCTGTTGAGGTCGAACGGCCGGTCCCACCAGAGGCTTTCCATGGTGGCTTGCACCGAGTCGACCTTGTCCGGGGTGGCCAGGGTACCGACGCCCACCGGTCCGATCGGCCAGTCGGAGTTGAGCATGTCCAGCGTCTGCTGGGCCCGCAGACCTGGGGGAGTGGTGGTTTCGATCCGGCGCCCCGGGTTCGCCGCGTTCGCCGAGGGCGTCGGGGACGACGCGCACCCGGGGGTCAGCGTCACCACCAGCGCGGCGGTCGCGGCCAGCGCCGCGACGCGGCGCCGGTTACTCGGCGGGCGCGTTGCCTGCAACGTCGAGCACGACCTCGAATTCCAGCAGCGAAGCGCCGGTGGCCACCGGGTTTTTGTTCATCCCGGCGTGGGCCTGGATGGCCGGCCCACTGGCCCACGCCTGGAACGCTTCATCGGATTCCCAGTGCGTCACGACAAAGTAGCGGTCTTCACCCTTGACCGGACGCAGCAGCTGAAAGCCGAGGAAACCCGGCGAGTTCTCCACCGCGTGGGCGCGATGAGCAAACCGCTTCTCCAGCTCCGGACCAGCGTCGGCAGGCACCTCGATTGCGTTGATCTTCACCACTGGCATTCCGTTAGGTTACCGTGCCCGGCATGGCCACCGATCTGTTGACCCACCGCGGCGGACAGGGCAGGCCACTGGTCCTGGTGCACGGCCTGATGGGCCGCGGGACCACCTGGTCCCGCCAGTTGCCGTGGCTCACCCGGCTGGGCGCGGTCTACACCTACGATGCGCCCTGGCACCGCGGTCGTGACGTCGACGATCCCCAGCCGATCAGCACCGAACGTTTCGTGGCCGACCTCGGCGACGCGGTGCACGGTTTAGGTGTGCCGGTCACGCTCGTCGGGCATTCGATGGGCGCCCTGCATTCGTGGTGTCTGGCGGCCGAGCGCCCCGAGTTGGTCGCGGCGCTGGTGGTGGAAGACATGGCACCGGACTTCGTCGGGCGTACCACCGGTCCCTGGGAGCCGTGGTTGCACGCCCTACCGGTCGAATTCGACTCTGCGGAGCGGGTATTCGCCGAATTCGGTCCTGTTGCCGGACAGTACTTCCTGGAAGCGTTCGACCGCACCGAGACGGGTTGGCGGTTGCACGGTCACACGGCACGGTGGATCGAGATCGCCGCGCAGTGGGGACTGCGCGACTACTGGGCGCAGTGGCGGGCGGTGCGCGCGCCGAGCCTGCTGATCGAGGCCGGCAACTCCGTGACCCCGCCGGGACAGATGCGGAAGATGCACGAAAGTGACGTGCCGACAACGTATGTGAATGTCCCCGCAGCCGGCCACCTGGTGCACGACGAGGCGCCGGAAGTGTACCGGCGTGCGGTCGAAACATTCGTGACCGGTGTGGCCTGAAAACTCACTCCTCGCCGGCCAACGCGAAGCGGCCGTCGGCGGTCTGGGTCACCAGGCCGTCGTCCAGTAACGAATACAGCGCCCGGTCTCGTTGCGCGGGGTCGCTCTGCCAAGCGAGATCCAACTGCGCGCGGGTGACTGGAGAGTCGTTGTCGCGCAACACATCCATCAGCCGACCCCGGACCTGACGATCGGTCCCGGCGTAGCTCTGCACGCGCCGCGCCGGCCCGGTCGCAGCCGGGAAGCCGGCCCGTCGCCACCTGCAGTCGTCGAGCGGGCACACCCCGCATTTCGGGGCGCGGGCCGTGCACACCAGGGCGCCCAGTTCCATCAGCGCCACCGAAAACCTGGTCGCGCGTTCGTCATCGGGCAGCAATGCACTCACGTCGGCGTGGTCACGGACGGCCGACGGCGTCCCCGCATCGGCGCGCCCGTGCACGGCGCGGGCCACTACCCGGCGCACGTTGGTGTCCACCACCGGCACCCGCCGGCGATAAGCGAAGCACGCCACCGCCCGCGCGGTGTAGCTGCCGACACCCGGCAGCGTCAATAGGACCTCGACGTCGTCGGGGACCACATCCCCGTGGTCGCGTGCGATGACAACCGCACACTCGTGCAGGCGCTTGGCCCGCCTCGGGTAACCCAACTTGCCCCACGCCCGCAGCACGTCCGCAGCGGTGGCGGCGGCCGTCGCCGACGGGGTGGGCCAGCGCTGCACCCATTCGGTCCAGATCGGCAGCACCCGGGCCACCGGTGTCTGCTGCAGCATGAACTCGCTGACCAGGATCTGCCAGGCGCTGACGTCGGGCTGTCGCCACGGCAGGTCACGCTGGGTTTTCTCATACCAGCTCAAAAGATTGGCGACTGATATGTACGCGGAGTCAATCACCGGGCGGTGCGGCACAATGTCAGACATGCCCAACAGCAACCCGATCTCCGCATGGAAAGCACTCTGTGAGGGTAACGAGCGATTCGTCGCCGGTAAGCCTCTGCACCCCAGCCAAAGCGTCGATCACCGCGCCAGCCTGGCGACCGGCCAGAAGCCGACCGCGGTCATCTTCGGTTGCTCGGATAGTCGGGTGGCCGCCGAGCTCATCTTCGACCAGGGCTTGGGCGACGTGTTCGTGGTCCGTACGGCTGGGCAGGCGATCGATGCGGCAGTGCTGGGATCGATCGAGTACGCGGTGGCAGTTCTGGAAGTGCCGTTGGTCGTCATCCTCGGCCATGACAGTTGTGGCGCGATCAAGGCCGCATTGAGCGCCCTCGACGACGGTGACATACCGGTCGGTTTCGTGCGGGATCTGGTGGAGCGGGTCGTGACGACGATTCTGATGGGCCGTCGTGACGGGCTGTCCCGGGTCGACGAGTTCGAGGCGCGCCATGTACGTGAGACGGCTGCGCAGCTGATGGAGCGTTCGACCGTCATCTCGGACCGTGTGGCGGCCGGCACGGTGGGAATAGCCGGTGTGACCTATCGCCTGGCCGAGGGACGGGCGGTGCTGGTGCATCACGAGGGCGACATCGGGGCCGAGCCGCAGAGCTGATCGCTCGATGCGCTGGCCGCCACTACACGGCAATCGGCCAGCTAACTCGGCGACACGCCGAGGCAGGTCAAGCGAGTCGGCGTGACCTGGCCCTACCGTGGAAATGTGCTGGATCTGGAACCACGAGGCCCGCTACCTACCGAGATCTACTGGCGGCGCAGGGGACTTGCCCTGGGCATCGCGGTCGTCGCGGTCGGGATCGCCGTAGCCATCGTCATCGCATTCGTCAGTAGTAACGCCGGAGCGAAGCCTGCTGACAAGCCGACCTCGGCTCAGGGACACCCGGGGTCGGACGCACCCCAGGCGCCTGGGGCGCAGTCGCCGCAGCCGGCCGGACAGACGCAGGCCCCGGCCGGCGCGCCGCCGGGAACGATCAACCCCGAGTCGCCCACGCCGACGGGTGCGGTGCAGCCGCCACCGGTGCTCAAAGAGGGTGACGACTGCCCGGACTCGACGCTGGCGGTCAAAGGACTGACCAACGCGCCGCAGTACTTCATCGGCGACCAGCCGAAATTCACGATGGTGGTCACCAACATCGGGCTGGTGTCCTGCAAACGCGATGTCGGAGCCGCCGTGCTGGCCGCCTACGTGTACTCGCTGGACAACAAGCGGCTGTGGTCCAACCTGGACTGCGCGCCGTCCAACGAGACCCTGGTCAAGACGTTCACCCCGGGCGAGCAGGTGACCACCGCGGTGACCTGGACCGGCATGGGGTCCGCGCAGCACTGCCCGCTGCCACGACCGGCCATCGGACCCGGCACCTACAACCTGGTCGTCCAGCTCGGAAATCTGCGCTCACAACCGGTTCCGTTCGTGCTGAACCAGCCACCGCAACCACCCGGGCCTGCCCCCGCACCGGGACCCGCCCAGGCACCGCAACCCGAGGCGCCGCCGTCGGGCGGATAGCCGCCGGGGATCACTGACTTCTCAGTGATCCGCGATCGTAGACTCGGCCAGTTGCGAGAGTCCTTCGCGCACGTGTCGGGCCCACATCGCCCCGATGCCGTCGACGGACTGCAAATCGTTGGCGCTGGCCGCCAGCAGCCCCTGCAACGTTCCGAATGACCGCACCAGCAGGTCGACGTGGGCGAACTGCAGCCGGGGGATGCCGTCCATGGCGCGGTAGCCGCGCGGGCTCAGCGCCGAATCCTGTGCCTCGGCGGTCGTCGGATACCCGAAGACCTTGGCCAGCGCGGTGAGTTCGAGCAGGTCGGTGTCCGACAGCGCGTCCAGCTCGTTGAGCGTGGCGGCGATCTGTGCCGTGGTCGGCGGTTCGGGGTTGGCGTGGTAGTCGCGCACGATCAAATCGCGGGCGGTGTCGTTGCCGCCCAGCAGTTCCTCCAGCTGTAGGCGCAGTTGGCGGCCGTCGGTGCCCAGCTCCACAGCGTCGGAGTCGATGGCCAGGCCGATGCGGCGGACCAGCTCGAGCCGCTGCACCACCGTCAT
Organism: Mycobacterium sp. NGS29; assembly: GCF_059812965.1. NCBI lineage: Bacteria > Bacillati > Actinomycetota > Actinomycetes > Mycobacteriales > Mycobacteriaceae > Mycobacterium > Mycobacterium sp. NGS29. The sequence goes on from NZ_JCALDR010000008.1 coordinate 113,877, forward strand.
CACTTCGCGCAGTGTCACGAAATCTTCGATCTCGGCCCGTGAGAGCTGCCGGCTGACCTCGTCCAGGCGTGTCTTGTACCGTTCCAGGGTTGCGATGGCCTGGTTGGCCCGGGACAAAATGGTCGCGGAATCGGCCAGGACGTGGCGTTCGCCGCCGACGTACACCGTCACGATGTTCATCGAGTGGCTGACCGAGATCACCGGGTAGCCGGTCTGGATCGCGGACCGTTCCGCCGAGCGGTGCCGGGTCCCCGACTCGTCGGTGGGTATCGACGGGTCCGGGACCAGCTGGACGTTGGCCCGCACGATGCGGCTGCCGTCGGTCGAGAGCACGACGGCGCCGTCCATCTTGCACAGTTCGCGCAGCCGGGTAGGTGCGTAGCGCACGTCGAGCGAGAAGCCGCCGTCGCAGATGGCTTCGACGCTCTCGTCGTGGCCGAGCACGATCAGGGCGCCGGTGCGGCCACGCAAAATGCGTTCCAGGCCGTCGCGCAGCCCGGTGCCGGGGGCTAGACGGGCGACAGCTTCACGCAGGGTCGGACGGGTCACAGCGTGCATTCTGCTATGCCGCGCGGTCCGGCGGGACCCTTATGCCGAGCCGCCCGTCGGCGGGTTCCGTCGCGGCCGGGCGGCGCGGTGATCGGCGATGGCGACGATGTGGTGCATCGCCTCGCCGATGGTGGCCGCACTCAACGCCCGCATCCCCGTCGGGACGGCAGCACAACCCGGTGGAATCAGCGCCACGGTGAAGCCCTGCCGGGCAGCCTCGGTCAGCCGCCGCTCCATGCCGTGGACCCGGCGCAGGTCGCCCGCCAGGCCCACTTCGCCGATCATCACCGCAGTGGTGGGCAGCGGCAGGCTGTGGTACGCCGAGGCCAGCGCCGTGGCGATCGCCAGGTCCGCCGACGGTTCGGTCAACCGCATGCCGCCCACCGTCGACAGATAGATCTCGGTGACGCCCAGCTTCAAATCGGCGTGCTTTTCCAGCACCGCGGTGATCATCGCGGCCCGGGAATGGTCGATACCGCTGACCGCCCGCCGCGGCGAACCGCCGTTCGGGACGGCCAGCAAGGCCTGGACTTCCCCGATCAGCGGACGCTTCCCGTCCAAGGTCACCGTGATCGCGGTGCCGGGCACCGGGGTCGGCCGCTGGTCCAGGAAGAGGTGTGAGGGATCGGAGACGCCTTCGATGCCGTTGTCGTGCATCAAAAAGCAGCCGACCTCATCGGCAGCGCCGAACCGGTTCTTGATCCCTCTGACCATCCGCAACGATCCGTTGCGGTCGCCTTCGAAGTGCAGCACCACGTCCACCAGGTGCTCGAGCGAGCGCGGCCCGGCGATCGCCCCATCCTTGGTGACGTGACCGACCAGAATCATCGCCACGCCACTGGTCTTGGCGACGGCGGTCAGCGCGGCCGTCACGGCACGCACCTGGGTGACCCCGCCGGCCACGCCGTCGGCCTCGCTGGTCGACATCGTCTGTACCGAATCGACGATGACCAGCGCCGGCCGCACCGTCTCGATATGGGCCAGGACGGCGTGCAAGTCGGACTCGGCGGCCAGATAGACCTCGTCGAACGTCCCGCCGCCGCCGATCCGGTCGGCGCGCAGCCGTATCTGCCCGGCGGACTCCTCGCCGGAGATGTACAACGCGCGTTGCCCGCGCTGCGCCCAGCGGTGGGCCACCTCGAGCAGCAGGGTGGACTTGCCCACCCCGGGGTCCCCGGCCAGCAGCGTCACCGAGCCGGGCACGACACCGCCACCCAGCACCCGGTCCAGTTCGCCGACCCCGGTGCGACGATGCCGGCTGCTGTCGGGCTCGACCGAACTGATCGGCACGGCACGCGACGACGACGGGGGCGAGCGCCGGCCACTGCCGACCGCAGTCAGGACAGCGGATTCTTCAACGGTGCCCCAGCTGCCGCAGTCCAGGCAGCGGCCCACCCACTTGGCGCTGACATGACTGCATTCCGAGCAGCGGTATTGCGAACGCGCATTGGCCACGCCGTGACGCTATCGCCGGGGGGTGACAGATCCCGGTATCGACAGGCTGGTTCAGGAGTGGTGCGGCGCGCGTTCCTGCGCCTGCTCCACACCGGCCGAAATCGGTACCTGGACGCTGCGCTCGCCGGCCTTTTCGAACTTGAAGCTGAACTGGTAGGTGAGGCCGTTGGTGATCGGCTTGGACAGGTTCACGGTCGCTTTCGCGACGCCGTTGGCTCCCGGGGGCCCCGGCGCCACGGTCTGACCGTCCGGTGTCCCGACGAACAGCATCCCGGCGGCCGGCAGCTTGGGGTCCCCGGACAACGTCACCTGCCCGATGTCACTGGTGATGCCGGTCAACCGGTCGGCCTCGTACGGCGAGCTGTTGACGGCCACCAGCACCAGCTCCACGGTGCGGCCGGGCTGCAGGAAGTCACCGGTCTGCGCGGCCTGGATCCGGATGTCGCGCAGCGCCACGTTGCCGATGGTGAGCCGGTTGCCGTTGACGGCGGGTTCCTGGGCGGCGGTCTGCGAGATCTGGCCGGTCCCACAACCACTGAGCACGGCCGCCGCCACACCAGCGGTTGCCACCCAGGTGGTCAGCTTGGCCAGGCGCAGCGGCAGTCGGATGTTGAAGCGGTTCACTCAATGCCTCCTGGTCCCGGATTTCAACTATGGACAGTAGTAGCAACGCATCGTCGGCGGTAGCGGGGACACCCGATATCGGGTGCCGGCCAGCTTGTGCCCGGTGCCCGCTGAACTCCGGCAGGGGCCGGCCAGATATTCTCGGAGGGCGGATTCGGGCCCGTGCCCAAGGGACTGAATGCGCCACCGAAGATGGTCCCCCTGCACGTCCTGGCCCGCCTGTCAAGACCTAATATGCACCCGGCGTGCCTCTGACCTGCACCGTTGTTCCCCACGCGTCGGGCCCGCGTGTTAGACTCAGCTAACGAAAGGGGCTCGAATCAGATGATCTTCAAGGTCGGTGACACCGTTGTCTATCCACACCACGGTGCTGCGTTAGTCGAGGCGATCGAAACTCGAACCATCAAAGGGGAGCAAAAAGAGTATCTCGTCTTGAAAGTCGCGCAGGGCGACCTGACCGTTCGAGTCCCGGCGGACAACGCCGAGTACGTCGGTGTCCGTGATGTCGTGGGCCAGGAAGGCCTCGACAAAGTTTTCCAGGTGCTGCGTGCTCCGCACACCGAAGAGCCCACCAACTGGTCCCGCCGGTACAAGGCCAACCTCGAGAAGCTCGCCTCCGGCGATGTCAACAAGGTGGCCGAGGTCGTGCGCGACCTGTGGCGGCGCGATCAGGAGCGCGGTCTCTCGGCGGGCGAGAAGCGGATGCTAGCCAAGGCGCGCCAGATCCTGGTCGGCGAATTGGCCCTGGCTGAGAGCACCGACGAGGCCAAGGCGGACACCATTCTCGACGAGGTCCTGGCCGCCGCCTCCTGAATTCCCCGGAGCTCGTAGGTGAGCGCGGGAAAGGTCGTCGCGATAATCCCGGCCGCAGGGTCCGGGCAGCGTCTGGCTGCCGGCGTCGCTAAGGCGTTCTATCAACTCGAAGGCCGTTCGCTGGTCGAGCGCACCCTCGAGGGTCTGCGGGCCTCCGGCGTGGTGGACTCCGTGATCGTCGCGGTCCCGCCCGATCGCACCGACGAGGCCAAGCTGATCCTGGGACACCTCGCCACGATCGTGGCCGGGGGGCCGACCCGCACCGAGACCGTGCAGTCGGCGTTGTCGGCGCTCGGCCAACCGCCGGAGTTCGTCCTGGTGCACGATGCGGCGCGGCCGTTGACACCGCCGTCGCTGATCGCGCGGGTCGTCGAAGCGCTGCGGGCGGGTCACCAGGCGGTGGTACCCGGCCTGCCGTTGGCGGACACCATCAAGGCCGTCGACGCCAACGGCGTGGTGCTGGGGACGCCGGAGCGGGCCGGTCTGCGCGCGGTGCAGACGCCGCAAGGTTTCGCCACCGAGCTGCTGGTGCGCGCCTACCAGCACGCCGGCACTGCCGGCTTCACCGACGATGCGTCGCTGGTGGAGCAGATCGGCGGCCGGATCCAGGTGGTCGACGGCGACCCGCTGGCCTTCAAGATCACCACCCAGCTGGATCTGCAGCTGGCCAGGTCGGTGGTGCGGACGTGATCCAGCAGCCACGCGTCGGGTTGGGCGTCGACGTGCACCCCATCGAACCCGGGCGGCCGTGCTGGCTGGTCGGCCTGCTATTCCCCAGCGTGGACGGCTGCGCCGGACACTCCGACGGCGACGTCGCGGCGCATGCGCTGTGTGACGCGGTACTGTCTGCCGCCGGGCTCGGTGACATCGGTGGCGTCTTCGGCGTCGACGATCCCCGCTGGCAGGGCGTCAGCGGCGCCGACATGCTCAGGCACGTCGTCCAGCTGCTCGCCGCGGAGGGCTACCGGGTGGGCAATGCGGCGGTCCAGGTGATCGGCAACCGGCCGAAGATCGGCCCGCGCCGTTCCGAGGCGCAGGCGGTGTTGTCGCGGTTGCTCAACGCGCCGGTATCGGTGTCGGCCACGACTACCGACGGGCTCGGTCTCACCGGGCGCGGCGAGGGTCTGGCCGCCATCGCGACCGCGATGGTCATTCCGCTCCGCTAGGCCGCGCGGCGCCCCGGCCGCGGTGCAGGCAGTAAGCTGGCACGTCGTGACCGATCGTGCCGTCCTGCGGCTCCATGACACGGCAACAGGTGCCGTGCGTGATTTCGTGCCGATCCGGCCCGGCCACGTCTCCATCTACCTGTGTGGCGCGACTCCGGACACGCTGCCGCACATCGGGCACGTCCGCAGCGGTGTGGCCTTCGACATCCTGCGCCGCTGGTTGATCGCTCGCGGCTACGAGGTCTCGTTCATCCGCAACGTGACCGACATCGAGGACAAGATCCTGACCAAGGCCGCCGCGGCGGGCCGGCCCTGGTGGGAGTGGGTGGCCACCTATGAGCGAGCCTTCACCGCCGCCTACGACGCGCTCGGTGTGCTGCCGCCGTCGGCGGAGCCCCGGGCCACCGGTCACATCACGCAGATGGTCGAATTAATGGAACGCCTGATCGAAACCGGTCATGCGTACGCCGCCGCCGGCGATGTGTACTTCGACGTCCTCAGCTACCCCGAGTACGGCCAGCTCTCCGGGCACCGGATCGACGACGTGCACCAGGGCGAGGGCGTGGCCACCGGCAAGCGCGATCAGCGCGATTTCACCCTGTGGAAGGGGGAGAAGCCGGGCGAGCCGTCGTGGCCTTCGCCGTGGGGGCGCGGGCGTCCCGGCTGGCACCTGGAATGTTCGGCGATGGCCCGCACCTATTTCGGACCGGAATTCGACATCCATTGCGGTGGAATGGATTTGATCTTCCCGCACCACGAGAACGAGATCGCGCAGAGCCGCAGCGCCGGCGACGGGTTCGCTCGTTACTGGCTGCACAACGGCTGGCTGACCATGGGTGGCGAGAAGATGAGCAAGTCGCTGGGCAACGTGGTGGCCATCCCGGCGATGCTGGAACGGGTGCGACCCGCCGAACTGCGCTACTACCTGGGCAGCGCGCATTTCCGCTCGATGCTGGAATACACCGAGACCGCACTGCAGGACGCGGTCAGCGCTTATGTCGGGTTGGAGGACTTCCTGCACCGGGTCCGCAGCCGAGTCGGTGCCGTCGTACCCGGCGAATGGACCCCGCGCTTCGCCGGCGCGCTCGACGACAACCTGTCCGTGCCGATGGCGCTGGCCGAGATTCACCAGACCCGTGCCGACGGCAACCGCGCGCTGGACGCCGGCGACCACGAGGGCGCGCTGCGCAGCGCGTCCTCGATCCGCGCGATGATGGGCATCCTGGGTTGCGATCCGCTCGACGAGCGCTGGGAATCCAAAGACGAGACATCGGCCGCGCTGGCGGCGGTGGACGTGCTGGTCCAGTCCGAATTGAAGAATCGGCAGAAGGCGCGCGAGGAGCGCAACTGGGCACTGGCCGACGAGATCCGGGACCGGCTCAAGCTGGCCGGTATCGAGGTCACCGACACCGCCGACGGTCCGCAGTGGACGCTGAGCGGTGGCGGCAAGTAGTGGCCGGCAACTCGCAGCGCCGCGGGGCGATCCGCAAATCCGGCTCCAAGAAAGGGCCGACCGTCGGCTCGGGTGGCCAGCGTCGCCGCGGACTGGAGGGGCGCGGACCCACGCCCCCGGCGCATCTGCGCCCGCACCATCCGGCGGCCAAGCGGGCCAAGCCGCAAGCCCAGCGCCCGGCCCGCAAGGTCGACGAGACCGAAACGGTACTGGGCCGCAATCCGGTCCTGGAATGCCTGCGTGCGGGGGTCCCGGCGACGGCGCTCTATGTCGCACTGGGTTCGGAGGCCGACGAGCGACTGACCGAATCCGTCTCCCGCGCGGCCGATTCGGGCATCGCGATTCTCGAGGTGCCGCGCACCGACCTGGACCGCATGACGGCCAACCACCTGCACCAGGGCATCGCGTTGCAGGTGCCGCCCTATGACTACGCCCATCCCGATGATCTGGTCGCCACCGCACTCGCCACGCCACCGGCAATGCTGGTGGCGCTGGACAATATCTCCGACCCGCGCAACCTCGGCGCGATCGTGCGTTCGGTGGCGGCGTTCGGCGGCCACGGTGTGCTGATCCCGCAGCGCCGCTCCGCCTCGGTGACCGCGGTCGCGTGGCGCACCAGCGCCGGGGCGGCGGCCCGGATACGGGTGGCCCGGGCGACCAATCTGACCAGGACGCTGAAGGATTGGGCCGGACGGGGCCTGCGGGTGGTGGGTCTGGACGCCGGGGGCGACACAGTGCTCGACGATCTGGACGGCACCGATCCGATGGTGGTCGTCGTCGGTTCCGAGGGCAAGGGACTGTCGCGGCTGGTGCGGCAGAACTGCGATCAGGTGGTGTCCATCCCGATGGCGGGTCAGACCGAATCGCTGAACGCCGCGGTCGCCGCCGGGGTGGTGCTCGCCGAGATTGCTCGCCAGCGCCGGGGGTGACTTTCCCTGGCCGAGCAGACGCAAAAGCTCCGGAATCTTCGGCGTGTCGCGGGCTTTTGCGTCTGCTCGGCAATAGCGGGGGCGGCGTGGGTGCCGGTGGCGTCGGCGCAACCGGTCGGCTTCGATGTGCAGGCCCACGCGGGGGGGCGCGGTGAGACCACCGGCGAGTCGCTGCGTGCCTTCCGCAAGGCGGTCGAAACAGGGGTCAGCACAATCGAATTGGATGTCGGTATCACCAAGGACGGCCAACCTGTGGTGTGGCACGACACGGTCATCGAGGCCACTGCCTGTGCCGACACCGCGCCGGCGTTCACCGGTGACCCGGCCTATCCGTACGTGGGCAGCCAGGTGCACGAGCTGACCCTGGCGCAGCTCCGCACCTTGGACTGCGGCCGGCCCGACCCGCAGTTTCCCGCAGCAGAAGTGGTGTGGGGCAACAAGATCGCCACCTTGTCCGAAGTGTTCGCCGACACCGTGTCGGCCGGTGTCGGGTACAACATCGAAACCAAAGTGCAGGCGGATCGGCCGGGGGCCACCGCCGGCCCGCAGGAGTTCGTCGACGCCGTGCTGGCCGCGGTCCGGGCCGCCGGCACCACGGACCGGGTGCAGATCCAGAGCTTCGACTGGCGCACGCTGCCGCTGGTGCGCCAGGCCGAGCCGTCGATTCCGTTGGTGGCGTTGTGGAGTGCGCAAACCTGGGTGCCGGGTTCACCATGGACCGCTCACATCGATCCGGGGATCGTGGGTGACCCGATGCTCGGCGCCGCGATGGTCGGGGCGGACATCCTGTCGCCGGACTACCGTCTGGTCGACACCGCCTTCGTTGCTCGAGCGCACGCGTTGGGACTCAAGGTGATTCCCTGGACCGTCGACGACGTCGAGGCGATGCGCGAGCAGATCGGCGCCGGGGTGGACGGGCTCATCACCAACTATCCGACGCTGTTGCGTACCGTCCTGGCCGATCTCGCACTGCCGGTGATGTGGCGCGACCGCGCACCCCGCGGTTCCTGATCGAGGCGCCCGGAGCCGAATGAGCACGTTCGTCCCTCCGTACCCAGGCCGCGCGGCTACGGTGATCTACATGCCCCAGGCGCGCCGCACCTCCGCCAAGGAAGTCAAGCGGCGTCCGAAGGACCGCAAGGAGCAGATAGCCCGCGCTGCCTCCGACGCGTTCAGCGAATTGGGCTATCACGCGGTGAGTATGGAGAACATCGCCGCCCGGGTGGGGATTTCCGCGGCGGCTCTCTACCGGCACTCCCAAGGCAAGTACGACCTGTTCCGGGATGCTGTGCTGGCACTCGGGCAGCACCTGGTCGACGCAACCGATTTCGCAGAGAACCTGTCCGACGACGCCGATCCCGGTGAGACCGTCCGGCTGTTGATCGGCGCGCTGATCGAAACCACCATCGCCAACCGCACCGCCGGGGGGTTGTACCGCTGGGAAGGCCGCTACCTGCACGGCGCCGACCAGAGCGCACTTGCCGATCAACTCAAGTTGGTCAACCGCCGCCTGCAGCGACCCCTGATGGAGCTGCGGCCGAAACTCACCTCGCACCAACGCTGGAGCTTGTCGGCCGCGATTCTGAGCGTGATCGGCAGCATCACCGACCACCGTTCCCGCCTCAGCAACGGCGAGATTCGGGAGACCCTGAACGACATCTGCGCCGCGGTGCTGCTGACCGACCTGCCGACCCGGCGCGGGACTGCGCCCCGCACGGCGCCGCCGGCCCCGTTCTCGGGCACGGGCGGGGAGTACGAACTGCTGTTGCGCGAATCGATGCGGTTGTTCTACGAGCATGGCTACCGGGAAACCGGGATGGACGATATCGCCTCCGCGGTCGGCTTGCCGGTGGGCAGCATCTACCGTTACTTCCCCGGCAAAGCCGACATCCTCGCCGTGTCGTATCGGCGGATGGCCGATCAGTTGCTCGCCGATCTGTCCACCAGCCTGGCCGCCAACAGCGACCCGGAACAGGCGCTTGCACAGCTGGTCGACGCCTACGTGGCGCGGTCGCTGGCCAATCCCGAACTGGCGTGCGTGTACTACACCGAGCGGCACAACCTGCCCGAGACCGATGCGATCCTGCTGTACAACATTCAGCGGTCCACCGTCGAATCCTGGGCGCGCCTCGCGGTGGAGGCGCGACCGGAGCTCAAGATCGGGCGGGCGCGATACGCCGTGCACGCCGCGTTCGCACTCGCCGTCGACATCGGCCGGCTCATACACTTCGACACCGACCAAGCCGCACGCCTCACGGTCCGTCGGCTGATGGAGGTCACTTTGCTGGGCAGGCCGGCCGTCGTGCCACCGAAGGCGGGCCGCGCCACCATCCGACAGCGCTGACGAACGTTATAGTCGCGGGGTGATCGGCGCCGCGCCGTTGACCGGGCGTGCCAGCGAATTGGCAGCCATCCGCCGTGCCCTCAGAGGGACCGGTGCGCAGGCGGGCGTGCTGATCGCCGGGGCGGCGGGGGTGGGAAAAACCTGGCTGGCGCGCGAAGTGTTGCGACAGGCCAAGATCGCGGGTGGGCGTACCCAGTGGATCGTAGGCACCGAGTCGGCGCGGGCGCTGCCGCTCGGCGCGTTCATCGGTGTGCTGAGTGAGCCGGTCGACCCGTGGCAGAGCGTGCGACGGGTAATCGATTCCTTTGTGCTGCAACAGGATCGAGGCCGAGTATTGGTGGGTGTCGATGACGCGCACCTGCTCGACGGGTTGTCGGCCCTGGTTGTCCACCAGCTGGCCCAGTCCGGCGGGGCGCGGCTGGTGGTCACCATGCGTACCGGCGGCGCGGAACCCGACGCCGTCACGGCGTTGTGGAAAGACGGCCTGCTGACCCGCCTGGATCTGGAGCCGCTCTCGGCCGAGGCGACCCGCGAGGTGATCGAGACCACGCTCGGCGGCCCCGTGGACGCCCGCAGTGCCGCCCGGTTCCGCCAGCTCACCGGCGGCAACAGCCTGTTCCTGCGGCAGTTGCTCGCTGACCAGCTGGCGGCCGGTCGGATGCGGAACCTGGCCGGGGTCTGGATCTGGGACGACGATGTTGCGGTGTCGGCGAGCCTGTCCGACACCGTGATGCGCCAGATGGGCCGGCTGGATCCGCCGATGGCGATGGTGGTCGACGTCCTGTCGCAATGCGAGCCGTTGCCCGTCGACGTGTTGTGCGACCTGGTGTGCCGCGCTGATCTGCACGCCGCCGAGCGGATGGGACTGGTCACCGTCGAGCGCACCGGTGCCGCATTGACGGTCCGGCTGGCGCACCCGTTGTTCGGCGAACTGCGCCGTGCCGTCGCGGGCGAGATGCACCTGTCGGCGATCCGCGGCCGGCTCGCGACGCGGCTGGCCGACGACGGCGACGCCGACATGCAGGCCACCGTGCGCCGGGCGCTGCTGCGCCTCGAGTCCGATCTCGGTCCGGATCCCGTGCTCTATCTGGAATCGGCGCGTCACGCCATGACGCTGCTGGACCTCGATCTGGCCGACCGGTTCGCCGCCGCGGCGACCCGGGCAGGCGCACCCGGTGCGGCGGCGGTGCGGGCGATGAACCTGGTTCTGCTGGGCCGTGGCGATCAGGCGGAGGAGGCGCTGCGTCAGCTCGCCGACCTGCCCGACGGTCAGCACTGGGCGACCGTGCGCGCGGCCAACCTGGTCTGGATGCTGGGCCGGCCTGCGGAGGCGGCCGCCGTCCTGGACGGCCTGGCGGCCGGGTCCGAAACGCCGGCTCAGTCAGCCGAGCGCCTGGCGGTGCAGGCCTGTCTGGATGCGGTATCGGCGCGCTGCCGGGATGCTGCCCAAAATGCTTGCGCCGCCTTGGAATCCACCGCACTGCCGGACTTCCACGCGATGATGGCGGCGCTGGCGTTGATCATGGCCAGGGGAGCGCTGGGTGAGGTCGACGACCTCACCGTGCTGGCCGATCAGGCGTTGCGGCGTGCGACGACGTCGTTCGAGGCCTCGCACATGAGGTTCTGGTTCGGAGCGGTGTACGGCCGGGCGTGCCGGCTGACCGGTCGGATCGCCGAATTCGTCGACATGGCAACGACATTGGGTGATTCGGCGCGCGATGTTCCCGGCCTGGCCTATGCAAATCTGGCGTGCCTGTTGAGTAACGTCGAGTTGGCCCGCGGAGCAGTCGCCGACGCCGCCCGGCTGGGTCACGAAGCACTTGCCGGAGTGCATAAGCATGCCGTCACCACCGGTCTGCGGCCGGCCACCTTTTTCGCGTTGGCCGAGGCGCACGCCAAACTGGGTCAGGCAGCTGACGCCGCCGAAGCGGTCGCGTCGGCGCGGTCCTGCGTACCGCCGGACTTCCTGTTCATGCACACCGGGCTGGCGGTGGCGGTCGGCTGGGGGTTGGCTGCCGACGGGCAGTTGCGCGCAGCCGTGACCGAGGTGCGGCGGGCGGCGGAAATTGCCCGCGACCGCGGGCAACCCACCCATGAACTGGCCTGTATCCAGGCTGCGGCGCAGTGGGGCGACACCGCGGGTGCGGGGCGCGCCCGCGAGTTGGCCGAGACGTTGTCGCTGCCACTGGCGGATGCGGTCGCGGCGCACACGGCGGCGTTGGCGGCCGGTGACGGTACGGCTCTGCTGGCGGCGTCGGCGGCCTACCGCGCCATCGGTGACCGGGCCGCCGCCGCCGATACCGCGGCGCAGGCTTCCGTGGCATTCACCGGCAGTCAGCAACAGCGACGCGGGCTCTATGCGGCGGCACTGGCCAAGGAACTGGCGGTCGAGTGCGGCGGACTGCACACGCCGGCGCTGCGAACTCCGGCCGGGCTCAAGCTGTCCGGTCGGCAGCGCGATGTCACCGAACTCGTCGCGGCCGGTCTGTCCAACCGGCAGATCGCCGAGAAGCTGGTCATGTCGATACGCACCGTGGAAGGCCACATCTACCGCGCCTGTCAGCGGGTGGGGGCACAGTCCCGCGAGGAACTGGCGGCGATCATCCGATCCGGCCCGGGCGGGCCACACCGCGGCGGCTAGACACCCAGTACCCGCACGCCTGCCCACAACGCCAGCACCGCCACCAGCAATGCGGCCGGCACTGTGCACAACCCCAGGAGGGTGTACTCCCCGACACCGGGCTCGACCCGGTACTGGCGCAGCACCCGTCGCCACAACAGGTTGGACAGCGAACCCACGTAGGTCAGGTTTGGTCCGATGTTGACGCCGATCAACACGGCCAGTACGGCCGCAGGTCCGCCGGCGGCGACCAGCGGCACCAACACCAGCGTTGCCGGCAGGTTGTTGACCACATTGGCCAGCACGGCCGCCAGGGCCGCGACGCCGAGCAGGGCCGCCAACCCGGAACCGGCCGGGACCAGGGCCGACATCGTGGCGGCCATGCCGTTGAGCATGACGGCTTGTACCACGATGCCCAGCGCGGGCACGAACACCAGAAACGGAATGTTGAGCGAGTGCAGTATCTCGGTGACCGTCGTGCGCCGGTGCCGCAGACTGCGGGCAGCCAGCACCGCGGCACCGCACAGCGCAGCCCATGCCGGCGGGATGTCCAGGTACTCGGCCACCGCGAAACCGGCCAGCGTCGCACCCACCACCACCAGCACGAACACCGGTGGACGCGGTGGCGGTCCGAGATCCGCGCGGTCGGGTTGGGTGCGCAGGTCGCGGACGAAGAACAGCCGGAACGCCACGTACACCGTGCCCGTCGCGGCCAGCCACGGCAACGCCATCAGTTCGGTGAACTTGACGAACGAAAGGTGGGCACCGCGGTAGGCGAGCAGGTTGGTCAGGTTGGACACCGGAAGCAGCAGCGAGGCCGTATTGGCCAGGTGCGCGGTGGCGTAGGTATACGGCAGGACCGGGGTCCGCAACCGGCGCACGGTGGCCAGCACCACCGGGGTCAACAGCACGACGGTGGCGTCGAGGCTGAGCACCGCGGTGATGATCGCCGAGATGACGAATACCTGCCGCAACAGCCCGTAGGACCCCGAACCGGTGCGCGCCATCGCCGCACCCGCTGCTTCGAACAGCCCTTCGTCGTCACACAGCTTGGCCAGCACCAACACCGCGCCCAGGAAGGCGACCACCCGGCCGAGACCGGACACCTGGGCGCCCGCCTGGTGTGGCGAGATCGCACCGACCGCCACCAGAATCGCTGCCGCCGGTACGGCCGCCACCGCCTCGGGCAGGCCCCGGGGGCGTGCCACCGCGCACGCGAGCACGACAGCCAGCAGCACCAGCGAGAGGGTCAGTGTCAACGGTCTAGACCCAGGGATCTTCGCGCCGCCACAGCGTGGGCATCTGCACGGCAACGCCGTCCTCGGCGGCCAGCTCGTCGAGGACGCGGATCGACACATCCAGGTCGTCGCCCGCATAGGGCAGGGCGCGCAACGGTTTCCACAGCGGACGGAAGAAGTCGTCCCAGTGGATCAGGACGACCCGTCGTGCCCCGACCGCCCGCACGGTCTGGTTCCAGTACTCGACGAGATAGGACCGCGGCTGCAGACCCAGCTGGCCGACGCTCAGATAGGCAACGTCGGCCGGTCGGTTGTGCAGCGCACCGGCGACGTAACCGGCGCTGCCCTGGATCAGCAGTCGCCGGCCGGACGGCAGATGGTGAATGAGCGCGGACCACGCTTCGCCGCACCGGTAGGCCGACGCCTGCACCGGCGGCACCACCGGGGCATCGATCACTCCCGGGAACCGGTCGGGCGGGCAGTGATGCGACTCGATCAGCGTTACTTCGAAGGCGCCCAACATGATCGGCTCACCGGAAACCGCCACCGTCAGGCGGTCGTCGGCCAACCCGTGCCCGCGGCCCACATTGGCCGCCGATTCACCGCCGACCAACCGGGCACCGGTGCGCTCGGCGACCAGCGCGGAATCCATGACGTGGTCGATGTGGGTGTGCACCGGTATGACGGCGGCGAGTCGGGTGATCTTGGCCCGCGCCAGGCAACCGTCAACGCGCGCAGGCGAAGGCGCCACCTTGCCGGCCACCACCCGCGCCAGTCCGGGGCGGGAGAAATAACCGTCGGTCAGCAATGCCGACGATCCGTCGTCCAGGAGCAGGGTCGCCACCCCCATCCACATCGCTGACAGTGGCGAGTCAGGTGCTGCGACAGGCACATCGAACCGATGTGAATATCGGCTGAGGTCGGGACGCCCCAGTTTGAGCCGCACTAGCAGCAGGCCTTCAACTCGACGCCGGCGGCGATCAGCGCCTCGCGCACCGCGGTCGCGATCTGCACCGCGCCCGGCGAATCGCCATGCACACAAACCGATTCCACCGTTACCGCGATCGGGGTGCCGTCGACGGCCGGCACCTCACCCGAGGTCACCATCGCCGCGACCCGCCGCGCGATCGCCGTCGGGTCGTGCAGCACCGCACCCGGTTCGCGGCGGGGCACCAACCGGCCATCCGGGGTATAGGCGCGATCGGCGAAAGCCTCGGCGACCGTGCGCAGCCCGCGGCGTTCGGCTTCCTCGAAGAACGCCGAACCCGTCATGCCCAGCACCGGTAGCGCGGCGTCCACGCGCTGAACCGCGTCCGCCACCGCAGCGGCCTGCGCGCGGTGGGTGACGATGGTGTTGTACAGCGCGCCATGGGGTTTGACGTAGGACACCGTCGAGCCGGCTGCCCGCGCCAGCGCCTGCAAGGCGCCGATCTGATAGATCACGTCCGCGCGCAGGTCTTCGGCGGCGACGTCGATGAAGCGTCTGCCGAACCCGGCGAGGTCGCGGTAACTCACCTGAGCACCGATGCGCACACCGCGCTCGGCGGCCGTGCGGCACACCCGCAGCAGCCCGGCCGGGTCGCCGGCGTGGAAGCCGCACGCGACGTTGGCACTGGTGACGATTCCGAGCATGGCGTCGTCGTCACCCAATCGCCAGATGCCGAATCCTTCCCCCAGGTCGGCGTTGAGGTCGATGCTGGCCACGGGCTCAGCTTAGGCGCGGCGTTCCTACAGCTTGGCGATGTTGCCCGCGATCTTGTTGGCGATGTCCACGGCCGCGGTGCCGGTCTGGTTGAAGGCGCACGTCACGATGTCTATGGCGATGTTGTTGCGCACGGTCAGGGCGTGCTGGCAGGTCCAGCCGTCCCCGCGTTCCTGGACCTTGGTGGTGCTCAACATGCTGTTCTCGTTGTTCACGTCGCCGACGGTCCAGGTGATGTCGGACTGGTTGGGGCTGACGTCGTTGAAGCGCCGGTTGGCGCACGATTTCCAGCTCTGCACCGAGGAGTTGTAGAAGTTGCTGGCGTCCTGGGCGTTGGGGAACGCCACGACCGCCTGCAGCGTGTAGAACTTGCGGTCGCCGGTGTCGTCGACGCTGTCGTCGAGCCGCTGTCCCCGCATCGCGGTCCACCCGGTGCCGGCATACACCTTGTCCTGCGCGGCACTGTCGACTGCCAGGCAGTTCGTGTCGGTCACGTTCTTGCTCCAGTCCCACATGGACTTGGCGCTGAACCACACCTTCATCGAGGTCGCGCCCAGGGCGCTGTTGATCTGGCTCGGGTCGAGCAGCAGGTTGTCCAGCGCGCTCACCGATATCGGAGTCTGATTTGCCAGACCGGCCTTGGCACCTGCCAGGGCCTTACCGTCGACGACGTCGGTGCAACCACTGACGAGGGTGCATGCTCCTACCAGCGCGGCCACCGCGACGATCTGCTGACGCACTGTTCCCCCTTCCCGCCTCGCCGACCGCACGGGGCCGGCGCGTAATCAGCTTATGCGGTGCTGGTGCCGATGTCGCCCGCGTAGCCAGCAAAAAAGATGGATGACGCAAGAGATGCCGGCCAGGAACACCGAAACAGGCACTCCTGGCGCCAGGGACAGCACGATTCCCCCGACGGTGGCAGTCTCGGCAAACGCCCGCGGGCCGGCGCGGACCCACCGGACAGTGCCGCGGCCAACGCGCTGCGGCGGGTGATTCCCACACAGAGACATAAGTGAAAATCGTTTCCATCAGAAAGTTGAGCGGCACTGTCCCGCAGCGGCGGTCGGGACGGCGCGGTAGCGTCACCGAATGTGAGTCCAACACCGCGCAGGCGGGCGACTCTGGCGTCGTTGGCGGCCGAGCTCAAGGTGTCTCGCACCACGATCTCCAACGCCTTCAACCGACCGGACCAGCTCTCCCCTGAACTCCGGGAGCGGGTGCTGGCCACGGCGAAGCGGATCGGTTACGCGGGGCCGGACCCGGTGGCCAGATCGTTGCGCACCCGCAAGGCCGGCGCCGTCGGACTGGTGATGACCGAAGCGCTGACCTACTCGTTCAGCGACCCGGCGGCCCGGGATTTCGTTGCGGGACTGGCCCAGTCGTGCGAGGAACTGGGTCAGGGGTTGTTGCTGGTGGCTGTCGGGCCGGGACGCAGCATCGAGGACGGCACCACGGCGGTGCTGGGTGCCGGGGTGGACGGGTTCGTGGTCTATTCGGTGCGCGACGACGATCCCTATCTGCAGGTGGTGCTGCAGCGCCGGTTGCCGGTGGTGGTGGTCGACCAGCCGATCGGGTTGCCGTCGGTCTGCCGGGTGGGTATCGACGACCGCGCGGCTATGCGCGAGCTCGCCGAATACGTACTGGGCCTGGGTCACCGTGAGATCGGCCTGCTGACCATGCGGCTGGGCCGCGACCGGCGCCAGGGCCTGGTGACTGCCGACCGGTTGCAGTCGCCGATCTTCGACGTGCAGCGGGAACGCATCATCGGGGTGTGGGAGGCGATGACGGCCGCCGGCATCGACCGGGAGTCGCTGACCGTGGTGGAAAGCTACGAGCACCTGCCCACTTCCGGCGGCGACGCGGCCAGCGTGGCGCTGCAGGCCAATCCGCGCATCACCGCGCTGCTGTGCACCGCCGACATCCTGGCCCTCTCGGCCATGGATTACCTTCGCGCACATGGCATTTATGTGCCGGGTCAGATGACGGTCACCGGCTTTGACGGGGTCGACGAGGCGATCGGCCGGGGGCTGACGACGGTGGCGC
Source organism: Mycobacterium sp. NGS29 (assembly GCF_059812965.1). NCBI lineage: Bacteria > Bacillati > Actinomycetota > Actinomycetes > Mycobacteriales > Mycobacteriaceae > Mycobacterium > Mycobacterium sp. NGS29. Next base: position 130,813 of record NZ_JCALDR010000008.1, read on the forward strand.
AGCCGAGTTTGCACAAGGGCCGGCGCGCAGGCGAATTGGTGCTGCAGCCGCCGCGCTCGGGCCTGCCGGTGGTGGAACTGCTTGCTACCGAGTTGATCCGGGGACGTACCTCGGGTCCGCCGGCCTAGCCGACCGGACGGCCCGACTAGCAGTTCTCGTGATCGCCGATCAGAAGTCGGACCGCGAGGTCGAGGCGCTTGCTCACGTCGGTGGCCGACGCGCGGCGGGTGAGCCACGCCAGCAGGTTGGACAGCCACACATCGGAGATCACCCGGGCAATGTGGTACTGGTCCTCGGTCGGCTCACCGTCGCTCATCGCCCGGGCGAACATGGAGTCGATCAGCTTCTCCACCTGGTCGACTTCGCTGGCCGCCGAGGCGTCGGCGAACACGTAGGCACGCGTCATCGCCTCGGTGAGCAGCGGATTGCGCTGCATCGCGCGATTGAGCTTGCCGACCATGAAGTTGAGTCGCTGGAACGGGGTCCCGCCCGCCACTGCGGAGCGATCGGTCTTGGCATCGATGCGGCTGAATTCGCGGCCCAGGGCCGACACCAACAGGTGCACCTTGGACGGGAAGTACCGGTACAGGGTGCCGACCGCGACGTCGGCACGATCCGCCACCGCGCGCATCTGCACGGCCTCGTACCCGCCTTTCGACGCGATGGCCATGGTGGCGTCCAGGATGCGTTTGCGCCGTTCGCGTTGCGCTTCCGAACCCAGTTCCGACTCAGCAAGTACCGCCACGTTCAGCACCTCGCGAGGTTGGTTGACGGAACTGCTGGCATTCGCTGGCGACATGTGGCTGGCGACTCCTGGTGTGGGCGATCTGTTCGCAAACGATACGCATTCTCGGCGTACATCTCCCACCTCCCCGCAGTCGGGACAGCGACGTGTCCTGGCCTGATTACCGTCGACTTGACGGTTGATCGTTTCCACTATTAGAACACGTTCTAGTGGGCATGAAAGACTGTGTGCCCGGTGAACTTGATGACGCTGAGGAGTGCTCGTGGTAGCGACCGTCACCGACGAACAGTTCGCCGCGCGCGAGCTGGTGCGCGACTGGGCCCGCAGCGCGGCCGCGGGGGAGCCCGCCGTCGCCCCGGCCCGAGCGGTGGAGCAGGGGGATCCCGACGCCTGGCGGCCGGTTTTTTCGGGCCTGGCCGACCTCGGCTTGTTCGGGGTCGCCGTGTCCGAGGAGGCCGGGGGCGCCGGGGCGGGCATCGAGGATCTGTGCGCCATGGTCGAGGAGGCCGCCAAGGCGCTGGTGCCGGGGCCGGTCGCCACGACCGCGTTGGCGACCCTGCTGGTCGCCGACCCGGAACTGTTGGGCGCGTTGATGTCTGGTGAACGTTTCGCCGGGCTGGCGCTGGACGGCGACGTGCAGTTCGACGGCGAGGCGGCCTCCGGCACGCTGCCGTGGGTGCTCGGCGGTGCGTCGGGCGGGTTGTTGTTGGTGCCGGCCGACGGCAAGTGGGTGCTCGTCGATTCCGACGCCGACGGGGTGACGCTGGAGCCGCTGCGCGCCGCGGACTTCTCCCGCCCGTTGGCCCGGGTGAAGCTGACGTCCGCCCGGGCCGTCCCGCTCGAAGCCCCGCGCGGGCGGGTCGAGGACCTGGCAGCGACGCTGCTGGCCGCCGAAGCCGCGGGCATCACCCGATACGCCCTGGAAACTGCCGTCGCCTATGCCAAGGTGCGGGAGCAGTTCGGCAAGCCGATCGGCAGCTTTCAAGCGGTCAAACACCTGTGCGCGCAGATGCTGTGCCGCGCCGAGCAGGCCGAGGTGGCCGCCGGTGACGCAGCCCGCGCGGCCTCCGATCCGGACCACCGGCAATTCGCCATCGCCGCAGCCCTGGCGGCCGGTCTGACCATCGACGCCGCGAAGGCCAACGTCAAGGACTGCATTCAGGTACTCGGCGGCATCGGCTGCACCTGGGAGCACGACGCGCACCTCTACCTGCGGCGGGCGCACAGCATCGGCCGGTTCCTCGGCGGTGCGCAGCGCTGGTTGCGCCGGGTCGCGGCGCTGACCCAGGACGGGGTCCGCCGGCAACTGTCCATCGACCTGACCGAGGTAGAAGGTCGGCGGGCCGAGATCGCCGCGGCGGTGGCCGAAGTGGCGCAACTGCCGGTGGAGCAGCGGCAGGCCGCGCTGGCCGAGGCCGGCCTGCAGGCGCCGCACTGGCCGGCGCCGCACGGGCGTGGGGCCGGCCCGGCCGAACAGCTGCTGATCGATCAGGAGCTGGCAGCGGCAGGCGTCGAGCGTCCGGACCTGGTGATCGGCTGGTGGGCCGCGCCGACCATCCTCGAGCACGGCACCCCGGAACAGATCGAACGGTTCGTGCCGTCCACCCTGCGCGGCGACTTCCTCTGGTGCCAGCTGTTTTCCGAGCCGGGAGCCGGTTCCGACCTCGCGTCGCTGCGCACCAAGGCGGTGCGCGGTGACGGCGGTTGGCTGCTCACCGGGCAGAAGGTGTGGACATCGGCCGCCCACAAAGCCGCCTGGGGGGTGTGTCTGGCCAGGACGGACCCGGACGTCCCCAAGCACAAGGGCATCACGTACTTCCTGGTGGACATGAAGGCGCCGGGCATCGAGATCCGGCCGCTGCGCGAGATCACCGGTGACTCGCTGTTCAACGAGGTGTTCCTGGACAACGTGTTCGTTCCCGACGAGATGGTGGTCGGCAAGGTCAACGACGGTTGGCGGCTGGCCCGCACCACCTTGGCCAACGAGCGGATAGCGATGGCCAGCGGAACCGCGCTGGGCAACCCGATGGAAGAGCTGCTGCGGGTCCTGGCCGAGATCGACCTCGACGTCGCCCAGCAGGACCGGCTCGCCGGCCTGATCCTGTTGGCCCAGTCCGGGGCGTTGCTGGATCAGCGCATCGCGGTGCTGGCAGTGGGTGGCCAGGATCCGGGGGCGCAGTCCAGCGTGCGCAAGCTGATCGGTGTGCGCTACCGCCAGGAGCTGGCCGAATTCATGATGGATATGTCCGAGGGTGGTGGGCTGGTGCACAACCGGGCGGTCTTTGACTTCCTGAACACCCGGTGTCTGACGATCGCGGGCGGCACGGAGCAGATTTTGCTGACCGTCGCTGCCGAGCGGCTGCTGGGTCTGCCGCGCTGAGGCGGGGGCGGACCGTCAGGTGATCGGCGTCTGCGCGCAGGTGCTGGGCGAGGTGAGGTTGACGCCGGGATAGACGACCTGGATGTGCGTGCACACGTACACCAGCGTGTTCGCCGACATCGGCTTTCCCGTCGACCAGCTCGTCGAGTTGATCACGCCGGTCGTCTGGTACTTGTCGGGCGGGCCGTCACCGAAGTACTGCGTGGTGATCGTGTCGATTCCGCCCTCTTTGAACACCCGCTCGAACTGGCTGGTGGCGTGCACGTCCAGATACGCCAGGCGGTTGTTCGACCGGATCTCGGTGGTCTGGCGGGCCCACAGGCCGGACGGGAACCCGGCCGGGCCGTCGGGTGTGCGCAGGTTGGCCCCGGCGACGAAGTCGCAGGTGCCGCCACCGTGGCAATTGACGTAGGAATGTGTCTCGATCTGGCTCGCCTCGTCGACGGGGAACAGGGTGGTGGCGGCGTTGTCGCCGGCCGCCGCGACGGGAACGGGCGACCACGTCAGCAGCACGCCTGCGGTCGCCAGAGCCGGTACCAGACGCTTCATCCCGCTTCCCCTTCCCGGTCCAGCACAGTCTCGTCTACCGAAGCAGATTTGGGGTGAGATTGACAGGGCGCGATCACTCGTCGTAGGTGACTTCCACCGAGTCCGAAGCCGGGTGGGCCTGACACGCCAGGATCAGCCCCTCGTCGAGATCCTGCTGTTCGAGCACGTCGTTGACTTCCATCGTGACGTTGCCGGTGCGCAGGGTGGTCGCGCAGGCACCGCAGTGCCCTTCCCGGCAGGAGAACGGGGCGTCGAGCCCCCGGGCAAGCAGCACATCGAGCAGTTTGGCGCTGCGCGGCCACGACACCGTGTGGGTTTCGCCGTCCAGTTCGACCACCGCGGTCGCCGGTCCGGCGTCGTCGTCGGCGCTGTCGTCCAGGGTGACCGCCGCGAAGGGGTCGGATTCCAGCGACTTGAACACCTCGATATGCACTTGCCGCGCAGGGACATTCAACGATTCCAGGGCCAGGCGCGCCGCCTCCATGAACGGGCCCGGCCCGCAGATGAAGACCGGCCGGCTGGTGAAGGGGGTGGCCAGCCGGGCCAGCGCGGCGGCACCCGGCAGTCCCTGCAGGGACTCCAGCCAGTGCAGCACCGTGAGCCGATCCGGATACTTCGCCGCCAGGTCGCGCAGCGTGGCACCGAAGATCACCGAGTTCTCGTCCCGGTTGGCATAGATCAGGGTCACCTGACCGCTGCCTTCGGACAGTGCCGACTTGCAGATGGACATGATCGGGGTGATCCCGCTGCCGGCGGCCAGCAGCAGGAAATTGTCGTCCAGGGTTGTGGGCACGAAGGTGCCCGACGGGGCCAGCAGATGGATGCGCATGCCTTTGTGGGCGTTGTCGCAGAGCCAGTTGGATGCGTAGCCGTCGGCGGTGCGTTTGACCGTCACCGTCAGCGCGTCGTCGGTGAACGGCGAGCTGCACAGCGAGTAGCAGCGGGCCACCGACCCGGTGCGGTCGCTGGGTACCCGCAGGGTCAGAAACTGGCCGGGCGCGTAGCGCAGCCGCTCGGCCGGGATGGCGGCGTCGTCGGGAACGGCGAATACCAGCGATCGCGCGTCGTCGGTCTCGGCGACGACATCGGCGATCTGCAGCTCCAGGACATGGTCGCCGAGCGGCTCGTCGGGTACTCGGTCCAGATCCGCCTGGGTCAAGGCGCGCCCTCTCTTCGGTCAACTAGAACATGTTATAGAAAACCCGATTCGCATCTCTACCAGCCGCAGGAATACCCTGCTCGACACAAATCGGAACGTGTTCTAGTCTTTTCTCTACGTGCGACTCAGCCCGCGCTCCCACAGGAGGCAAACGTAAGTGACCACCATTCAACAGCGTGATGCGCAGCAGGTGTTAGCTGCCATCGACGATCTGCTGCCGCGGATCCGCGAACGCGCTCAGGCGACCGAGGATCTGCGCCGGCTGCCGGACGAGACGGTGCAGGAACTCGCCGAGGTTGGCTTCTTCACGTTGTTGCAGCCCGAGCAGTGGGGCGGCCTGCAGTGCGACCCCGCCCTGTTCTACGAGGCGGTGCGCCGGATCGCCAGCGCCTGCGGCTCCACCGGCTGGGTGAGTTCGATCCTCGGGGTGCACAACTGGCACCTGGCGCTGTTCGATCAGCAGGCCCAGGAAGAGGTGTGGGGCGAGGACACCGCGACGCGGATCTCGTCGTCCTACGCCCCGATGGGCGCCGGCGTCGTCGCCGACGGCGGCTACCTGGTCAATGGTTCATGGAACTGGTCGTCCGGTTGCGACCACGCCACGTGGGCATTCCTGGGCGGGCCGGTCATCAAGGACGGCCGTCCGGTCGACTTCGGCAGCTTCCTGATCCCGCGCAGCGAGTACCGCATCGACGACGTCTGGCACGTGGTCGGTTTGAAGGGCACCGGCAGCAACACCGTCGTGGTCAAAGACGTCTTCGTGCCCCGGCACCGGTTCCTGTCGTACAAGGCGATGAACGACGGCACCGCCGGCGGGTATGAGCGCAACACCGCCCCGGTCTACAAGATGCCGTGGGGCACCATGCATCCCACCACCATTTCGGCGCCGATCGTCGGTATGGCCTACGGCGCCTACCAGGCGCACGTCGAGCACCAGGGCAAGCGGGTACGTGCCGCGTTCGCCGGCGAGAAGGCCAAGGACGACCCGTTCGCCAAGGTGCGGATCGCCGAGGCGGCCAGTGACATCGACGCGGCCTGGCGTCAGCTCAGCGGCAACGTTGCCGACGAGTACGCGCTGCTGTCCGCCGGCAAGGAGATTCCGTTCGACCTGCGGGCCCGCGCGCGGCGGGACCAGGTGCGTGCCACCGGTCGCGCGATCGCGTCGATCGACCGGCTGTTCGAGGCCTCCGGTGCGACCGCGCTGGGAATTGAGCAACCCGTGCAACGCTTCTGGCGCGACGCGCACGCCGGCCGGGTGCACGCGGCGAACGACCCGGAGCGGGCCTACCAGATCTTCGGTAACCACGCGTTCGGGTTGCCGCCCGGCGACACGATGGTATGAGCACAACGGACGAGCTCACCTTCGAGTCCACCTCGCGGTTTGCCGAAGTCGACGTCGACGGTCCGCTGCGGCTGCACTACCACGAGGCGGGGGTCGGCAACGGGCAGACGGTGGTGCTGTTGCACGGCGGCGGGCCCGGTGCGTCGAGTTGGACGAACTTCTCCCGCAATATCGCGGTGCTGGCCGAGCAGTTCCACGTGCTGGCGGTCGATCAGCCGGGGTACGGGCACTCCGACAAGCGTGCCGAGCACGGCCAGTTCAACCGCTATGCGGCCCGGGCGCTCCACGGACTGTTCGAGCAACTTGACTTGAAACGCGTTCCGCTGGTTGGTAATTCGCTGGGCGGCGGTACTGCGGTGCGGTTCGCGCTGGACTATCCGGAGTTGGCCGGACGGTTGGTGCTGATGGGTCCGGGCGGTCTGAGCGTGAACCTGTTCGCGCCCGACCCCACCGAGGGCGTCAGACGGCTGGGCAAATTCTCCGTCGAGCCGACCCGGGAGAACCTCGAGGCATTTCTGCGCGTCATGGTCTACGACCAGAAGCTGATCACCCACGAACTGATCGACCAGCGTTTCGAACTGGCCAGCACCCCGGAGTCGCTGACGGCGACCCGCGCGATGGGAATGTCGTTCTCCGGCGCGGATTTCGAGCTCGGCATGATGTGGCGCGAGGTGTACAAACTGCGTCAGCCGGTACTGCTCATCTGGGGCCGCGAGGACCGGGTCAACCCGTTGGACGGCGCACTGGTGGCACTCAAGACGATCCCGCGGGCTCAGCTGCACGTGTTCGGGCAGTGCGGACACTGGGCCCAGGTGGAGAAGTTCGACGAATTCAACAAGCTGACAATCGATTTCCTGGGAGGTGCGAGATGAGCATCCGGTCACTGGGCTATCTGCGCATCGAGGCCACCGACATGGCCGCCTGGCGCGAGTTCGGGCTGAAGGTCCTCGGCATGATCGAGGGCAAAGGGGCTACCGAGGGCGCCCTCTACCTGCGGATGGACGACTTCCCGGCCCGGTTGGTGATCGTCCCGGGCGAGCAGGACCGGCTCATCGAAGCCGGCTGGGAATGCGCGAATGCCGCTGGGCTGCAGGAGATCCGCAACCGGCTCGACATCGAGGGCACGCCCTATAAGGAAGCGACCGCCGCCGAACTGGCCGATCGCCGGGTCGACGAGATGATCCGGTTCGCCGACCCGTCCGGCAACTGCCTGGAGGTTTTCCACGGCGCCGCCCTGGAGCACCGTCGGGTGGTCAGCCCGTACGGGCACACGTTCGTCACCGCGGAGCAGGGTCTGGGGCATGTGGTGCTGACCACCCGCGACGACGAAGAGACGTTGCACTTCTACCGGGATGTGCTGGACTTCAAGCTGCGCGACTCGATGCGGCTGCCGCCACAGCTGGTCGGCCGGCCGGCCGACGGCCCGCCGGCGTGGTTGCGGTTCCTGGGCTGCAACCCCCGCCATCACAGCCTGGCGTTCATGCCGGGACAGACCCCCAGCGGCATCGTGCACCTGATGGTCGAGGTGGGCGAAGCCGACGACGTCGGGCTGTGCCTGGATCGGGCGTTGCGCAGAAAGGTGCCGATGTCGGCGACGCTGGGCCGCCACGTCAACGACCTGATGCTGTCCTTCTACATGAAGACACCCGGTGGCTTCGATGTCGAATTCGGTTGTGAGGGAAGACAAGTCGAGGATCACGACTGGATCGCGCGGGAGAGCACCGCGGTGAGTCTGTGGGGTCACGACTTCTCGGTCGGGTTCAAGAGCTAGCCGTGAGCGCTGCGCCGATCGACCCGCGAACGTTCCGCAGCGTGCTGGGTCAGTTCTGCACCGGCATCACCATCATCACCACCGTGCACGACGACGTGCCGATCGGCTTCGCCTGCCAGTCCTTCGCGGCGCTGTCGCTGGACCCGCCGCTGGTGTTGTTCTGTCCGACCAAGGTGTCGCGTTCCTGGCAGGCAATCGAGGCCAGCGGACGGTTCTGCGTCAACGTGCTGACCGAGGGCCAGCAGCACGTGTCGGCACGGTTCGGCTCCAAAGAGCCGGACAAGTTCGCCGGAATCGACTGGCGCCCATCAGAGCTCGGGTCTCCGATCATCGAAGGGTCGCTGGCCTACATCGATTGTGCTGTCGCATCGGTGCACGACGGCGGTGACCATTTCGTGGTGTTCGGTGCGGTCAACTCGCTGTCCGAGGTCCCCGAGATCAAGCCGCGGCCGTTGTTGTTCTATCGCGGCGATTACACCGGCATCGAACCGGACAAGACCACACCGGCCCAATGGCGTGACGACCTGGAAGCGTTCCTCACCACCACCACCGACGACACCTGGCTCTGACAGACCCTGTCGGGCCATTCCCAAAACTTGGGAAAATCAAATACGGTGTCAAATGATTGGACTTTTCCTCAGTAGTATTCGACAAGAAATATTCACCATTGCCTTTTTCGAAATCGGGTTTTAATTTTCGTGGTGCGGCGTTCATGGTGTCCGGAACGTCGCATTAACCGACCCCACAGGTCCGATCCAGAAAAGGTATGACATGTCAATCGAAGCAACTGAAAGCCGCGTCAGCGAACTCCGAGAACGGGAGGCCGCGCAGGAGGCGTGGGATTGGATCGTCGACCTCAAAGAGCGGGCGAAAACAGACAGTGCCGCCGCCGAAGCCGAACTCGACGCGATTTTCCGCCACGGCACCGCGCCCGGTGACCTGGACGGACCCACCGACGGGATCCTGGTGATGACCACCACCAACGCCGTCGTCGATGCGGCCGCCCGGTTGGTGACCAGCCTGTGGATGCCGTGGCAGGGTAAACGGTTCGACCTGTCCGCGGGCACCGGCGACAACCGCATGACCAACAACGCCAACCTGCCGTCCAAGCTGTTGTGGCCGCTGTACAAGATGAAGGACACGGCCGGCGGCAAGCTCGCCTTCGACTTCAAGACCTACCAGGACGCCGGCAAGCTGGACCCGGACGTGCAGGTCATGGTCATCGACTACGCCGACGTCAAGGAGAACCCCTACGTCATCATCCGCAGCATCCGCGACGAGCTGGTCGAGGTGGTGCCCGGTACCTATCTGGGCAAGATCTTGTACCGGCTGCCCCGCGAGCGGTACGAGATGATCGGCTTCTTCGCCCTGCGGACCTAGCCCTCGGCCGGCTCAGGCCCGGTCGTCGGCTTCGACGGCCGGGTCGTAGCCGGGCAGGCCCAGCTCCTCGCGCATGAGTTCGGCGGTGCGTTCAGCGAACATCGAAATGGTCAGGAACGGGTTGACGCCGATAGCCCGCGGGATCACCGATGCGTCGCAGACGTAGAGCCCGTCGTAGGTGCCGCCGTCGGGCCGGAACACCCGTCCGGCGTGGTCGACCACGCCGGCGTCGACGTTGTCGGCGGTGGTGCAGCCGCCCATCGGGTGCGCGGTGATCAGGTGCTTGCCCAGAAAGCGCGTGTCCCAGCGCGGGTTCTTGATGTAGGTGCCGCCGATGGCCTCCACCGCCGGCTGCAGCACGGCGTCCACGTCCTTGTAGACGCGCTCGGTGGGGGCACCCGGCCAGTCGACCTTGACGGTGCCGTTCTTGCGCAGCACCAGCTCTCCGTCGGAGTTGTCGTGCACCATGATCAGGAAGCCGAGCGAATGGTTCATCGCCCCGTCGGTGTTGAACGCGATGTCGCGGCGCCACCGCTCCAGCTTGGCCTTGCGGTAGTCGCGGTAGCTGGTCGCGGCCAGCCCCATCAGCCCGAACCGGAAGCTGTCGATCAAGGCGCGCGGCAGCGAAAGGTCCTGGACGGTGAAACGTTTGCGCAGGTCCGACTGGTCGGCGCCGAAGCGCATCGCCGCGGTGATGCTGGGTCCGCACGCCAGCAGTGAGCGTGGTGGTCCGTCGGTGGTGGCCCAGGTCTGGGTGTCGGTCTGCATGTCGGTGTTGTAGGCGATACCGAAGTTGTCGCCATTGCCACTGAAGTTCTTGCCCACTCGCGTCGAGAGCTGCAACCCGGCCTGAGCGGACCTGAGCAGGATTCCGTTACTGCCGAGGGTGCCTGCCGAGACCACTACGCGACGCGCGACGACGGCGGTGACGCCACCGGCACCCTTGTTGCCGGTGTGGCGCGTGATCACCCGCCACCGTCCGTCGTCGGTTGCCTCGATGCGCTGTGCCTCGACACCGGCGAACAGCTCGACGCCGTAGTGGGCGGCCATTGGCAGGTAGTTGGTCATCAACGTGTTCTTCGAACCGGTGTTGTCACCGGTCCCGTCGCCGCCGTGGTTGGGGCACCGCCGGCGTTGCACGCCGTACTTGGTGACCCGGTCCTCGGTGCTGACCGTGATGTTGAGCAGCTCCAGTTGGGCGCCGGCGTTCTTGGCGATCTGGGTGAACGCCTCGACGCGGCGCAGCGGCACATTCTCGGCGTAGGGGAAGGCGCCGAGCATCTTGCGGGCCCGACCGTAATACGTTTCGAGGCCGCCCACGCCAGCGCGCTGCCGCTCGACCAACCGCTGGAACTCTTTCGGCCACGACGCCAGGAAGACCTCCCGGTCGGGCACGATCGCCACATTGAAGTTGATCAGTGAGGTACCGCCAAGGCCGTTGGCGTGAATGACGTCGATGGTCTTGAAACGTTCGAGCTCGATCAGACCGAGCGGGTTCAGCGGCGACCGCAGCTCGGCCGCCGCCGCTTTCTCCGACTCCGGAAATGTGCCGGTCGGCCGCTCCGACCCACGCTCGAAGACGGCGATGTCGAGCTTGCGGCCGGCGCGCGCATTCGCCACACCCAGGCGCGCGGCGGTGATCGCGCCTCCGTAGCCTGAACCGAGGATCACCACGTCGTACTCGCTGCGCATCGCTTCCGGCGGTGTCGCCAGACGGGCAGCGGTGAGCGGGGCCGGATCCACCATGACGACAACCTCCAATTTCGGGGACCGCTAAATGTGTAGCGCAGCGTAAACCCCGCTACCACCTCTCCACCATGGTTCGAAGCAAATTGATCGACCAATCTTTCCGTGTTGACTCAGCGGTGTTCACCGGCGCCGACTGCGGCTTTTGTAAAGAAGTTTGACAGCCGCATTCGCGCGGTGCTTGTCGAGCTGCTTTACACCGCAAAAAAATTGAAAAGAAGGCTCGCATTAGTAATGCTTGGTGTGTACTCTGCGAACTCAACAACAATCGTCCAGCTCTCCCAATGCATCCGTGTGATCGGGGATTTGTCATGCCTTTTTCAGCTGCCTGCCGGACTGCCCGGGCCGGCGTGCGGAAGGAGACGGCCGGTGGTCGCTAGTGCGCAAGTGCTGACGGTGCCACCCCGGCCCCCGGCGTCCCCGCTGCGCCGTCGCTCGCCGGTGTTCGGCACGTTCGCCAGGGGCGCCCGCCGCGTGGTGGGCAAGGCTGACGGCTCGGTGCAGTCCCTGGGCCGGTTCTTCGAGCTGGCGGCGCAGGCCGTCGGGTACCTGCTCACCGACCTGTGCCGGCTGCGCCACCCGTGGCGAGACACCCTGCAGCAGGCGGCATTCATCGTCAGTGTCACCGCCGTTCCGGCGCTGCTGATCTCGGTTCCGTTCGGGGTCATCGTCGCGGTGCAGGTGGGCAGCCTGATCCAGCAGGTCGGTGCGACGTCGATCTGCGGGGCGGCCGGCGGTCTGGGTGTCATCCGGCAGGCCGCGCCGATCGTGGCGGCGCTGTTGCTCGGTGGAGCGGCCGGCGCAGCGGTGACCACCGACCTGGGCGCGCGCAGCATCCGCGACGAGGTGGACGCGCTGCGGGTGATGGGCATCGACCCGGTGCAGCGCCTCGTCGCGCCCCGGCTGGCAGCGATGATCCTGGTGGCGCCGTTGTTGTGTGTCTTCATCATCTTCATGGGCCTGTCGGCCGGTTACGTCATCAACGTCGGGTACCAGTCCGGCACCCCGGGCAGTTATATCGCTTCGTTCGGATCCTTCGCCAGCACAGCCGATCTCGTGGTGGCGCTGCTCAAGACCTGGCTCTTCGGGGTGATCGTCACGCTGATCTCCTGCCAGCGCGGCCTGGAGGCCAGCGGTGGCCCGCGCGGGGTGGCCGACGCGGTCAACGCAGCGGTGGTGCTCGGCGTAGTCACCGTCTTCCTGCTCAATCTGGTGATCACCGAATTCGTCACCATGTTCATGCCGACGAAGGTGGGCTGATGGCTACCCCGTCGAGATACCTGCCGCACGGATTGGCGACCGCGGTCCGGTTGCCCCTGGCCGCCGCGACCAGAAGTATGTCGGTGTTCGAGCGCCTCGGGCATCAGGCCAGCTTCGTGGTGCTTGCGCTGGCTGCCATCCCGCGGACCCTCACCCGCTACCGCCGCCACATCGGGGTTGTGCTGGTCGACATGATCTGGGGGAACGGATCATTCATCGTCGGAGGCGGAACGGTCGGGGTGCTGGTCTTCATGGGCGCCGCGATCGGGGCGTCGGTCGGGATCGAGGGTTACGCGGCGCTCGACATGGTCGGCATGGGGCCGCTGACCGGCTTCATCTCCGCCTACGCCAACACGCGGGAGATGGCGCCGATGATCGCGGCCATCGGTTTCGGTGCGCAGGCCGGCACCCGGATGACCGCCGAGATCGGCGCGATGCGGGTCTCTGAGGAGATCGATGCCCTGGAGGTACAGGGCATTCAGTCGATTCCGTTTGTGGTCACTCCACGCGTCATCGCCAGCGTGATCACCATCGTTCCGCTGTATCTGATGGCGCTGGTGCTCAGCTACCTGTGCTGCGCGCTGGTCGTCAACGTCGTGCACCACCAATCCACGGGCACCTACTCCCACTACTTCGACGCGTTCATCCAACCGTCGGATGTGCTGTTGTCGGTGCTCAAGGCGGCGATCTTCGTCCTGCTCATCGTCGCCATCCACTGCTATGAAGGCTATTACGCCGGCGGTGGGCCCGAAGGCGTTGGGCAGGCATCCGGTCGCGCCATCCGGGCCAGCCTGATCTCCGTCGTCATCGCTGACATGGTGCTGACGCTGGTCTTCTGGGGCAACAACCCGGGCCTACGGTTGTCGGGGTAGCACATGACATTTCGAGAACTGATCGCGCTGGGAGCAACTGCGCGGACGTTGCGAATCCGTGGTGTGGCGGTCGCCGCCGTGCTCACCGGCATTGGCGTCCTGCTCTACCAGACCGCAGATGGGGCCTACGACAACACCTTCCGGCTGACCGTTGTCGCCGACACGATCGGTGAGGGCCTGGCGCCCGGCGCCGAGGTGAAGTTCCACGGCCTGGCCATCGGGTCGGTCAAGGAACTGGAATCGGCCGGTTACAATTGGCAACGCATGACGGTGCTGTTGGACCCGCAACAGGCCCGGGCGCTGACCACCGCCACCAAAGCCAGGTTCACCTCGTCGAACGTGTTCGGCACCGCAGCGGTCGAACTCGTCAGCGACGGCAATGGTCCCCCGCTACGGCCCGATCAAACCCTGGTGATGAGCGTCGATGCGCAGGCTGCCTCCATCACCGGGCTGTTGCGGCAGGGTCAGAAACTGAGTCGAAGCTTCGACACCCCCGAATTCGAGCACGTCGTCGAGGTGCTGCGCCGGCACGCCGGCATCATCGAACCGGTCGCCAGGGCCGGCTCAGACCTGGCCAGGATCATCTCCGATACCAAGACCATGCCTGTCGCACAATCACTTTCGGTACTGGCGTCGTTCGTCAGCGGTCTCAACGACACGCTGCCCGCGGTCGGTCAGACGACCGGCCTGCTCGACGGGCTCACGCCGCTGGTAGCGGCCGGCGGTGTCGATCGCACCAACCGGGTCTTCACCCAGACCGGTCAGCTGTTGATCGACGTCGGTCAACTGTCGGCGCGACACAACACCTGGATCGCTGCGCTGGTCAACGCGATCATGAATGTCGGAATCCCGGCCTCGTTCGCCGCCGGCAGCCTGGCGCCCGCCTATGACCGGCTTTCCGGGCTGCTCGACCGCTTCGGTGGCGCATTCGTAATCGACGACGGACAGGTGAAGCTGCGCACCGAAGTCAGTGTGGCGCCGGGCCGATGAGAAACCTTGCCAGACCCGCATTCTGGGTGACGCTGTTCACCGCAGTGGCCACGGTGTGTGCCATCCTGTTGCTCAGCGCGCTGCGCAACCCGGTCACTGGAGCGGTATCGCACTATACGGCGACGTTCACCGATGTCTCCGGACTCGACGTCGGCAACGACGTCCGCATCTCGGGGGTCCAGGTCGGAAAAGTCGAGACCATCCGGCTCGACGGCCGCAATGCCCAGGTCTCCTTCAGCTCACTCGACGAACACCCGTTATACCGCAACACCATTGCGGCGGTGCGCTACCAGAACCTGCTGGGCCAGCGTTACGTGGAACTGGTCCAGACGTCACCGGGGGGTGTGACGCCCGGCGACCGGCTACCCAACGGCTCCACCATCCCGGTCGGACAGACCGTGCCGTCGTTCGACATCACCAAGCTGTTCAACGGGTTTCGCCCCGTCTTCCAGACCCTCGACGCCGCGCAACTCAATCAGTTCGGGGAGAATCTGCTGCGGTTGATCCAGGGCGACGAGACCGGAGTCGGGCCGGTGTTGCGCGATCTCGACACCATCTCCAAGTACGCGGTCAACCGCCAGGCCGTGATCACCGTGCTGCTGCGCAACCTCAGCGAATTGTCCCGGGACCTCGGCGGCAAGTCGCAGCAGCTGTTCAATCTCATTGACGCGCTCAACGATGCGCTGACCACCTTCACTGCCAAAGCCGAGGCGTTCCGCACTTCGATCGACATCGAACTACCCATGATGCGCAGCCTCGTGCACCTATTGCAGAGCGCCGAACAAGGTTTCGACGCGTCGACATCGCCGCTGTACGGGCTCGCCACCCGGTTGTTCCCGCAGACCCCGACGGTGATCGCCGGCCTGTCCCTGACGCCCACCCTGATCCAGGGCCTGCGTGACTCCCTGGTCGACGACCAGCGGCCCGCCTACTCCTGCTCCAACGGCGAGGTCCACCTCCCCGGCATCGGCGAAGTGTCCTTCGCGCAACAGGATTTGGTGGTGTGCAGATAGTGGCACTCTGGTTCCGTCACCGGCGCGCGCTTGACGATCGCGCCGAAGCAGCCCGCACCCGACGGCTGGGAGTCGTCTGCCTCTGCGCGATCCTGGTGGCACTGGTCACCACCGGCCTGGCTTACGTCAATCCGACCGGGCAAGCCGGGTACACGGCGCATTCCAGCACCTCCGGCGGGGTGCGGCCCGGCGACGAGGTTCGCATCGCCGGGGTTCCGGTCGGAAAGGTCACCAGTGTCGCATTGAACCGGGCGCTGGTCGAGGTGAAGTTCGACATCAAGCGCTCGGTGGCCATCGGTTCGGACTCCACCCTGGACATCCGGCTGCTGACCCCACTGGGTGGCCACTACGTGGCTCTCGACCCGCAGGGCAGAAAACCGTTGGGGGACAACGTGATTCCCCCGCATCATGTCAAGACGCCGTTCCAGGGAAATGACATCATCCAGGCCGTCACCCCCTTCATCAGGGATGTCAACGGCCGGGTCATCCACGACACCTTCACCGAGCTCGCCGACGCCACCAACAAATACCCCAACGCCTTGCGGGAAATCCTGCAGTCCGCCAACGAACTGACCCGTTCGATGAGCAAGATGAGCGGTGACTTCCACCGCGGCATGGATTTCATCAACGACGCCAGCAGTGCCTTCGCGGCGGGCCGGAACCAGCTCACCGCGCTGATCGAGCAGTTCGCGTTGGTCGGGCAGCGCTACACCTCGAAGTCCGTCGACATCATCGAGTTCTTCACGCTGTTGGGTGAACTTACCCGCATCATCGACCGCGTCATGGTGTTCTACCACCGCGAGCTGGCCCCCTCGGTCAACGGCATCGACGACATCGTCACCGCGCTGGTCGGCCACCCGGAGCGGGTCGGCAAGGCCAGCGAAGGACTGACGCAGATCGCCAACGTCCTGTTGCCGATGCTGCAAGGAAAGACTCTCGTCGTGGACCAGAGCAACCGGGTGGCGCGGGCACCGGACATCTGCCTGCCGAGCATGGCGAAGCGGTGCTGATATGACGAAGAAGTCCGCCTGGATCGGGGCCGCCGCGGTAGTCCTGGTGGCCGTTGTCGCCGTCGTCACCGGCGCCACGATGGTGGCGCCCACCACCAGGACGTTGTGCGCGGAATTCACTGATGCCGTGGGGCTTTACCCGGGGAACAAGGTGCAACTGCTGGGCATCGATGTGGGTTCGGTGACCAGGATCACCAACACAACCGACCACGTCCAGGTCGACTTCACCGTACCGGGCGACCTCGACCTGCCGGCCGACGTCGGCGCGCTCACCTATTCTCAGTCGATCGTCGCCGACCGGCACGTCGAACTCACCAAACCGTACGCTGCCGGGCCGAAATTCGCCGGCTCGCAGTGCATCCGGCTGGAGTCCACTAAAACACCGATCAGCGTGAGCCAAACCTTCTCTGCCGTGGACAAACTCGCCGGTGCGGTGTTGGGAACGTCCCCGGGCCAGGATCCGATGCATGCACCGGGTGCTGAGGCGATCAACGAGAGTCTGGGTGCGCTGAGTCGCTCGTTGGAGGGCACCGGGCCGGGAATCAACCAGACCTTGCGCGATCTGGTCACTCTGATCGGCGACCCCAACCACGCCGATGCCGAATATCGCCAATTGCTGTCCAACAGCGAGGTTCTCACCTCCGACCTGCTGCAGCACTGGGACACCTTGGCCGGTGTGCTGCAGACACTGCCGGAGAGCCTGCGGATGATCGAAGGTCTGTCGACCGGGTTCGGTACGGCGCTGGCCCACCTTGCGCATTCGTTGCCGTTATTGGTCGATGCGCTGAATCGGTTCGGCCCCAGGGCCTACAACAACATCGGAGACAAGCTGATCCCGTGGCTGCGTGATGTGCTCACCGCCTACACCCCGCAGATCGTCGGTCTCATCAACGCTCTGCCGCCGATCACCAGTTGGATTGCGACGCAGTACCAGCCGGCCTGGGGAACCCACAATGTCACCTACCTGCCACCACAGGTGTCGGTGTCGCCGGCACAGGCCGACGCCATTTGCAGCGTGTTACAGCAGCGCAGGACACCGGGCGCCGAGGTGGCCTGTGCGCCCGGCGCCACCTCCGAGGCGGCCGCTCTGGGGCTGACCGATCTGCTGCTCGGGGCGGCGGTCTCGTGAAGCGGCGGATCCTGACGGTGTTGGCGTGCACGGTGATCGGCCTGTTGCCAGGTTGCTCGCTGGACCCGAGCCGATTGCCGGTGCCCGGCGCCTTTGTGCCGGAGGACAAGTACACCATCAAGATCGAGTTCTCCAGCGTGCTGAATCTGCCGGCCAGGGCCAAAGTCGATCTGGGCGGAGTGCAGGTGGGAGTCCTGGACCGGGTCCGGTTGGTGGGCCGCACCGCGGTGGCCTACGTCGAACTCGACAAGAACATCAGGGTGCCGAAGAACACCCGGGCCGAGTTGCGTCAGGCAACGGTGTTGGGAGACATCTACATTGCGCTGTTACCGGAGCAGAATCCGGCCGCTGCCGCACTGCACGATGGCGACACCATACCGCTGCGCAACACCGTCCCCGCCGACAATATCGAGGACGTGTTGCGATCGGTGTCCACCCTGGTCTCCGGCGGCTCGCTCGGCACGCTCGAAGAATCCGTCGTCAACTTCAACACGGCGTTCTCCAAGGACCCGGCCGAGTTGGACCGGATGCGCGACAAGCTCGCCGCAATGCTGCACGACCTGGCAACCAACCAGGGCACTATCGACGAAATCCTGACCGGGACGCAGCGGGTCAGCGCCGAACTACTGGCCGACACCGGGGCATTCGACCGGTTGATCAACGAAGGACCGGTACGACTGCGAGCGATGTCGGCGGTGTTGCCCGGCATCGTTGCGCTGCTGGTCTGCGCCCAGGATCTCGGTCGCTACGGGGGACAGTTGTTGGTCCCCAACACCCCCGACCTCCTGCAGATGCTGTCCTACATCACCCCGACGGTGCGGACCATCGCCTCGGCCGATATCACCTTGCCTGCCATGGCCGACAAGATGATCGCTCTGATCCGCGACCGCCTGATCCCGTTCTACAGCAGTGGTGGGCCCAGGCTCAGCGTGTCGGTCACCCCCAGAACTCGTGCGGACGAGGCGATCTCAGTGCTGCAGTCGATGGGGATGCTGCCATGAAGTTCAACGCCGTTGTCACCTCAGCGATCCTCGCGGTCGCGACGCTGCTGGGTGCGGGGTATTTGACGTTCGGTGTGCTCGGCGCCGAGCCGACGGCCCAGCCGTGCCGGCTCACCCTGTTGCTGGACAACTCCGGTGGCCTGATGCCCACCTCGCAGGTGACCATGCGTGGCATCCGGGTCGGCAGGGTGGCCGGAATCCACACCACCGCAAGCGGATTGACGGTGTCAATTGATCTGGATCGCCATCATCCGATTCCGGCCGACAGTGGGATCAGTATCCAAAACCTGTCGCTGGTCGGCGAACAGTACATCGACTTCACACCCAAGCGCCTCGCCCCGCCGTACTTCAGCGACGGTACCGTGATCCCACCCGGCCGGGTGGCCGCCGCGGTTACGGTCAGTGACCTGCTCAATAAGGCCAATGCGCTGCTCTCGGTGCTCAATCCGACTTACGTCAACACCATCGTCAGCAACGTGTCGGAGGCGTTCGCCGGTAACGATGCCGCCGTCGACTCGCTGGCGGCCACCGCGGCTGCGGCCGCCAACATGGAGAGCGCGAACAAGCAGGAGCTGTCCACGCTGTTCGGCAATCTTGCGACGCTGACCGACAACCTCAGGGATCAGAATGTCGGCGGCGTGCTGAGTCGCAGCGGCAGGTTGCTGCCCGGTTCGTTGCTCGCACTGGCGCGGCTGACCCGAGATGTGGACGCCTACGCCCACACCGGGGACGGTGCCTTCGCCCCGGGCGCTCCCATTCCCACCCTGGTGGCCAACCTCAAGCAGTACCTCGAGATGTTGTCGGGGCCGTTGAGTACCTTCGCTGCGGCATTGGAGCCGGCGACCGCGCCGTTGCGCGGATTCAAGGTCGACGCTGGGCATTTCGTCGACATTTGGGAATCCACTTTCACCGATGCGGGCGCGGTCCGCGTTCAGGTGACCGTCCCGGAAGGACACCGATGAGTACCGTGACCGAGGAGATCGTCGAGGACGTCGCTGACACCACGGCCGATGAGGTCGAGGAGTCGGGGGTGCCCGCCGCGCAGCCGCGGCCGCAGCCGCAGCAGAGAAGAGTGCGCAGGTGGATGCTGGTCGTCGCGGTCGCTGCGGTGGCGGTGGCCGGATGGCTCTGCTTCGACAAGTACCGAGCGGTGTCCGCTCAGCTGGCCGGGATGCGGCACAGCGCGGCCGATCGGGATGCCGCGGCCAACCTGGCCCGGGACTATGCGCTGAAATCGCTGACGTACACCTTCGAGGACCCCGACGCCTTCTTCCGCTCGGTCGAGGATGGGGTGTCGCAGTCGTTGAAGGACAAGTACGTCAACGCGAGCGAACTGCTCAGGGGGATCATGACGCAGGCGCAGGTCACATCGTCCGGCGAGGTACTCGCCACCGACGCCGTGGCCCAGCCCGGGCAGGTCTACCAGGTGGTGGTGTCCGCTGCGCAGACCACCCGCAACGTGCAGAATCCGAAGGCGCGGGTATCGGTCATCCTGCTGCAGGTCACGGTCAACAAAGCCGGCGACAAGTGGCAGGTATCCGATATCGGCCCGAAGACCGGCACTCACCTTGCCGCTGACCCGGCGGGTCCGGTGGGTCCGGGTCCGGGTCCGATGCCGGGTCGGTGAGGTCGGTCCGGCCGCAGGTTTGACCGGTGCGCGACTGGAAATGCGGTGGGGTATGCCCGGAAAACATGCCACCAACGCCCTTGTCGGATATCTGAGCACCCAGATCGACGCGGTGCTGGCCGGTGACACCGGTCTGCGCAGCGGGGCAGATCCCATCCACGACACCCGGGTGGCGATCCGGCGGCTGCGCAGCACGTTGCGCGTCTTCAGCAAGGTACTGGACAGTTCCGCGATCGGCGAGCTGGACGGGGAACTGAAGTGGTTCGCGGGCCTGCTCGGCGAGGTCCGCGACTGCCAGGTTCAGCTCGGCCGGTTTACCGCGGCGGTCGACGAGCTTCCCGCAGAGCTGGTGCTGGGTCCGGTCAAGTCACGGATCCGCAATGACCTCAAGGCCGTCGAGCTACCCGCCCGCACCCGGGTGGGCGAGGCGATGGAATCCGACCGGTATGCGGCCCTGCTGTCGGCGTTACTCGATATGCGGGCCAAACCACCTCTAGCACAAGATATTTCATCAAAGTCGCTGCAGCAGCGGGCGCGCCGGGCACAGCGTAAAGCGGACCGCCGGCTGGCATCTGCGGTGCGACAGGGGTCGGGGGAGTCGTTGCACCGAGCGCGCAAGGCCGCCAAGCGGGCCCGGTACGCCGCTGAACTGTGCCGGCCGTTGGACAAGTCGGCGAAGCGCACCGTCAAGCGCTACAAGCGCATTCAGTCGATACTGGGCGATCATCAGGACGCGGAGGTGGCCACCGGGGTGCTGCGTCGAATGGCGGTCTCGGCAGGGACCACCGCCGGCGAGAACGGCTTCACCTACGGGTTGTTGTACGCGCGCGAGCGGCAGGTCGCCGCCGAGTCCCGGCGGGCGGTCAAGCAGCTCTAGGCCGCATGGGTAACGCTGCTGCGAAAGGAGTTTGGAGGGAGTTTTCGCAGCAGCGTTACTTGACCGGGGAGTTCAGTTGCGGGCCCCACGGAAATGCTCGTCGTCCTGGTAATTTCCGGATTCGCCGGCCCACGCCTCTGCGCCGGTCGCCGCGGTGCGATCGGTGCGGGCTGCGTCCGGCTGCTCTACGCCGCCGGTCGGGTGCAGCTGCTCGGCGCGCTGCCACTGCTCGTCGAGTTTCTCGCGCGAGGTGGCCGCTTCGCTCTGGTGGGCGGCGGCGCGGTCCTGCAGTCGGGCCGCCTCGGCGGCTTTCGCCTCCGCCTCGGCCTGCGCCGCGCGCGCCTTGGCCGCAGTCTCTTCGGCGAGCGCCTCGCGCCGCTCCACCCGGGAAGTCTCCACCCGGGCCTGCTCGCGGATCTCCTCGGCCTGCTGCACGCGGCGGCGGCGTCTGGCCCTGGCCGCGAGGGCGGCGATCAGCGCGATCAAAGCGATGATTACCAGTGCGGCGATCACAATCCGGACGGTGTTGTCACTCATGATCAGCTCCGTTGCTCGATCGATCTGCGTGGTGTGGGCGAACGTCTGTAACGAGTCCCCATATTCCACAGAGCTAAAACAAGCGAACGCCGCACCCGGAACGGTGCTAATTGAAGTCGAGGGCCTCGACGGTCGCGGTGCCGCCTTCGTGGGAGGGGCGATTCGCCCCACCGATGACGTAGATGGTGTGGCCCACCGCGGCCACCGCCTCACCGTGCCGCGGGGTCGGCATCGGGGTCAGCGTCGACCATTTCGCCTCGGCCACGTCATAGGCCTCGACGACAGCCAGCACCTGGGTCGGTTCTTCGCCGCCCACGGCGACCACCCGCCCGTCGATGAACGTGGCGCCGTAGCTTCCGCGCGGTGTCGGCATCTCGACCAGCTTGGCCCAGCTCCCGGCCGCCGGGTCGAACCGCTCCAACGCCGCGGAATTCTTGTCGGCAGACAGGAACCGCCCACCGACGGCGTAGACGTAGGTGCCGTCCGACACCGCGGCCAGGTGCTCGCGCGGGGTCAGCATGTTGGCGGAGTCTTTCCACGACGTACCGTCGAAGACCTCGGTCTGAGGCACCAACTGCTTGGCGCTCTGCCCGCCCATCACGACGAGCTTGTCGCCGACCACCGCGGCCGCCGGTGCCGCCCGCGAATGGCTCAGGCTGGGTAACTCGACCCAGTTGTTGCCGCGCAACGCGAAGACCTTATTGGATGCGTCCGCGATGTTGTCGCTCGCGCCGCCCAGCACGATCACCTCACCCCGATACGTGGCCGCAGCCGCATGGTGCAGCGGTATCGGCAACGGAGGTCCGGTTTCCCAGACGCCGGTGCTCGGTTGGTAACTCTCGACGGTGGTCAGCACGCCGCCGTTGTACAGGCCGCCCATCAGCCAGATCTTGTCGTTGAGCACCGTCCACGCCATCATCAGCCGGGGGCTCTTGGCCGGGGGCAGGGTGCGCCATTGGGCCGCGGGTTGCGTCTTGCGAGCCGGCAAGGTCAGCGACTCCGCCGTGGACACCACCTGCTGATCTGTGGCGTCGGTCGACCCGCCGATCGCGTACACCGTCTTGGCCACCGCCGCGACCGCCATGCCGTGCCGGGCCGACGCCATGTCGGGCAGGTTGTCCCAAGACTTGGCGGTCAGGTCGAACACGGACACGCTCTTGAGCACCTGACCACCGGACAAACCGCCGGCGGCCACCAGACGTCCATCGGCGATGGCCACCCCCAGGTCACTCCGCGGCTGCGGCAGCGACGGCAGCGTGGTCCAGGTCTTGGCAACCGGGTCGTAGGCCTCGACGGCGGCCGAATCGGTGCCTGCACTGGCTCCGCCGACCACGTACATCAGCTTGCCGTCCGAGGCGGCGGCGGGCAGCTGCCGCGGCGTCGGAAGGGGGGTGCCCAGGATCCAGGAGTTGCCGTCGAAAATCTCGGTGGTGCTCACCAGTGCGCCGTTGGCGTCCACACCGCCGGCGACGATGATGCGGTCGCCGATCACTACCGCGGCCGCGGCCGCCCTGGGCTGCAACATCCGCGGCAGCTCCACCCAGTGGCTGTTGACTACACGCCAAACCTGGTCGCTGGCAACGGGTTTCGCGCCCGTCGTCTTCCAGCCGCCAAGTATCACCGGATTGCCCTGCCAGGTCACTGCCGAGGCACGCTGAATCGGGACGGGAAGGTCGTCGCCACCCTTCCATTCGTCGACGGCCGGGTCGTAACCCTCGTGCCGGGCGGTGACCGTGCCGTTGCTGCCGACGCCGCCGAAGATCCATATCGTGCCGTCGGACTGCGTGGTCGCTGCGGCATCGCGCGCGATGCGCGCATTGGTGATCGATTTCCACTGCACCGGCGCCTGGGTCGGCGGGTGGGACGACGCGTTCTCGTGTTTCTCGGCCTGGGGAAGCGCGATCAGGACGATGCCGGCGACCAACAGCAACGCCGCGGCAACCGCGGCCGCTATCAGCAGGCGGCGCTTGTTGGAACCCGGCGGCCCGAATCGTCCCGCCGTGCGGGCCGGTTCAGGGCGGTGTGGTGGCGGCGTGCCGCCGGTGCCGGCCGGCGGTTGGGCAGGTGCGGCGTTCGCGGTCCGCAGCACCTGCGCGGCCTCGGAAAACTCGTCCCGGCCAGGGTCGCCCTGGGAGGTGGGGGGCTGACCGATGAACGACGTCGGCCCGTCCTGGCGTGGGATCTGCCGGGTCGGCGAATGCATGTTCGACGTGTCCGGGCTGGGCGGCGGAGTCTGCCGGGTATCGCCGGTCGCGCCCGGCGGGGTCACCGACACGCCCGGGGTCAGTATTGCGGTGCGCCCGGTACCGTCCGGCGCGCTGGTGATGGCCATCGCGTCGGGCTTCAGGCCGTTGGCGCGCTGCGCGGCTTGCAACTCGCGTCCGAACGCCTCCGCCGACGACGGGCGTTTCGCGGGCTCGATCGACATTGCGTGCTCTATCGCCGCGCACACCGAGTCGGGGATTCCTTCGGGGCGCAGATCCGGGACGCCGCTGGAACTGATGCGCAGATACTGGGCGATGAGGTCTTCACCCTTCCTGCGCTCGTGTGCGGCATTGCCTGCGATCAGCGCGAAGATGGTGGCGCCGAGCGAATAGACATCGGAGACGACGGTCGCCTGGTTGCCGGTCATCACCTCTGGCGCGGTGTAGTCGATGGTGCCGGAGAAGAATCCCGTTGCGGTCTCGTAGCCACCCTCGATACGGGCGATGCCGAAATCGCTCAGTTGCGGTTCGCCGTAATCGTTGATCAGCACGTTCGCCGGCTTGATGTCGCGGTGCAACGTGCCGTTGCGGTGGGCGGTTTCCAGTGCCCCGCAGAGCTTTACACCGATCCGCAGCGCCTCGGGCCACGGAGTCGCACCCTCGTTGTGCAAACGTACCGCCAGGGAATCCGCGGCGTGATAGGGCATTACGATGTAGGGCCGGTTGCTGGTGGTGACCCCTACCCGCAGGATGTGGACGATATTCGGGTGGCCGGACAATCCGCCCATCGCGTAGCCCTCGCGCAGGAAGCGTTCCTGACTCTCCTGGTCGAAGGAAGACGGCAGCACTTTGACCGCAACGCTTCTTCCCAACGCCGTCTCCGAACAGCGGTAGATGACACCGGCGCCGCCGCGTCCGACCTGCTGCGCGTCTTCGAAGCCGGCCGCTGCCAACTCCGCAACGATCCCGCTGGCTGCCGCGCCCTCGGTAGGGGAGTCTTCAGGCATATCTCGGCGTTTCCCCTTCGCGGCGTTGGATGATGCGCGAGGTCAACAGTAGCGAACCAGTTCCTTGCGTAGGTACCGTTCCGGCAACTATCGCCCGGCAGGGTCGTGGGGGCCACAATGGCGGCATGGCACTGGATCTGACCGCGTACTTCGAGCGCATCGACTACCGCGGCGCTGCTGAGCCGACCCTGGAGGTCCTCGAACAGTTGATCGCCTCCCACACCCGGGCAATCCCGTTCGAGAACCTGGATCCGTTCCTGGGTGTGCCCGTGGACGACCTGAGCCCCGCGGCACTGGCTGACAAGCTGGTCCACCGGCGTCGCGGCGGTTACTGCTACGAGCACAACGGCTTGCTGGGATATGTGTTGGCCGACCTGGGTTTCAAGGTGCGCCGCCTGACCGGACGGGTGATTTGGATGAGGGCTCCGGACGCCCCGATCCCGGCGCAGTCCCACACCGTCCTGGCGGTGACCTTCCCCGGCTGCGCCGGCCCCTACCTCGTCGATGTCGGCTTCGGTGGCCAGACGCCCACCTCGCCGCTGCGGTTGCTGACCGGCGGTGCGCAGCAGACCAGGCACGAGCCGTACCGTCTGCAGGACGGCGGCGACGGACTCGTCCTGGCGGCCCGGCTGCGCGACGAGTGGCAGCCGTTGTACGAGTTCGCCACGAAGACCCGGCCGCCGATCGATCTGACGGTCGGAAGCTGGTATGTCTCGACGCATCCGTCGTCGCACTTCGTCACCGACTTGATGGCGGCCCGAGTCACCGAGGAGGGGCGGATGAACCTGGGCGGGCGCACGCTGGTCATCCACCGGCCCGGCGGCACCGAGAAGATCGACCTCGACGACGCGGCAGCGGTGGTGGACACCCTCGCCGCCGATTTCGGGATCAACCTCGGCGACCTGGACCGGGCCGCTCTCGAGGCCCGCATCGACGCGCTACTGGCGCGGGAGCCACGAACCGAGCCGGCGTAACGCCTCTTCGACGTCGCCGGTCGGTCCGGCGAACGACAGCCGGACGAAGGAGCTGCCCCGTGCCGGGTCGAAGTCGATACCCGGTGCGATCGCAACACCGGTGTCGCTCAACAATTTCGAACAGAACCGCAGCGAGTCGGCAGTGAAGTCGGAGACGTCGGCGTAGACGTAGAACGCACCGTCGGTCGGGGCCAGCCGGTCGAGGCCGATGCCGCGCAGTCCGTCGAGCAGCAGCGCGCGGTTCACCGCATAGTGCTGCAGATTCGTCTCGGCCTCAGCGGTCGATTCCGGGGTGAACGCCGACACCGCGGCGATCTGCGACAACACCGGCGGGCAGATGCTGAAGTTGCCGGTCAGACAGTCGACTGCGCGGCGCAGTTCGGCCGGCACCAGCAGCCAGCCCAACCGCCAGCCCGTCATCGCGTAGTACTTGGAGAAACTGTTGACCACCACGGCATTTCGCGAGGTCTGCCAGGCCGAACTGGTCTGCGGCGCCCCGTCGTACACCAACCCGTGGTAGACCTCGTCACTGATCAACCGCACGCCGGTGTCGTCACACCAGGATGCGATCGCCGCGAGTTCCTCCGGCGGGATCACGGTGCCGGTCGGGTTGGCCGGACTGGCGACGATGACGCCCTGCACCGGCGGGTCCAGCGCGGCCAGCATCTGGGCAGTGGGCTGGAACCGGGTCTCGGGTCCGCACGGGATCTCGACCACTTCACATCCCAATGCCGACAGGATGTTTCGGTAGCAAGGGTACCCGGGACCGGCCATCGCGACCCGGTCGCCCACGTCGAAGCAGGCCAGAAACGCCAGCAGGAAGCCACCCGAGGATCCCGTGGTGACGATCACCGCATCCGGCTCAACCGAAATACCGTGACGCACTTGATAATCTGCCGCTATCGCGGCCCGCAGCTCGGGAATGCCCAGCGCTACGGTGTAACCCAACTGGTTGCGATGCAAGGCCGCGGCGGCCGCGGCGCGCACCGGTTCCGGGGCACCCACGCTGGGTTGGCCGGCCGACAGATTCACTAGGTCGCCGTGCGTGCGCTGGCGCTCGGCGGCCGCCAGCCAGACATCCATCACGTAGAACGGTGGGATGCCTGCGCGCAGCGCGACGTGCCGGGTCACGATGCCGGCAGAACTTCGGATTCCAAGCCGCGCAGAATGTCTCGCGTAGTGCTCAGCAACTGCGCACTGCCGTGGGCGCGTTTGAAGTACAGATGCATATCGTGTTCCCAGGTGATCGCGATCCCACCGTGCAGCTGAATAGCCTCGGCCGCCACCATGTTCAGCGCCTCGGTCGCGGCCAGTCTGGCCGTGGCGGCGTTGACGGGTGTGGGCTGGTCGCATGCCTCGTTGACCACGGCCTTCGCGGCGGCGACGGTGACGTACAGGTCCGCCATCCGGTGCTTGAGCGCCTGGAAGCTGCCGATCGGGCGGCCGAATTGCACGCGGCTCTTGGCATATTCGACGGTCAGGCCCAGACACCGCTCGGCAGCACCGATCTGTTCGGCCGCCAGCAGAATGGCCGCGAAGTCCGCCAGACCCGGATCGGCACCCAGGTCGGCGGTGTCCGTGGGGGTCAGGCGCGCCAGTCGGCGAGTCAGATCCATGGTCGTCACCGGTTCCGCGCTGAACTCGGTCCACCTGCTCACCCGGCCGTCGGCGGCGGCCACGACGACGTCGGCGACGTCACCGTTGACCACGTAGTCCGGGTCGAGCACCAGCGCCCCGATCGAGCTGCCGTCGGCCAGCGCCGCCAGCGTCTCGGCATCGGGTTCTGCCGCGGCCAGCAGCGCGAGCTCGGCCAGGGTGGTACCCCACAGCGGGGACGGCACCAGCGCGCGGCCCAGCTCCTGCAGCACCGTGGCGGCATCCGCCAGTTCGCCGCCCGCGCCGCCGAGTTCGTCCGGGACGACCAGCGCGGCGGCGCCGACCTGCTCGCACAACAACTGCCACAGCGACTCGTCGTAACCTCGTTCGGACTCGATCGCCGCCCGCACGGCGGCCGGGCCGGCGTGCTTGCCCACCAGTGCGGCGACGGTGTCGCGCAACATCTCGCGTTCTTCGGTCATAACGCCTCCAGCACTCGTCGCCGGTGCGATCGCGGTGTACCCCAGGCCGATCGCAACGCCTGCACCCGCAACAACAACAGCGATAGGTCGTGCTCCTGAGTGAAACCGATGGCACCGTGGGTCTGCAACGCCGAGCGTGCGGCCAGCAGACCAGCCTCGGCCGCTGCCGCTTTGGCCGCGCTGACGTCGCGGGGCTGCATCGACAGCGCCGCGCCGTACACCAGCGGCCGGGCCAGTTCGACCGCGATGTGCACGTCGGCAAGCTTGTGCTTGATCGCCTGATACGAGCCGATCACACGGCCGAACTGGGACCGCTGTTTGGCGTAGTCCACGCTGCCGGCCAGCAACGCCTCAGCCGCACCGACCAGCTGCGCCGCGGTGGCCAGCGCGCCGAACTCGAAGGCCCGGTCGACATCCGCCGGCCAGGCGTCCCCGGTGGCCGTGACGTCGAACAGGCGACGGCTGGGGTCCACGGACTCGTGGCGTTCGCCGGGGGTCGCTTCGCTGACGTCTTGGTCCACCATCAGCACCAGCCCGGCGACGTCGGCGTCGACCGCCCGCGGCACCTGTGGCGGCAGCGCGACGGTGGCGATCAACTCGCCGGCGGCCAGCCGGGCGGAGCGCTCGGCTTGAGCATCGCAGGCAAGCAATACCGGTGCGACGGCGATGGATTCGGTGACCGGGCCGGGCACACACCAGCGTCCGAGGCGCTCACACGCCACCACCAGATCGACCGGCGATGCGTCGATGCCGTCGTACTTCTCCGGCACCATCAGCGCGGTGACGCCGAGGTTGGCCAGCTGCTCCCACACCTTCAAGCCGGGTTTGGCATCGCCTGCGGCCCAGGCGCGCACCGCGCCCGGGAGGTCCGCGGCGCCCAGGGCGGCGTCGATGCTCGCGGCGAAGTCACGCTGCTGTTCGTCGAGGATGAATTCCATTGGCGTTTCTACCCCTTCTTTTCTCGAGGCAGGCCGAGCAGGCGTTCGGAGATGATGTTGCGCTGAATCTCGTTGGTGCCGGCGTAGATCGGGCCGCCGAGGGCGAACAACAGGCCTTCGGTCCACGGTCCGGCCAGTTCGCCGTCGGCGCCGCGCAGATCGAGTGCGGTCTGGTGCAGTTGCACGTCCAGGTCGGACCAGAACACCTTGGTGACAGACGACTCCGCGCCCAGTTCGCCTCCCGCTGCCAGCCGGGTGACGGTGCCGAAAGTCTGCAGCCGGTAGGCCTGCGCCTTGATCCAGCCGTCGGCGACCCGGTCGGCGAACTCCGGTGGTGCGCCGCTCTCCTTCCACAGCTGTACCAGCCGTTCGGCGGCGGCCAGGAACCGGGCCGGGCTGCGCAGCGACATGCCCCGTTCGTTGCTCGAGGTGCTCATCGCGACGCGCCAGCCGTCGTTGGGCGTGCCGATCACGTCCTCGTCGGCAACGAAAACGTCGTCGAGGAAGATCTCGCCGAATCCGGTGTCACCACCCAGTTGGACGATCGGGCGTACCGTCACCCCCGCGGCCTTGAGGTCGAACATGAAGTAGGTCAGCCCTTGATGGCGCTGGGATTGCGGATCGGAGCGGAACAATCCGAATCCCATCTCGGCGAACGGCGCGCGGGAGCTCCAGATCTTCTGCCCGTTGAGCAACCAGCCGCCGTCGGTCCGCGTCGCGGTCGACCGCAACGACGCGAGGTCGCTGCCGGACTCGGGCTCGGACCAGGCTTGTGCCCAGATCTGTTCGCCGCTGGCCATTTTCGGCAGAATGCGGTCCAGCTGCGCTGCGGTGCCGTGCGAGAACAGCGTGGGTGCCAGCATCGAGGTGCCGTTGGCGCTGGCCCGGCCGGGTGCTCCGGCCCGGAAGTACTCTTCCTCGTAGACGACCCAGTGCAGCAGTGGGGCGTCGCGGCCGCCGTACTTCTCCGGCCAGGTGATCACCGACAAACCGGCATCGAACAGCACTTTGTCCCAAATGCGATGTTGGGCAAAGCCTTCGGCGTTGTCGTAGGACTTCGTCGGGATCGAGTCGCGGTTGGCGGCCAGGAAATCGCGCACCTCGGCCTGAAACTCCTGGGTCTGTTCGTCCAGTTCTAGATCCATCACGTCATCTCTCGCAGTTGTGGTTTGACCACCTTGCCGCCTGGGTTGCGCGGCAACGCGTCGACGAACCGCACCGAGCGCGGTATTTTGAAATTCGCCAAATGCGCACGGGTGTAGGCGATTACCGACTCCTCATCCAGATCGGCACCGGGCCGCGTCACAACGAAGGCGCGGCCCACCTCACCGAGTCGCCGGTCAGGGATCCCGATGACGGCGGCGTCGGCGATCCCGTCCATGCGGGCCAACACCTGTTCGACTTCGGCCGGATAGACGTTGAACCCGCCACAGATGTACATGTCCTTGAGCCGGTCGGTGATGCGCAGGTTGCCGGCGTCATCAACGGTGCCGATGTCGCCGGTGTGCAGCCAGCCGTCGGCGTCGATCGCGGCCGCGGTCGCCGTCGGATCGTCGAGGTAGCCCAGCATCACGTTGGGACCGCGAAGCAACACTTCACCGCTGTCGTCGATGCGTAGCTCGAAGTCGGCGAACGGGCGCCCACAGGTGGTCGCCACGGTCACCGCGTCGTCCTCAGGCCGGCAGGCGGTGCCCATGCCGTTGGCTTCGGTCAGGCCGTACGCGGTCAGCACGATGTCGATGTCGAGTTCGGACTGCATGCGTTCCACCAGCACCACCGGAACGGTCGCCGCGCCGGTCACCGCGAACCGCAGCGAACTCAGGTCGTAGTCGGCGCGGGCCGGGTGGTCGAGCAGCACCTGATAGATGGTCGGCGGCCCGGGCAGCACGGTGATGCGGTGCCGCTCGATGGCCTGCAGCGTGCGCAGCGGATCGAAGGTCAGGTGCGGGATCAGCGTCGCGCCGGTCTGCAGGCAGGCCAGGATGCCCGCCTTGTAGCCGAAGTTGTGGAAGAACGGGTTGATGCACAGATAGCGGTCCGCGCTGGTGATCTTGCCGTTGGCGGCCCATGCTGCCGATGCCGCCAGCGACTGCCGGTGCGCGCACAGCACACCTTTGCTGCGGCCGGTGGTCCCGGAGGTGAACAGGATGTCGCTGACGTCGTCGGGTGTGACGGCCGAGGCGCGCCCGGCTGCCTCGCGGACCGCCGCGGGGTCGTCACCGTGGGCGATGAATTCCGCCCAGGTGCCGTCGGACTCGTCGATTCCGATGCGCACGATGTGACGCAGCGCGGGCAGTGCCGCACGATCGAGATCCGCGGTTCGGTCAGTGCCCAGGAAGCGGCCGGCGGCGAACAACACCGGAGCGTCGGTGCGGGCCAGTATGTCGGTGGCTTCCTCGGCGGTGTAGCGCGTGTTCAGCGGCACCATCGCGGCGCCGACGTGGTGAATGGCCAGGCAGGCCACCACCCAGTGCCAGGTATTGGGCGACCAGATGGCTACCCGGTCCTTCGGTGCCACACCCAGGGTCACCAGTGCCGCGGCCGCCCGGCGCACTTCGTCCCGCAGGGCGGTCGCGGTGAAGCTGCGGTCGTCGGTGATCAGCGCGTCGTGATCGGGGTAGCGGCGGGCAAGGTCGTCCAGCGCCGCCGGTATGGTCCGGGGATCGCTGGTCATCGACGCTCCTGTATCGATTGCCCGCCTGCTCAGCACACGGCCGCATCGCGGGCTGCGTCGCTAGGCTAACAAAGCAAGTGCTTGGTAGGTTAGCCTACAGGTTATGCAGGACGTCGAAGAGTTCCGGGCCGAGGTACGGCAGTGGCTCGCCGACAATCTGGTCGGCGAATTCGCAGCACTCAAGGGACTCGGCGGTCCGGGACGCGAACACGAAGCGTTCGAGGAACGCCGAGCCTGGAACCAGCATCTGGCCGCGGCGGGCCTGACATGTCTGGGCTGGCCGGTCGAACACGGGGGCCGGGGACTGTCGACCGCGCACCGGGTGGCGTTCTACGAGGAGTACGCGCTGGCCAACGCCCCGGACAAGGTCAATCACTTCGGCGAGGAACTGCTGGGTCCGACCCTGATCGCGTTCGGCACTCCCGAGCAGCAGCAACGCTTCCTGCCGCGCATCCTCGACGTCACCGAATTGTGGTGTCAGGGTTACTCCGAGCCGGGCGCCGGCAGCGATCTCGCCAACGTCGCGACCACCGCCGAGCTGGACGGCGACCATTGGGTGATCAACGGCCAGAAGGTCTGGACCTCACTGGCGCACTTGTCGCAGTGGTGTTTCGTGGTGGCCCGCACCGAGAAAGGCTCCAAACGCCACGCCGGGTTGTCGTATCTGCTGGTGCCGTTGGATCAGCCCGGTGTGGAGGTGCGGCCAATCATCCAGATCACCGGCACCGCGGAGTTCAACGAGGTGTTCTTCGACGACGCCCGCACCGAGGCGTCGCTGGTGGTCGGTCAGCCCGGCGACGGGTGGCGGGTCGCGATGGGAACGCTCACTTTCGAGCGTGGCGTTTCCACGCTGGGTCAGCAGATCGTCTATGCCCGAGAGCTTTCGAATGTGGCGGAGCTGGCACAGCGCACCGGTGCGGTGGACGACCCGTTCATCCGGGAACGGCTGACCCGGGCCTGGACCGGGCTGCGGGCCATGCGTTCCTACGCCCTGGCCACCATGGATGTGGAGCAGCCCGGTCAGGACAATGTGTCGAAGTTGTTGTGGGCCAACTGGCATCGCAGCCTGGGTGAGCTGGCGATGGATGTGCTGGGCAAGCCGGGACTGACCCTGGCCGACGGTGATTTCGACGAGTGGCAGCGGTTGTATCTGTTCACCCGCGCCGACACCATTTACGGCGGATCCAACGAGATCCAGCGCAACATCATCGCCGAGCGGGTGCTCGGCCTGCCTCGGGAGGTTAAAGGGTGAGCTTGGCCGAAGCGCCGAAAGAGATTGCCGGACACGGACTGCTGGACGGCAAGGTCGTGGTGGTGACCGCCGCTGCCGGCACCGGCATCGGATCGTCCACCGCGCGCCGGGCACTCGTCGAGGGCGCCGACGTGCTGGTCTCCGATCACCACGAACGGCGCCTGGGTGAGACAGCGGACGAGTTGACGGCGCTGGGGCTGGGCCGGGTCGAGCATGTCGTGTGCGACGTGACGTCCACCGCGCAGGTCGACGCCCTGATCACCACGGCGACAGCGCGATTCGGTCGGCTCGATGTGCTGGTGAACAACGCCGGACTGGGTGGTCAGACGCCGGTGGCCGATATGACCGACGAGGAATGGGACCGCGTCCTGGACGTATCGTTGACGTCGGTGTTCCGCGCCACCCGGGCGGCGTTGCGGTACTTCCGCGACGCGGACCACGGCGGCGTGATCGTCAACAATGCCAGCGTGTTGGGCTGGCGGGCGCAGCACTCGCAGTCGCACTACGCTGCCGCGAAAGCCGGCGTCATGGCGTTAACCCGTTGCAGCGCAATCGAAGCCGCCGAGTACGGAGTGCGGATCAATGCGGTCTCGCCCAGCATTGCGCGGCACAAGTTCCTGGACAGGACGTCGTCTGTGGAACTGCTGGACCGGCTGTCCGCCGGGGAGGCATTCGGGCGCGCCGCGGAGCCGTGGGAGGTGGCCGCCACCATCGCATTCCTGGCCAGCGACTACTCGAGTTACCTGACCGGGGAAGTGATTTCGGTCTCCAGTCAGCACCCCTGAACCGTGGCGCCGCTCTCGGGCGTCGTCAGAACGGGGTGTTCAGCAGTCCGGCGATGCTGAACAGGCCCGCCATTTGCGAACCCATATTCCATAACCCGGTGGTGAAGCCGCTGACGAGGTCCGAGTTCGGTTCGGGTACCGCGGCATTGAAGAAGCCGGAGACGCGGCCGTTCTCACCCAGCGTGGGGTCTGCGCCGCCCGCCGAATTGAAGAAACCCGACATGCTGCCGTTCACCAATCCGCCGGAGGCCCTGTTGTTGAAGCCACTGACGTTCAGACCCGTATTACCGAATCCCGAGGTGGCGGCGCCACTATCGGTGATAACCCCGACGCCGGTGTTGGCGTTGCCGGAATTGAAGAATCCGGTGTTGGTGTTGCCCGAGTTTCCGTCGAAGGTGTTGTAGTCGCCGGAATTGTCCATCCCGGTGTTGAGTACGCCCGCGTTCGCGAAACCGGTGTTCAATCCGCCGGAGTTACCGAAGCCCGTATTCAACACGCCTGAGTTGCCGATGCCGAAGTTTCCGCTCGCCGAGTTTCCGAAACCGATGTTGCCGAAACCGGAATTGCCGATGCCCAGGTTGCTCAGACTGCCCGGGGCGTAAGGGTTGCTGCCCGTGTTGAACAGGCCGACGTTGCCGCTGCCGGAATTGAAGAAGCCGATGTTGTTGGATCCTGAGTTGCCGAAGCCGATGTTGCCGCTGCCGGAGTTCAGGCCGTGGAAGGTGAACTGTCCGGTGGACAGGTTGTAGTACGCATTGCCGATGCCGATCAGTCTGTTGCCGTCGAGGCCGAAACCGATGTTGTACTCGCCGTTGTTACCGGCGCCGATGTTGGCGGTGCCGTTGTTGCCGAAACCGAAATTGAAGTTGCCCCAGTTACCGGCGCCGGCGTTGCCGCCTTTGTCAAAACCGACACTGAGATTCCCGAGTCCGAAATTGCCCGCGCCGGTGTTCCCGAAGCCGACGTTGCGGTCGCTGTAGTTTCCGCCGCCGATGTTCGCGTTGCCGTTGTTGCCCCCGCCGACGTTCGAGTTGCCTCGATTGCCGTTGCCGAAGTTGCCGGCACCGGTGTTGCCGCTGCCGACGTTGCCGCTGCCTCGATTGCCGACGCCCAGGTTGAAATCCTGCGCACTGGCCACAAGCCGGCCGATACCGGGCAGTTCCGACAGCGTCTGCTGCCAGGACGACAGCTGTGCGACCGCCGCGGACGCAGCGCCGTGGTAGCCGAGCATCGCGGTGACGTCGGCGGCCCAGAACTCCTGGTAGATTCCCTCGACTGCCGCGATGGCCGGAGCATTGAGCCCGAAGATGTTGGAGCGGAACAGGTTCAGCATGGTGTTGCGATTTGCTGCGATCAGCTGGGGATCGATGGTGGCCGCCTTGGCCGCTTCGAAAGCACTTGCCACCGCGGTGGCTTGGGCGGCCGCGACGGTCGCCTGTGCCGATGCCGAGTTCAGGAGCGTCGTGTACTGAGCCGCCTTGGCGGCCATGGCGATAGCTGCCGGACCGTGCCATACCTGTCCGGCCAGGTTGGCGGTCACCGAGCCGAAAGATTCCGCGGCGGAGCCCAGTTCGTCGGCCAGTCCGCACCATGCGGTGGCCGCTTCCAGCATCGGCGCCGCTCCCGCTCCGGCGAACATCCGCAGTGAATTGATCTCCGGCGGCAACGTCAGGTACAACACGATTCCGGCCCTTCCTGTGTCGGAGCAACTGTGGACTGACTGAGCAAAATTCGACCCGGGAGAACATACGACGCGACGAACGGATTGTGTGGTGTTTCGCGGAATTGGCGCCGCCCGGTCGACAATGCGCGACCGAACGTCGCCTCGCACCGTGACGGCCGGCCACCGGCGGCCGGATCGAGCGCGGAATAACCGCAACGAGACGACTTAGGATCAGCCGAGGCCTGGCATTGGTTACGGGCCGTTCAACGGGGGATGCACATAGCTGATGAGCAACGCTGGGAAAGAAGGTTTGTGGTGACTACGGGTCCATGGGGCCAGGCCCCAAATCCCGCTGACGGTGCGACCCAGGCCGGTTGGCAGCTGCCGCAGCCCGGGTCCGCGCCGCCGGTGCCGCCCCCTCCGGCGTGGCCGGGGCAGCCGCCGTCGGGCTACCAGCAGTGGCCGTCGGGTCCCCAGCATTTCGGCCAGTTCGGACCACCGGGCCCGCGCAACCGAAAGCCGCTCATCATCGCCCTGAGTGTCGCCGCCGCCGTCGTCGTCGTGGTTGTCGTGTTCGTCGTGATCGCGGTGGTGTCGTCCGGAAGTGACGGCAGATCGGGCAGCGCCGGGGACGCGGTGAAGGGATACCTCGAGGCACTGGCGCGGGGCGACGCGGAGACGGCCCTGAGCTACGGCAGCGATCAGCCGGGGTCGAAGGAATTCCTCACCGACGAAATCCTCAAGAAGCAGATCGCGCATTGGCCCATCACCGACATCAAGATCCTCGGCGACTCCGGTGCGCTGAGTTTCGGCCAGGTTCACGTGAGCGCGAAGTTCGGCGAGAACATCTCCGATGTGACGTTGTCGACCAAGAGGTCCGGCAAGGAATGGAAGATCGATCAAGCGGCGATCAAGATCGACACGGTCAGTTCCGTCGACAACAAAGCGTTCGAGACCTTGACGTTCTTCGGAACCGCGGTCGGCAAGTCGCCGGCGTATGTGTTCCCAGGCTGGGTGAATGCGGGCAGCACCAACGCGAATGTGGCAGTCAAGCTGAAGAAGCCGTACCTGCTCGACAGTCTGTCCACCGGCAGTTTCGGCAGCTTGGATTTCGAGCTGAGCGATTCCGGGCAGTCGGCGATCATGTCAGCCATATCGGCGCAATTGACTCAGTGCACGCGGTCCGCGCAATTGGCGCCGCCCGGCTGCCCACAGCGGGCACGCGATTACGACCTGGTCGACGGCACCGTGGTCTGGGGTAAGCCGGACGTGAGTGGTCTGAGCGTAGCGTTCTTCGACCAATATCATTTGGACGCACGGGTTTCCGGGGACGTCATCTTTCCGCTGACCGCCCAGACCAAGGCCGGCGGGACCAAGTCAGGTCAGGTGCGCTCCTACGTGAGCGCGAAAGCTGACGTGTCGCAGAGCCCACCCGTGGTGACGATGCGCTGACCCCCTCGCGGGGAGGCCCGTTGGCCGAGCAAGCGCTTGGTTGATACGCTGACCCGGTGGAGCGCGTGGCCGGCCAGGCTAACAGCCGCCGCGACGAGTTGTTGGAACTCGCTGCGGTGATGTTCGCCGAGCGCGGGTTGCGTGCCACCACGGTGCGCGACATCGCCGACGGCGCGGGCATCCTGTCCGGCAGCCTGTATCACCACTTCGCCTCGAAAGAGGAAATGGTCGACGAACTGCTGCGCGGCTTCCTGGACTGGCTCTTTCTGCGTTACCGGGAAATCGTCGACAGCGAACCCAACCCGCTGGAGCGGCTCAAGGGCCTGTTCATGGCATCCTTCGAGGCGATCGAGCACCGCCACGCCCAGGTGGTCATCTACCAGGACGAAGCGCAACGGCTGTCGTCGCAGCCGCGGTTCTCCTACCTCGAGGACCGCAACAAACAGCAGCGCAAGATGTGGGTCGACGTGCTGCACCAGGGCATCGAGGAGGGTTACTTCCGGCCCGATCTCGACGTCGACCTGGTCTACCGCTTCATCCGCGACACGACCTGGGTGTCGGTGCGCTGGTACCAACCGGGCGGACCGCTCACCGCCCAGCAAGTCGGTCGGAAATACCTCGCCATTGTGCTGGGCGGGATCGCAAAAGAAGGAGTCTGAAATGCCGGAGGCCTATGTCATCGACGCTGTGCGTACCGCGGTTGGCAAGCGCGGGGGCGCATTGGCCGGGGTGCATCCCGTCGACCTGGGCGCGCTGGGCTGGCGCGGACTGTTCGACCGCAACGACGTCGACCCGGGCGCCGTCGACGACGTGATCGCCGGGTGCGTCGACGCCGTCGGCGGCCAGGCCGGCAACATCGCCCGGTTGTCGTGGTTGGCCGCGGGATATCCCGAAGAGGTGCCCGGCGTCACCGTCGACCGGCAGTGCGGCTCAAGTCAACAAGCTATTTCCTTTGGGGCACAAGCGATCCTGTCGGGTACCGCCGATCTGATCGTGGCCGGCGGCATGCAGAACATGAGTCAGATCCCGATCTCCTCGGCGATGACCGTCGGCGAGCAGTTCGGGTTCACCTCGCCGACCAACGAGTCCAAGCAGTGGCTGCACCGCTACGGCGACCAGGAGATCTCCCAATTCCGCGGCTCCGAACTGATCGCCGAGAAGTGGAACCTCTCGCGCGAGGAGATGGAGCAGTATTCGCTGGCCAGTCACGAGCGTGCCTTCGCGGCCATCCGCGGGGGTAACTTCGACAACGAAATCCTCACCGTGGAAACCGAATCCGGGTCGTTCCGGGTCGACGAAGGACCACGTGAGTCATCGCTGGAGAAGATGGCGGGGCTGAAGACATTGGTCGAGGGCGGCCGGCTGACGGCGGCGATGGCCAGTCAGATATCCGACGGCGCTTCGGCGGTGCTGCTGGCTTCCGAGCAGGCCGTCAAGGAGCACGGCCTGACCCCGCGTGCGCGCATCCACCACATCAGCACCCGCGGCGCCGACCCGGTGTTCATGCTCACCGGTCCCATCCCAGCCACCCGGTATGCGTTGGAGAAGACCGGGCTTTCCATTGACGACATCGACACGGTCGAGATCAACGAGGCGTTCGCGCCGGTGGTCATGGCGTGGCTCAAGGAGATCAAGGCGGACCCGGAGAAGGTCAACCCGTCCGGCGGCGCGATCGCGCTCGGGCATCCGCTAGGTGCCACCGGAGCCAAGCTGTTCACCACCATGCTGAATACGTTGGAGCGCACCGGCGGTCGGTACGGCCTGCAGACCATGTGCGAGGGCGGCGGCACCGCGAACGTCACCATCATCGAACGGCTGTAGTTTCGCGCGCCCGACCCGGTGGCCCTCCCGCGCGCCCTCCCGCGTGCCCGCCCTCCCGCGCGAGTGTGCGTCTGGCGACGCTCCACCTGGGTTTTGCGTCGCGAATCGCACTGTCAGCGGGGTTGGGGATGAGTGACTGGCCGCGACCGCAGGGCGGGCGCACGATCCGTCGATGGACTGGCCGTTTCGGGCCGCGGAAGCACTCGCCGCAGGCGCTATCCCGGAGCGCACCATGCGGGCGCTGTATGAACCGGTGTACCCAGGCGTCTACGCCCCCTCCGGTATCAGGCTCAGTGCGCGCCAGCGCGCGCGGGCGGCGTGGCTCTGGTCGCGTCGGCGCGGTGTACTGGCCGGCACGTCCGCATCGGCGCTGCACGGTGCGAAGTGGGTCGGCCCCGAGCTCGACGCAGAATTGGTGCACGACAACCGAAGACCGCCAAAGCGCATCATCGTCCACTCCGACGTCCTGGCGCCCCACGAAACGCTGCTGATTGGAGCGATGGCCGTGACCACCCCGGCACGCACCGCCTTCGACATCGGCCGACGAACACCGAACAGACTTCGGGCCATCGAGCGGATCGATGCTTTGGCGAATGCGACTGATCTGAAGATCACCGACATCGAGGCAGTTATCGCCGAGCATTCCGGCGCACGGGGACTGGCCAGACTTCGGCGGGTGTTGCCGCTCGTCGACAGTGGCGCCGAGTCGCCACCGGAAACGCGGACGCGGTTAGCGATGATCGATGCCGGGTTGCCGGCACCTCAGACGCAGATCGTGGTGCGGGACGAGTTCGGCGACTTCGTGGCCCGAATCGATATGGGCTACAAGGAGTTTCTTGTCGGAGTCGAATACGACGGGTCGCAACACTGGACCGACCCCGCGGTACGCGCGGCGGACGCCGATAAGCAGGTCGCGTTGGCAGATCTGGGGTGGACGATCATTCGGGTCCACAACGACCTACTGCGTTACCGAGAGGGCACGTTCATCTCGCGGGTGTTCGCCGCGATGCATGCCGCTGGTTGGCGGACCTGAATGCCGACTGTGAAATCGCCGACGCAAACCCCAGGTGAAGCGTCGCCGGATGCACACTCGCGCGGGGAGCGGGGAGCGGGGAGCGGGGAGCGGGGAGGGCGGGGAGCGCCGGGAGGGCGGGGAGCGCCGGTCAGGCGTCGAAGTCGACGGCGACGAACGGCGTGGTCGGGCGGGACTGACAGGTGAGCACATATCCTGCATCGAGTTCGGCGCGGCCCAGCGCAAAGTTGTGATCCATCTCCACGTCGCCCTCGACCAGCTTGGCCCGGCACGTCCCACAAGCGCCGCCCATGCAGGCGTACGGCGCGTCGTCACGCACCTGCAACGCACCTTCGAGCACCGAGTCGCCCGGGGTCAGGTCGCAGGTGTACTGCGTGCCGGACAACGTGAACGTCACCGTCGCAGTCTCGTAGCGGCCGCCGGCGACAGTGGACGTCTCGAAGCCGTGGAAGAGCTCGAGGTGGATCCGTTCGGTGTCCACGCCATGCTCGACCAGCAGCTCGTGCACTGTCGTCGTCATTTCCATTGGGCCGCAGATGAACCACTCGTCCACGCTGTCGGGGGGCAACGAACTCGTCAGCCAGTTGCCGAGCTTGGCACGATCGATACGGCCACGGAGCTCGGGAGTGTGCATCGACTCGCCGGACAGCACATGCAGGATCTCCAGACGATCGGCATAGCGCGATTCCAACCGGTCGAGCTCGGCCCGGAACATCGTCGACTCCTTGGTGCGGTTGCCGTAGATTAAGGTGAACCGGCTTTCGGTCTCGATCTCCAACGTGGTTGCCAGAATCGACAACACCGGGGTGATGCCGCTGCCGGCCACCAGTCCCACGTAGTGCTTCCGGTGCAGCGGATGCAGCGGGGCGCCGAACCGCCCGGACGGCGTCATCAGCTCCAGCACATCGCCGGCCTGCAACTGCTCGGCGACATATGTCGAAAAAACTCCGCCGGCAATGTGTTTCACCGCGATGCGTAACTGGGCCCGGGTGGCGGGCGCACAGATCGAGTAGTTGCGACGCGCACCCTCCCGGACAACCGTCACATGCTGGCCCGGTTCGAACCGGAACGCATCCTGCAACGGCTCGGGCACCGCGAAGGTCACCAGCGTGCTGTCGGCGGTGATCGGGTCGACCGACGCCACCGGGATCCGGTGCAGCATCGCGTGCGGCGAGTTGGACCTGGTCGGCATCCGCACTGGCAGCACCGCGGCCAGCCTGCCGTTGAGCTCCTTCCACTCCCGGAACTCGTCGGGATTGAGCTGCTGCCCGAAGACCGTGTTGATCGCGGGGTTGCGCTCCAGGTACACCTCCTCGTTGCGCTTCCAGGTGCGGATGTAACGGTAGAACGGCACTGACGGGTGCAGGTGGTGCACCAGGTGGTAGTTCTGCGACAGCAGCAACGGTGTGAAAAGCCATTCTGCGCCAACGCGATTGCGGGTGGCCCGGTATCGATTGGTGCGCTGGGTGTCCGCCAGCCCGTGATGCGGCAACCAGTCGAACCACCAGGCCAGGACGGTCAAGCCGATCCGTTGGGGGATGAGGAACACCACCGCCAGCGTCCAGAAGTTTCCGGTGGCGATGGCCGCGACCACCCCGGCGATGCTCAGCGCCAACATCAGCAGCGTCTCGGCCACCTCACCGACCGGCCGGCTGCGGACGCGCGGCAGGTAGTAGCGGATGTAGAAGTATTCCACCAGCGACCACCGCAACGGCAGCTGCCACCACTTCCCGTGTGAGGCAAAGGTATCCGGGTCCTGGTCGTCATCGTTGGAGTGCCGGTGATGCTGAATGTGGATATAGCCGAACGACGGGAAGGCCACCACCGGACCGACGAACGTCCAGGCCAGCCGACCCATCAGGGCGTTGACCCAGCGGACCGAACTGATCGAGTAGTGCGACGCGTCGTGGACCACGGTGAACATCACGAACGTCACCGCGGCGTTGACCGGAACCGTCACCCACCACGGCGACCATCCGTTGACATAGCCGAGCGTCGCTGTGACGAAGCCGGTCAAAGATGCGAGGAAGATGCCGATCGTCGGCAGCGCGAGCTTGGGTACCGCTTCACCCGGATCGGGCAGCGCGTGGTGCGCAGCGGACTCTGGAGCCGCTTGGTCCATCTCGACGGTCGCCATAAATGCGAAAGCGTAACCCACTTGACACGGGCGGCTACTGCACGAAGTTGGCGGCCTTGTGTAAATGCTCGATCGCCTGCGCCACGATGGACTCGATCAACTCCGCGCAGGACGGCAGGTCGTCCAGAATTCCGGCTACCTGGCCCGACGCCAGCACACCCGCTTCGGTGTTGCCCTCGACCAAACCGGCCTTCAGCAGCATCGGCGTGTTGGCCGCCATCACCACCTGCGACCAGCTCAGTTCCTTGCCGTGCCGCATGGCCAGACCATCCTGGATCATCGAGCGCCACGACATCTGTGACATCTTCTTGAACTTGGCCGCGTTGCCCACGGCTGCGGTGAAACCCCTTGCCCGAGAGCCGCCTTCGAGTTTCTCCACCAGACCGGTGCGCAGCACCCGGTGCGGCATGCCGTCGACACGGGTGGTGACCACGGTGCCGTCCAGCGCGGC
The DNA here is from genome assembly GCF_059812965.1 of Mycobacterium sp. NGS29. Lineage (NCBI taxonomy): Bacteria > Bacillati > Actinomycetota > Actinomycetes > Mycobacteriales > Mycobacteriaceae > Mycobacterium > Mycobacterium sp. NGS29. The sequence goes on from NZ_JCALDR010000008.1 coordinate 172,670, forward strand.
GTCCAGGTATCGCTGCTTGACGGCGTCGGGCACGGTGGAATCGGAGGTGAGCAGGAACCGGGTGCCCATGGCCACCCCGGCCGCGCCGTAGGAAAGTGCGGCGGCGAGTCCCCGTCCGTCGAAGAAACCACCCGCGGCGATCACCGGAATCCCGCTGCCCTCGACGGCGTCGAGCACTGAGGGCAGCAACAGCGTGGTTGCGACGGGACCGGTGTGTCCGCCGCCCTCGCCGCCCTGCACGATCATTGCGTCCGCACCCCAGCCGGCCACCTTGCGGGCATGTTTGGCGGCGCCGATCGACGGAATGACCACGGCACCGGCCTCTTTGAGCCGCGCAATCAGTTCCGGCTTGGGCGCCAGCGCAAACGACGCCACCTTGACGCCCTCACGGATCATCAACTCGACGCGGTCGCCGGCGTCGGCGGCGTCGGCCCGGATGTTGACGCCGAACGGCTTGTCGGTGGCGGCCTTGACTTTGCCGATCGCTGTTGCCAGTTCGTCCAGCGTCATAGTGGCCGACGCCAGGATCCCGAGGCCGCCGGCGTTGGCCGTCGCCGACACCAACCGGGCACCGGCCACCCAGCCCATCCCGGTCTGTACCACCGGATGCTCGATGCCGACCAGCTCGGTCAGCGGGGTACGCAGCTTCACTGGCGGATCTCTCTGTCGCGCAGCGCTTTCGGATCGATAACGTCCCGAATGAGGCGCAGTTCGTCCTCCGTCGGCTCCCTGGATTCGCCGGCCTCGTCGAGGCCGTGCACCTCGAACGAGGTCGCCTCGCGAACCTCGTCGGGCCCGACGCCGGGGTGCAGGCTCAACGCCCGCATGGTCCGGTCCGGACCGCCGAAGTCGAAGACGCCGAGATTGGAGATCACCCGGTAGACGTTGACGAACCGGAACGCCGGGTTGTCCGCGTCCACCTTGTCGTAGCCGATGCCGGACACCACGTCGACGGTTTCGGTGAAGACGCGCTTGGAGTGGTTGCCGACCCAGTAACTGGTCGCGTGGTTGATGGTGTTGCCCGGCGAGCCGCGCACCCCGAACATCTGCCGGGTCGGCTGTTGCAGGGGCCCGAACGCCGAAATGTTCTGATTGCCGTAGCGGTCAACCTGATTGGCGCCCATGACGACGTGCCGCCGGCCCCACGCCAGCGTCTCGAACACCCGGCCGAACGGCATCCAGCCCTCGATGGCTCCGGTCTTGCCCAGCGCTGGGGTGTCGGCCAGCAGTTGGGCCTCCCCGTCGGTCAGCAGGATGTCCGGCGAGAAGGTGAGTCGCGCCAACCGTGCACCCACCGACGCCATATTCGTCATCGGGCTGATCATGATTTCGCCGGCGTCTCTGAACAATTCAGCGCAGGCGATCGCGCAGACTTCGGCTCTGGTCGCGCTCATTTCGAAGCCTCCTCACCGAACTTGCGCACCGCCGCCTGGTAGTCGTCCTCGCTGCCGGACAGATAGGTCGCCTTGAACTGCTGCCAGCCCTCGTCGGTCGAGGCGGCCTCGGCATAGTGTCGCTGGAATTTCTCGTCCCGTCCGTAATCCGGTGCGGCGGTGGTGAAGTGGGCGCCGCCGGGAGCCTCCACCACACCGTCGACCATCATCCGGTTGATCAACAGCGCTTGCGGGGGAACCGATTTGACCAGCTCCTCGGTGGGCACCACGCGTTCTACGGACAGGAACCGCCGGTCGGCGGCCATCAGGAACAGGTCGTCGAAGTAGGGGTCGATGCCGGTGTAGGCCGCGTTGCCTTGGGCGTCGCCGAGGTTGAGGTGGGCAAAGGCCGCGTCCAGGCGCAGAGCCGGCATCGCGATCAACTTCTCGTAACCGCCGTCGGTCGGGTACGGCGAGGTGACGGTCTGCAGTTCGCCCGCCCAGAAGTCCGGCACCGAGCTGCCCAGCCCCGCGCGGATCGGCAGGAACGGCAAGCGTTGTGCCGCCGCCTGCAGCCCGCAGCGCAGCATGCCTTCGTCCATCTCCCGGGCCTCGATGGCGCCGGTCGTGCGTGCCTTGGCGAACCAGGGATCGTAGAAGGGCGGCGAGTCCAGTGAGACGAACCCGTAGTAGACCCGCTTCACCTTGCCGGCCGAGCACAGCAGACCCAGATCTGGCCCGCCGTAGGTGACGACGGTGAGGTCGGTGACGTCGGTGCGCAGCAGGGCGCGGACGAACGCCATCGGCTTGCGTCGGGAACCCCAGCCGGCGATGCCGATGGTCATGCCGCTCTCGATCTGGGCGACGGCGTCGTCCAGGGTGGTCCGCTTGTCACTCATCTTTCTTGCCCTTCGCCGTGCCGGCGAACGCGTCGCGGTGCTCGTCGGCCACGCCGGCGAGGTTGAGCTCGAAGGTGAACCCCTGCTCCATGCGATAACTCGCGTTGACCCGTTGCACGTCGATGAGATTCAGCGCCTCTTTGGCGGCGCGGATCACCCGGGTGTCCTTGGCGGCGATGTCGCGGGCCACCTTCAGCGCGGCCTCGTCCAACTCGCCCCGCGGCACCACCTCGTGCACCGAACCGAAGTGGTGCAGGGTGGCTGCGTCGACAGTGGCGGCGGTGAAGAACAGCCGCCGCATCATGTGTTGGGGCACCAGCCGGGACAGGTGGGTGGCCGCGCCGAGTGCACCGCGCTCCACTTCCGGGAGTCCGAACACCGCGTCGTCGGAGGCGACGATGACATCGGAGTTGCCGACCAGGCCGATGCCGCCCCCGACGCAGAAACCGTTGACCGCCGCGATCACCGGCACCGCGCACTCGTAGACCGCGCGGAACGCGTGGAAGCAGCCGCGGTTGGCGTCGATGAGCGCGGTGAAGCCTTCGGTGCGCTGCATTTCCTTGATGTCCACGCCGGCATTGAAGCCGCGGCCTTCGGCCCGCAGGATCACCGCGTGGTTTTCCGGGTCCCGGCCCGCGGCGGTGATGGCGTCGCCGAGTTCGAACCATCCTTGGGACGGAATGGCGTTGACCGGCGGGTAGTCGACGGTGACCGCGACTATTCCGGGTTCGAGGGTGGTGGAGGTGATCGTCATGGCACTTCCTGCTGGGTCCGCTGGGGTCAACTACCTAAGCAAGCACTTGCTTGGTACGCTAGCACAGTGACCAATCCGCAAGCAGCCCCCCCGAATGCGAGTGGGATCAACCTCGGTCTGACGGGGCGAGTGGTCCTGGTGACCGGCGGGGTGCGCGGCGTCGGGGCCGGTATCAGCTCGGTTTTCGCCGGGCAGGGCGCGACGGTGGTGACCTGTGCCCGTCGTCCGGTCGAGGGGTTTCCGCACGAGTTTCACAGCTGCGACATCCGTGACGAAGCGGCCGTCCAGGCGCTGATCGAGACGATCGTGCAACAACACGGCCGCCTCGATGTGGTGGTCAACAATGCCGGCGGTTCGCCGTACGTGCTGACCGCGGAATCCAGCCCGAAGTTCAACCGCAAGATCATCGAGCTCAATCTGATTGGCGGACTGCTGGTTTCGCAGTACGCCAACGACAAGATGCAGGCACAGCCCAGCGGCGGGTCGATCGTCAACATCGGCAGCCTCAGCGGGCGGCGGCCCAGTCCGGGCACCGCGGCCTACGGCGCGGCCAAGGCCGGCCTGGAGAGTCTGACCGAGACGCTGGCCGTGGAGTGGGGGCCGAAGGTCCGGGTGAACGCGTGTGTGGTCGGCATGGTCGAGACCGAGCAGGCCGACCTGTTCTACGGCGACGCCGAGTCGATCGCCGCGATCTCCAAGAATGTGCCGCTGGGCCGGCTGGCCCGCCCCGACGACATCGGTTGGGCCGCAGCATTTTTGGCCTCCGACGCAGCGTCCTACATCAGCGGTGCCACGCTCGAGGTACACGGTGGCGGCGAACCACCGCACTATCTAGCCACAACGAACGCAAGCGCGGTCAAGTAGAGGACAGGGGAAACTCATGGGAGTGGTTGACGGCCGGGTTGTCATCGTCACCGGAGCGGGCCGCGGTATCGGCCGCGCGCATGCCTTGGCGTTCGCCGCCGAGGGCGCGCGCGTCGTGGTCAACGACATCGGCGTCGGGCTGGACGGGTCCGCCGGCGAGAGCCCCGCGCAGCAGGTGGTCGACGAGATCAAGGCCGCCGGCGGCGAGGCTGTGGTCAACAGTGACGACGTCGCCGACTGGACGGGTGCCCAGAACCTGATCGACACCGCCGTCGATACCTTCGGCGGCCTGGATGTGCTGGTCAACAACGCCGGGTTCATTCGTGACCGAATGTTGGCCAATACCAGTGAATCCGAGTGGGATGCGGTGATCCGCGTCCACCTGAAGGGACACTTCGCGACGCTGCGGCACGCCGCGGGCTACTGGCGCCGGCAGATCAAGGGCGGCACCGTCGGTCCCGACGACCTCAACGCTCGCATCATCAACACCAGCTCGGGGGCCGGCCTGCAGGGCAGTGTCGGGCAGGGCAACTACTCGGCGGCCAAGGCCGGCATCGCGGCGCTGACCCTGGTCGGTGCCGCTGAACTGGGACGCTATGGCATCACCGTCAACGCGATCGCGCCGGCCGCCCGCACCCGGATGACCGAGGCGGTGTTCGCCGAGACCATGGCCGCACCCGAAGACGGCGGGTTCGACGCGATGGCGCCGGAAAACGTCTCCCCACTTGTGGTTTGGCTGGGCAGCGTGGAGTCCCGGGACGTCACCGGCAAGGTGTTCGAGGTCGAGGCCGGCCTGATCCGGGTCGCCGAAGGCTGGGCGCACGGACCGCAGATCGACAAGGGAGCCAAGTGGGACCCGGCCGAACTGGGGCCGGTCGTCACCGACCTGCTGGCCAAGTCGCGGCCGCCGGTTCCAGTGTACGGGGCGGGTTCCTGACCCCCTAGCGGCGCACCGCTTCCAGACTCATCTCGATGAAGTCCAGTCGCCACAGCGACTGAAACAGCCCGCGGCCGAAGTTCTCATACAGCCCGAGCTTGAACGGGTCCGTTTCGTTGTGCGCGACCGCGGCCGCGATTTCGCGGATGGTGCGCTGACCGTTGATGTACTGGACGTAGGGCAGTTCGGTGGCGTTGAGGGTCATGTCCCAGTGCGGTCGGTGGATGACAGCCCCGGACAGGTTGCAGCTCAGGCGCATTCGCGGAACGAAGTCCAGCGCCTCGGCCGCACTGAAGTCGATGGTGTAGCTGGCCTTGGGCCGGTCGCGGTGCGTCGCGATGAAGAAGTGGCAGGCGTTGGCCGTGCGCAGCCGCTCCATCACCGACCACATCTGCCGCTGCGGCAGTGCGCTGATGATCTCGTAGAACTCGGTAGCCGGGTTGGCCAGGCTGTTGACATCGTGCGGGTAGTACGGCGCGTTGTGGAACCAGCGCTGGAACTCCAGGCCAGCCGAGGTGAGCAGGTCCAGACAGTCCCCCGTGGTGAAACTCCGGTCGCGGCCGTGCAGGCAGGTATCGACCAGTCCCGCCTCGTAATACAGGTCCGGGGCCGTATCGCGGTAGACCAGGAAGGGGTGGTTGGGATCGAGCATCGCGATGGTCTCGTTCACCTTTCGGATGCCTTCGTCGTCCTGTTGCAGCCCGAGATCGCGAAAGACCGACTGCACCAGCTCCACTCCGATGCGGCCGTACCTGGCGTAGAGCATCAGTCCGACGGCGCCGTCCGGGCGCAGGCAATCGGCCAGCGCCTTCATACCCAGGTCGGGATCCGCCAGGTGGTGCAGCACCCCGGTTGACATGATCAGGTCGAAATCCCGGCCCAGCGTCGAGACCTCTTCGATCGCGAGGCGGTGCAACTCCAGATTGGACAACCCGTGCCGGTCCTTGAGGTACTGCTCGTGGTCCAGCGACCGCTGGCTGACGTCGATCCCTATCACGCGGGAGGCGCGGTTGTTATAGGCGACGATGGCCGCCTGATTGCTGCCGCAGCCCGCGATCAGGATGTCCATGTCCGGCTTGTAGTCCCGGTCGGGCCAGAACTGGATGGACGCGTGACTGGGGTCGAACCACTGCCACCCGTCCTGCAACCACACCTCGAGATCTTGTATCGGCTCGGGATACGTCCACTTCTCGTACTGGTTGGCGACGACGTCGTTCAGCCGGTCAGTCATGCCAAGAGATGTTAGGGGTCGCAGATGATGATCGGTATTTTGCGGTCTGTCCAGGACTGGTAGTCGTCGAACGACGGATACATCGCGACCAGCTGCGGCCAGTACCGCTCGCGCTCGTCGTCAGTGGCGTCGCGGGCGGTCAGTTCCAGCGTTTCCTTCTTGATCTGCACCTTCACCTCCGGGTTGGCCTTGAGGTTCAGGTACCACATCGGGTGCTTGTCGGAGCCGCCGCGGGAGGCCACCAGGATGACCCGGTCGCCGTCGCGCAGGAAAAGCAGTGGGCTGACCCGGGGTTCACCGGTCTTGCGACCGGTGGTGGTCAGCAGTGCCACCGGGCTGTTGCCGAAGGTGCCGCCCAGACCGTCGCCGCCATTGCGGCGGTACATCCACGTATTGAGCTTGGCCATCCACTTCATGAAGAAATCGGTGAACGGCGAATTCAGGTACCGCGGTTGGGCTTTCGGCATTTTGGTTCCTAGCGCTGGATGAACGGCACGAACCGTGCCCGGATGTGCTGGATCTCGGCCTTGCCGCTGGGACTTTCGGCCGGGATCACGAAGGTCTCGGTGACCCGTCCGACGACCCGGCGGCCGGCGAACGCCACCTTGGTCAGCACGTCGTACTCCGCGTGCACGTCGTCGCCCTCGATGCGGTATTGCGGGGGTGTTGCGTCGGCGATGATCCAGTACTGCGGGTTGCGACTCAGGCTGCGCCGCAGGTGATTTCCGGAGAAACCGTTCTTCACACCCAACTCGATGCGAGTGCAACCGGCGGCGAACGGCACCGCGTCCGCGTCGTGGCTCACCAGTGCGTCGATATAGCTCTGCGCGGCCGCGATGCGGTGCTCGTCGGAAACCGGCACGGCCCGATCAGATGCGCTCGATGATGGTCCCGGTCGACAGCGCGCCGCCCGCGCACATCGTGATCAGCGCGGTGCTCTTGTCGGTGCGTTCCAACTCGTGCAGCGCGGTGGTGATCAGCCGGCTGCCGGTGCTGCCCACCGGGTGACCCAGCGCGATCGCGCCGCCGTTGACGTTGACCCGGTCCATGTCGGGCTCGTGCACCCGCGCCCAGGACAGCACCACGGATGCGAACGCCTCGTTGATCTCGACGATGTCGATGTCACCGATCTTCATGCCGGCCTTTTCCAGCACCTTGGCCGTTGACTGCACCGGACCGTCGAGGTGGTAGTAGGGTTCGGCGCCGACGAGTGCCTGGCTGACGATTCGCGCGCGAGGCTTGAGTCCGAGCGACTTGGCTTTGTCTTCGTCCATCCACAGCACCGCCGCGGCACCGTCGGAGATCTGTGACGATGTGCCTGCGGTGTGAATTCCGCCGTCCAGCACGGGCTTCAGCGCGCTCAGCCCCGACAGCGAGGTCTCCCGCAGGCCCTGGTCGCGGTTGATCGTGACGCGTTCGTCGGTCGGTTGCTTGTTCTCGTCGAGCGCGGGGGCTTCGATCGGCGAGATTTCGCGGTCGAAGCGGCCCTCCGCCCACGCCTGCTTGGCCTTCGCTTGCGACTGGTAGCCGAATTCGTCGATTTCGTCGCGGGTGATGCCGCGCCGCTTGGCGATTCGCTCGGCGGCGGTGAACTGGTCCGGCAGGTCGATGTCCCACGAGGCGGGCCGCAGGATGCTGCGGTCGGGGCCGGCGTTGGCGCCGAGGCCCACCCGGCTCATCGCCTCGATCCCGCAGGCGATACCGATGTCGATGGCGCCGGCGGCGATCAGGCCGGCGACCAGACCGTTGGCCTGCTGGCCGCTGCCGCACTGGCAGTCCACGGTCACCGCACCCACGTGGTCCGGCAACCCGGCGACGAGCCAGCTGACCCGGGTGATGTTGTTGGACTGCTCGCCGAACTGTGTCACGCAGCCGCCGATGATCTGCTCGACCTCGCCGGCTTGAAATTCAGACGAGATTCCGGCCTTGTCGACCAGCGCCTTCTGCGTAGCTCCGAGCAGTTCGGTGGCGTGCAGTCCAGAGAGCCAACCGTTGCGCTTGCCGATCGGGCTGCGGGTGGCTTCGACGATTACCGGGTTACCCATGCAGCCAGGCTAGAACACGTTTCATTACTATGACAAGCGAGGATGCCGGACCGCCTTTTGTCTGCGGTGGAGGCGTGTTTTACTGGAACTAGAACTCGTTGCAATTTTAGGAGAACACTCGAATGGCACCCGCAAATATTTCGGCTGACTTCGACTTCCTCGATCCCGACATCAACCTCGCCGGCCTGCCCGTAGCCGAACTCGCGCAACTCCGCGCGTCCGAACCTATCCACTGGGTCGAGGTGCCCGACGGGTGCGGGGGCTTCGAGGACAACGGTTACTGGCTGCTGACCAAGCACGCCGACGTCAAGGAAGTGTCGCGCCGCAGCGACATGTTCTCCAGCTGGCAGAACGGGGCCATCCCCACGTGGCCCAAAGAGATGACGCGGGAGAGCGTCGAGTTGCAGCGCAACGTCATGCTCAACATGGACGCCCCGCACCACACCCGGTTGCGCAAGATCATCTCCCGCGGCTTCACCCCGCGGGCGGTGGGCCGGCTGGAGGACGAGCTGGCCCGGCGCGCGCAGAACATCGCCAAGGAAGCGGCCGCAGCGGGCAGCGGCGACTTCGTCGAGCAGGTGTCGTGTGAGCTGCCGCTGCAGGCCATCGCCGGTCTGCTGGGTGTGCCGCAGGAGGACCGCGACAAGCTGTTCCGCTGGTCCAACGAGATGACCGGCGGGGAGGACCCGGAGTACGCGGACATCGATCCCGCGCAGTCGTCGATGGAACTGATCATGTACGCGATGGCGATGGCCGAAGAGCGGGGCAGGAACCCCACCGACGACATCGTCACGACCTTGATCCAGGCCGACATCGACGGTGAGAAACTGTCCGACGACGAATTCGGTTTCTTCGTCATCATGCTGGCCGTGGCGGGCAACGAGACCACCCGCAATTCGATCACTCACGGAATGATCGCGTTCGCGAACAACCCCGACCAATGGGAGCTGTACAAGAAGGAACGTCCCTCGACGACCGCCGACGAGATCGTCCGCTGGGCGACGCCGGTGTCTGCGTTCCAGCGCACCGCCAATGCGGACACCGAGCTGAACGGCGTACAGATCAAGAAGGGCCAGCGGTTGGTAATGTCCTACCGCTCAGCCAATTTCGACGAAGAGGTCTTCGACGATCCGCATTCGTTCAACATCCTGCGCGACCCGAATCCACACGTCGGCTTCGGCGGCACCGGGGCGCACTACTGCATCGGCGCCAACCTGGCGCGGATGACGATCAATCTCATCTTCAACGCCGTCGCCGACCACATGCCCGACCTCAAGCCCATCTCCGAACCCGAACGGCTGCGGTCCGGCTGGCTCAACGGCATCAAGCACTGGCAGGTGGACTACACCGGTAAGACCCCGGTGACCTCCTGATGGATTTCGACCTCAGCGCAGAACAAGAGGCTGTCGCCGATGTCGTCACCTCGGTTCTGAGTCGCGAATCGACCTGGGCCGCTTTGGCAGACGGCGGCGTCACGGCGCTGGCGGTTCCCGACCGGCTCGGTGGCGACGGTGTCGGCCTCTCCGAGGTAGGCACCGTGCTGACCGAAGTGGGCCGGCACGGCGCCATCACCCCGGCCCTGGCCACCCTGGGATTTGGCGTGGTGCCGCTGGTGGAGTTGGCGTCCGACGAGCAGCAGGACCGCTTTCTGGCCGGCGTCGCCAAGGGCGGGGTGTTGACGGCGGCGTTGAATGAGCCTGGCCGCGCATTGCCGGACCGGCCCTCGGTGAGTCTCGTCGACGGACGGCTGTCCGGCACCAAAGTCGGTGTCGGATATGCCGATTCGGCCGACTGGATCGTGGTGACCACCGACAGTGCCGTGGTGTTGGTGTCGCCGAAGGCCGATGGCGTCCGGCTGGTCCGGACGCCGACGTCGACCGGTGCTGACGAGTTCACGGTGACCTTCGACGATGTTGCGGTCGGGGAATCCGAGGTGCTGGCCGGTGCCGCACCGGCGCGGGTGAATCAGTTGGCGCTGGCCATGATCGGCGCCTACGCCGATGGTCTGGTGGCCGGCGCGCTGCGGCTGACCGCCGACTACGTGGCTGAACGCAAACAGTTCGGCAAGCCGTTGTCGACGTTCCAAACGGTTGCTGCGCAATTAGCAGAGGTCTACATCGCTTCGCGCACCATCGATTTGGCCGCCAAGGCGGTGCTGTGGAAGTTGTCCGAGGGGCTCGACGCCACCGCCGATTTGGATGTCCTCGGGTACTGGCTGGCCGCTCAGGCGCCGCCGGCAATGCAGATCTGCCATCACCTGCACGGGGGCATGGGCATGGACATCACCTATCCGATGCACCGGTACTACTCGTCGATCAAAGATCTGACCCGGCTGCTGGGCGGGTCGTCTCATCGGCTGGAATTGGTGGGAGCGCAATGTTTATAGACCTGACCCCCGAGCAGCGCCAGTTGCAGGCGGAGTTGCGGGAATACTTCTCCAATCTGATTTCGTCGGACGAGGCGAAGGCGATGGAGTCCGACCGGCACAACGAGGCCTACCGCGCGGTCATCCGCCGGATGGGGAAAGACGGCAAGCTCGGTGTCGGGTGGCCAAAAGAATTCGGCGGCTTGGGATTCGGGCCGATCGAACAGTCCATCTTTGTCAACGAGGCGCATCGGGCGGACGTGCCGCTGCCGGCGGTGACGCTGCAGACGGTCGGTCCGGTCCTGCAGCAATTCGGCAGCGATCTGCAGAAGAAGAAGTTCCTGCCGGCGATCCTGGCCGGCGAGGTCCATTTCGCGATCGGCTACACCGAACCCGACGCCGGCACCGACCTGGCGTCGCTGCGCACCACCGCCGTGCGCCAGGGCGACGAGTACATCGTCAACGGGCAGAAGATCTTCACCACCGGCGCGCACGACGCCGACTACATCTGGCTGGCCTGCCGCACCGACCCGGAAGCCGTTAAGCACAAGGGCATTTCGATCCTGATTGTCGACACCAAGGATCCCGGCTACTCCTGGACACCGATCATCCTGTCCGACGGTGCCCACCACACCAACGCCACCTACTTCAACGATGTCCGGGTGCCGGCCGACATGCTGGTCGGCGAGGAAAACGGCGGCTGGCGGTTGATCACCACCCAGCTCAACAACGAGCGGGTGATGCTGGGTCCGGCTGGACGGACCGCGGGGATTTACGACCGCGTGCACGACTGGGCATCCAAGCCCGGTGGCGACGGTGTCACCCCCATCGAGCACGACGACGTCAAGCGGGCGCTGGGCGAGATCTATGCGATGTGGCGGATCAACGAGCTGCTGAACTGGCAGGTGGCCGCAGCCGGTGAGGACATCAACGTGGCCGACGCCGCGTCGACCAAAGTCTTCGGTACCGAGAAGATTCAGTACATCGGACGGCTGGCCGAGGAGGTCGTCGGCAAATACGGCAACCCGGCGGAGCCGGAGACCGCTGAACTCCTGCAATGGCTGGACTCGCAGACCAAACGCAACCTGGTCATCACCTTCGGCGGGGGCGTCAACGAAGTCATGCGTGAGATGATCGCTGCCGCCGGGCTGAAGGTGCCGAGGGTCCCTCGATGACGGATATTCGGGAAGCGGTCGCGGAGATCACCGCCACCGTCGTCGCCGCACCGCGCGTGTCCCGCGACCCGGTGAATCAGCCGATCGTCAACAACTGGGTCGAGGCACTGGGCGACCGTAACCCGATCTACGTGGACGAGGAAGCAGCGAAGGCTGCCGGACATCCGGGAATTGTCGCACCGCCGGCCATGATTCAGGTGTGGACGATGTTCGGGCAGGGTGGCGAACGCCCGACCGACGACCCCATGGGCCCGATCATGCAACTCTTCGACGACGCCGGATACATCGGCGTTGTCGCCACCAACTGTGAGCAGACCTACCACCGCTATCTGCGCCCCGGCGAGCGGGTCACCATCCACTCCGAGATGCGCGACGTGGTCGGCCCCAAACAGACCGGACTGGGCGAGGGCTGGTTCATAAACCAGCACATCACCTGGCGCGTCGGTGACGAGGACGTCGCCGAGATGGCTTGGCGCATATTGAAGTTCAAGCCGCGCGAGGCCGATGCAGCCGTGTCTGCGGTGCCGGATGACCTGGATGCCGATGCAATGATGCGGCCCGCGGTGTCGCGGGACACCGCGTTCTTCTGGGAGGGCGTCAAAGCCCACGAGTTGCGCATCCAGCGCCGCGGCGACGGCAGCCTGGTGCATCCTCCGGTGCCGGCGGTCTGGCAGCCGCCCGGCGAGCCGGTCGACTACGCGGTGGCCAGCGGCCGCGGCACCGTGTTCAGCTTCGTGGTGCATCACGCGCCGAAGGTGCCGGGCCGCACGCTGCCCTTCGTGATCGCGCTGGTGGAGCTTGAGGAGGGGGTGCGCATGCTGGGCGAGTTGCGGGGTGTCGATCCTGGTGCGGTGAAGATCGGAATGCCGGTTCGCGCAACCTATATCGACTTTCCGGCCGGCGATAGCGGCCCGGAATGGACGCTTTACGCTTGGGAGCCTTCGACATGAGCGCGCCGGTGGTGGAAGTGGGCGTGCAGCTGCCCGAACTGAAGCTGGAGGGCACGCCGACATTCATTATTTCAACGGCGTTGGCCACCAGAGACTTTCAGGATGTGCACCACGACCGGGACCTGGCCCAGGCCAAGGGGTCCAAGGACATCTTCGTCAATATCCTCACCGACACCGGCTTGGTGCAACGCTTCGTCACCGACTGGGCCGGCCCGTCGGCGCGGATCAAGTCGATCGGGCTGCGGCTCGGTGTGCCGTGGTACGCCTACGACACGGTGACCTTCTCCGGTGAGGTTACCGCGGTCGAGGAGGGGCTGATCACGTTGAAGGTGTTCGGCCGCAACAGCCTTGGCGACCACGTGATTGCCAACGTCACGCTGACGATCGGGGATGCGTAATGCTCTCGGGTAAGGCTGCGATCGTCGGCATCGGCGCCACTGACTTCTCCAAGAACTCCGGTCGGTCCGAACTGCGACTGGCGGCCGAAGCGGTCCGGGATGCGTTGGACGACGCCGGTTTATCGCCCGCCGATGTCGACGGCCTGACAACGTTCACGATGGACACAAACAAGGAGATCGCCGTCGCCCGCGCCACCGGTATGGGCGACCTGAAGTTCTTCTCGCAGGTGCACTATGGCGGTGGAGCTGCGTGCGGCACTGTCGCCCACGCCGCGATGGCTGTGGCGACCGGGCTGGCCGACGTCGTGGTGGCCTACCGGGCGTTCAACGAGCGGTCCGGGATGCGTTTCGGGCAGGTACAGACACGTTTGGTGGGAAGCGCTGCGGCTGAAGCCGATTCGACGTCGGCCGACAATTCCTTCTCGTATCCGCACGGGCTCTCCACGCCGGCCGCGCAGGTGGCGATGATCGCGCAGCGATACATGCACTGGTCTGGGGCGACCAGTCGCGACTTCGGTGCCATCTCGGTGGCCGACCGTCGGCACGCCGCCAAGAACCCCAAGGCGTACTTCTACGAGAAGCCGATAACCATTGAGGATCACCAGAATTCGCGGTGGATCGCCGAGCCGCTGCGCCTGTTGGACTGCTGCCAGGAGACCGACGGCGCGGTGGCGTTGGTGATCACCTCGGTCGAACGTGCCAAGGACCTCAAACAGCGTCCGGCCGTCATCGACGGTGCCGCACAGGGCTCGAGTCCTGATCAATACACGATGGTCAGCTACTACCGGCCCGAACTGGGACTGCCCGAGATGGGTCTGGTCGGCCAACAGCTGTGGGCGCAGTCGGGGTTGTCGCCGTCGGATATCCAGACCGCGGTGATCTACGACCACTTCACGCCGTTCACGCTGATTCAGTTGGAGGAGTTGGGGTTCTGTGGCCGGGGCGAGGCCAAGGACTTCATCGCCGACGGCGCCGTAGAGATCGGTGGGCGGTTGCCGATCAACACCCACGGCGGGCAGCTCGGTGAGGCCTACATCCACGGCATGAACGGGATCGCCGAAGGGGTGCGGCAGTTGCGCGGCACCTCGGTGAACCCGGTGCCCGACGTCGAGCATGTGCTGGTCACCGCGGGTACCGGGGTGCCGACGTCGGGATTGATCCTGGGTTAGATGTCGTCCCTGGCGTAGCTCGGCGCCTTTGGTCGCCGAGCGTCACGCCAGCGTGGCGCGGCAAGGTTGGTGGGGGTTGCGGCGGCGCTGTTGGTCGCCGAGCGTCACGCCAGCGTGGCGGAGGGCGTTGAGTGTCATGCCAGTGTGGCGGGGCAGGATTGGTGGGGGGTTGCGGCGGCGCTGTTGGTCGCCGAGCGTCACGCCAGGGTGGCGGCGGGCGTTGAGTGTCATGCCAGTGTGGCGGGGCAGGATTGGTGGGGGGGTGCGGCGGCGCTGTTGGTCGCCGAGCGTCACGCCAGGGTGGCGGCGGTCGTTGAGTGTCAAGCCAGTGTGACGGGTTGTGGATCGCGCGCTGTCGGTGAGCTGACGACTTGTCGCAGCCATGGAACCCTACGGTTCCATGCCCGAACCATTTGTCGGCAGTGAGGCCGTCGCCAACGGCGATATCGTCAAGAGCGCACTACGAACGCGCTACAAGAAGCTACTTCGTGACGTATACGTCGGTCCGCATGACGAGTTGACACCAGAGGTGCGGGCCAGAGCGGCATGGCTGTGGTCGCGACGGAGAGGCATCGTCGCGGGTATGACGGCGAGTGCGGTGCACGGTGCGAAGTGGGTCGACGCTTGTGCGCCTTTGGAAATCCTGCATACTAATCGGAACCCGTTGCCAGGTCTGAAGGTTCGGGGTGATCGCATCGAAGATGACGAGGTTGTTCACGTCCGCGGGATGCCGGTGACAACTCCGGCCCGGACTGCCTTGGACATGGGTTGCTGGTATCCGACCGACGATGCCGTTGAGGCTCTGGATGCGTTGTTCGCCGCGGTCGACATCAAGGATGCGGATGTGGAATTGCTCTGTCAGCGCTACCCCACTCGGCGCGGTATCCGGCGGGCACGGACTGCGCTCGAGCTGGCCGACGGTGGCTCGCAATCGAGAAAGGAAACGTGGCTCCGCTTGCTGCTGATCCGGGCTGGTTTTCCGCGGCCGCGCACCCAGATAACGGTGTGCGACGAGGCGGGCGAGGCTTTCGCTTATCTCGACATGGGTTGGGAGGAAGTGAAAGTCGCTGTGGAGTACGACGGGGAACAGCACCGAGTCAATAGTTGGCAGTACAACTGGGATCGCACGCGGCAAGAGAAGATCGGGGCCCGTGGATGGATTGACATCCGGGTGCTGTCTGGGGATCGTCCGGCCGACATCATCAAGCGTGTCGCAGCGGCGCGTGCCAGTCGCGGGTGCGCAGACCGGCTGCGGCTGTCACGCTAGCGTGACGTTCGGCGGGGTGAGCAAATCTGTGGTGAGCAAACGGCTGCGTGGGCCACGCTGGCGTGACGTTCGGCGTCGACAGCCACGCTAGCGTGACGCTCGGCGGGGTGACGCTCGGCGGGGGTGAGAGGCGTGGCGTTCGGCGGGGGTGAGCAAATCTGTTGTGGGCAAACGGCTGCGGAGGCCACGCTGGCGTGACGTTCGGCGTCGACAGCCACGCTAGCGTGACGCTCGGCGGGGGTGGGAGGCGTGACGTTCGGCGTCGACAGCCACGCTGGCGTGACGTTCGGCGGGGGTGGGAGGCGTGACGCTCGGCGGGGGTGGGAGGCGCAAAATAGCAGGCGCTACGCAGGGATCAGTTCCACCCCGGACAGCACGACAGCGTTGTCGCGTGCCGGTGCGACGACCCCGGCCAGGAAGCGGCCGTCCTCTTTCCAAATGTTGACCTGCAGCGTCTCCCCGGGGAAGGCCACACCGGCGAAGCGGGCACCGTAGGCCCCGACCGCCGAAGCGTCCCCGTCCAGCAGTGCGTCGGTAATCGCCTTACAAGTCATGCCGTAGGTGCACAGACCGTGCAGGATCGGCCTGGGAAATCCTGCGGCAGAAGCGAATTCAGGATCCGAGTGCAGCGGGTTGCGATCGCCGCACAGCCGGTACAGCAGTGCCTGCTGCGGCAGCAGCGGCATCGCCAGCTCGAGATCGGGTGCGCGGTCCGGTGCGGTATCCGACCCCGACGGCCCCCGTTCGCCGCCGAACCCGCCCTCGCCGCGAGCGAAGATCGACCGTCGCTGCGTCCACAGCAACTCGCCGGAAGGCGCGGTCACCGTCGTCTCACTCCAAATCACCGCGGCCTTACCTTTGTCCCAGATGTCGGTGAACCGGGTGACAGCCGTGGCCGATCCTGACGGCGGTAGCGGGGCAGGCACCTCGACCCGCTCGGAAGCGTGCAGCACTTTCGCCAACTCGATGTCGATGCCGGGGAACTGCACGGTGGGCGGCTCCGTCATATGAAACGACGCGGCCACATTGCCGAACGTCGGCAACACCTGCGGTGTGTCGTCGATCAGGTAGCGCAGTTCGCGTGGGTCCATCGGATCACTGCCGGCGCCCAGCCCGAGGTGGTAGAGCTGTATATCGCTACTGGTCCAAGAGAACTCGATCGGCTCCAGCTCGGCGGCCAGCGCGACGTCAACATCGATGGGCATGTCAGTTGTTCCCCGCTATGTGCAACGCCGCCAGGTATCCGAATGTCATGGCCGGACCGATCGTGCCGCCCGGACCCGGATAGGTGTGACCCATCACCGGTGCGCTGACGTTGCCTGCGGCGTAGAGGCCGTCGATGACGCTGCCGTCGTCGCGCAGAGCCCGACCGTGCACGTCGGTGCGGATACCGCCCTTGGTGCCCAGGTCGCCCGGGACCATCTTGGCGGCGTAATACGGTGCGTGGCTGATCTCTCCGAGGTTCGGGTTCGGCTTGTTGGTCGGGTCGCCGTAGTACCTGTCGTAAGCGCTCTCGCCGCGGTGGAAGTCCTCGTCGACGCCGGAGCGGGCGAAGCCGTTGAAGCGGGCCACTGTCTTGTTGAATTCATCGACCGGCAGGCCGGCTTTGGTGGCCAGTTCTTCCAGAGTGTCCGCCTGGATGATCACTCCCGACTCCATCCACTTTCGCGGAATACGTTGTCCCGCCTGCAGTCCGGCGAAGATATAACGGTCCCGGTACTGCTGGTCGAACACCAGCCAAGCCGGAATGTTCTCACCCGGCCCGGGGCCCTGGCCGTACTCGCCGCCGTACATGTGATGGCAGGCTTCGACGTAGGGCATCGACTCGTTCATGAATCGCTTACCGGACATGTTGACGATGATCGAGCCCGGCGAATTGCGCTCGGAAAGCGCGAACCACGGTGCGCCGACCAGCGGCACCGTCGGGCCCCACCACGCATCCTCCATGACATCCAGTGCGGCACCGAGCTTTTCGCCGGCGATGATGCCGTCCCCGGTGTTGGCTTTGGCGCCGACCGTCCACTCGGTGGTGATGGGCGCCCGCTGGTACTTCACTCGCATCTGTTCGTTGTGCTCGAAACCGCCCGAGGCCAGGATCACGCCGCGCCGGGCGCGGATCAGCCGGGGTTCGGCGGACTCGGGCGCCGCGGTGTCGCGCACATATATTCCGCGGACCACACCGTCCTCGACGTAGAGGTCGGTCAGCGCGGTGTTGAGTACCACCGGAACATCCGCTTGTTGCAAACCGATGCGCAGGGGCGCTATCAACGCGCGACCCATGCCGACCAGGTTCTTACCGGTCGCCTTGGCCCACATGGTGCGGGCGCCCACCTTCAAACTGCGGGCCACGCCCCGCGGGTGTCGCTTGAGCATGTTCAGTCGCACGTAATCCTGCTGCATCACAACCACATTGAGCGGGACCTTGCCGTAGGCGGGCTCCAGTCCGGCCTCGTCGGGTCCGAGCTTGCGGGCGTCGAACGGCTTCGGTTCGATAGACCGGCCTTCCGCGCGGCCGCCCGGTGCCTCGGGGTAGTAGTCGGAGTAGCGCGGCACCCAGCACATTTTCAGCGGTGTGTGCTTGAGGACGAACGAAAGCATCTCCGGTCCGCGCTGCAGATAGGTGTCGATGCGTTCGGGTTCGACCCCGCTCACCGACTTGTCGCCGACGATGCCGTGCAGGTAGGTGCGGGCGGCTTCGGGTGTGTCCTTGACTCCGTCGCGCTTGAGCACTTCGTTGTTGGGGATCCACACGCCACCGCCGGAGCGGGCGGTGGAGCCACCGAAGTGCGCAGCCTTCTCGACGACTACTGTCGAGAGGCCGCGGTGGGCGGCGGTCAGGGCAGCTACCATGCCGGCGGCGCCGCTGCCGACCACGACGACGTCGTACTCCTGTGCGGTCATGTAGAACACGTTATAGAATTGCCCGGGTCGGGCGCTACTGGCCCGGTCACAAGCGCGAAGGGAATTCGGTAAATGCTCGATGTGGCCACCCGCGACGAGCTCGCTGCCGACCTGGCGGAGGCGGAACGAAGCCGCCGCGGCATCGCCCCGTTGACCGCCGCATACCCCGATATCGACGTCGTCGACGCCTACGAGATCCAGCTGATCAACATCCGCCAACGGGTGGCCGAAGGCGCCCGCGTGGTGGGGCACAAGGTCGGCCTTTCCTCGAAGGTGATGCAGCAGATGATGGGCGTCGACGAACCCGATTACGGTCATCTGCTCGACGAGATGGAAGTGTTCGAGTCGACGCCGGTGCAGACGAGTCGTTATCTGCTGCCGCGGGTGGAAGTCGAGGTCGGGTTCATCCTGGGCGAGGACCTGCCGGGCGCAGGCTGCACCGAGGACGACGTGCTGGCTGCCACCGAAGCCGTCGCCCCGGCGATCGAGTTGATCGACACCAGGATCAGGGACTGGAAGATCGCGCTGTGTGACACCATCGCCGACAACGCCTCCTCGGCCGGTTTCGTGCTGGGTGAAGCGCGGGTGGGGCCGAACGACATCGACATCACCGGGATCGACGCGAAGCTGACCCGCAACGGGGAGTTGATCGCGCAGGGGCGCAGCGACGCCGTGCTGGGCAATCCCGCCACAGCAGTGGCCTGGTTGGCCCGCAAGGTGGAAAGTTTCGGGGTGCGGTTGAGAAAGGGTGACATCGTGTTGCCGGGATCGTGCACCGTAGCGGTTGACGTGCGAGGTGGCGACGAATTCGTCGCCGACTTCGCGGGTCTGGGTGCGGTCCGTCTTACATTTCAGTAGCGAGCGATCGCAGCCGCCGGATCGCGACAAGTTAGTAGAGGAGCAACATGCCTGGTAAGGCGAGTGTCGCCATCGTCGGGTCGGGGAACATCAGCACCGACCTGCTCTACAAGCTGCTGCGATCGGACTGGCTGGAGCCGCGCTGGATGGTCGGCATCGACCCGGACAGCGAAGGCTTGGCCCGGGCCCGCAAGCTGGGTCTGGAGACCAGCCACAAAGGTGCGGACTGGCTGCTGGAGCAGTCCGAGAAACCCGACCTGGTGTTCGAGGCGACCAGTGCCTACGTGCACCGCGACGCCGCTCCCAAGTACGAGGCCGCCGGTATCCGTGCCATCGATCTGACTCCGGCCGCGGTGGGCCCTGCGGTGATCCCGCCCGCGAACCTGCGCGCGCACCTGGACGCCCCCAACGTCAACATGATCACCTGTGGCGGACAGGCCACGATCCCGATCGTGCACGCGGTGTCCAGAGTGGTCGATGTTCCGTACGCCGAGATCGTGGCGTCGGTGGCGTCGGTGTCCGCAGGCCCCGGAACGCGGGCCAACATCGACGAGTTCACCAAGACCACGTCGCGCGGGGTGCAGACCATCGGTGGCGCCGCTCGCGGCAAGGCCATCATCATCCTGAACCCGGCCGATCCGCCGATGATCATGCGCGACACCATCTTCTGCGCCATCCCCGAGGACGCCGACCGTGATGCGATCGCCAAGTCCATCCACGACGTGGTCGCCGAAGTGCAGACTTACGTGCCCGGCTACCGCCTGCTCAACGAGCCGCAATTCGATGAGCCCTCGGTGGTCAACGGCGGCAATCACGTGGTCACCACGTTCGTGGAGGTAGAAGGCGCCGGGGACTACCTGCCGCCCTACGCCGGCAACCTCGACATCATGACCGCGGCAGCGACGAAAGTCGGCGAGGAGATCGCCAAGGAGACGCTGGCCGTGCAAGGAGGCGCACGATGACGACCGACATCTTCTTCAACCCGGTCTGGGACGTCCGGATGACCGACACGTCGCTGCGGGACGGGTCGCACCACAAGCGTCACCAGTTCACCAAGGACGAGGTGCAGGCGATCGTGACGGCGATCGACGCCGCCGGGGTGCCGGTGATCGAAGTGACGCACGGCGACGGCCTGGGCGGCTCGTCGTTCAACTACGGCTTCTCCAAGACACCCGAGCAGGAGCTGATCAAGCTCGCCGCCGAAACCGCCCGGGATGCCAAGATCGCCTTCCTGATGCTGCCCGGGGTGGGCACCAAGGAGGACATCAAGGAGGCCCAGGACAACGGCGGGTCCATCTGCCGGATCGCCACCCACTGCACAGAGGCCGACGTTTCGATTCAGCACTTCGGGCTGGCGCGCGAACTGGGTCTGGAAACGGTGGGATTCCTGATGATGGCGCACACCATCCCGCCGGAGAAGCTGGCCGCGCAGGCCCGAATCATGGCTGACGCCGGCTGTCAGTGTGTTTACGTCGTCGACTCCGCCGGCGCGCTGGTGCTCGACGGTGTCGCCGACCGGGTGGCCGCCCTCGTCGCCGAGCTCGGCGACGACGCCCAGGTGGGTTTCCACGGCCACGAGAACCTCGGGCTCGGAGTGGCCAACTCGGTGGAAGCCGTACGCGCCGGTGCCAAGCAGATCGACGGCAGCGTGCGCCGGTTCGGCGCCGGCGCGGGCAACGCCCCGGTCGAGGCGCTGATCGGCGTCTTCGACAAGATCGGTGTGAAGACCGGCATCGACTTCTTCGACATCGCCGACGCCGCCGAGGACGTGGTGCGTCCCGCCATGCCGGCCGAGTGCCTGTTGGACCGCAACGCGCTGATCATGGGGTATTCCGGCGTCTACTCCAGCTTCCTCAAGCACGCCGTACGGCAAGGGGAGCGGTACGGCGTCCCGGCGCACGAACTGCTGCACCGGGCCGGACAGCGCAAACTGATCGGCGGTCAGGAGGACCAGTTGATCGACATCGCGCTGGAGATCAAGCGCGAGCAGGAAGCGGCACGCAGCTAGAGCCCGCTCCGAGGTCGGCGCGGGCGCGCTGAGCAGCTCGAATTCCTCAGCTTCTGCCTAACTTGCGTGGGTACTCTCGACTGCACCGTTTCGCCTCGTGAAGGAGACTTCCGATGATCGTGACTTCGAGGATTTCCCGCCTGCTCCTTGGCGGCCTGCTGGGTGCTTGCGCCTCGGCACTGATCGCGATGCCGGTGGCCAACGCAGATCCCTGCAACACCACCGTGGGACAGACCGCGGGGGAGCAGGTGAACGGCTACTTGGACCGCCACGCCGACGTCAGAGCCCAACTACAGGCCCGGGCCGGGTCGGGCACGGACCTCAACGACTACCTCAACCGGCACCCCGATGTGCGGCAGGCGCTGATCACGCTGGCCAATCAGTGCACCTCGTGAGGTGAGCAGGATTCGTCGGCCCTCCGCGCCTGCGACGCGCGGAAATGTTAGCGGTTGACTCAAAACAGGAACACGTTCTAGCGTCAGAGCCGTGTCCGCACCCCTTGTCTCCGACCAACTGACCGAGGCGATCGCCGAAGCCGAGAGGTTGGTCGCCGCCGCCCCGTTCATCGAGACCGAAGCCGACCTCCTCGAGGGGCTGCAATACCTGGCCGGATGTGTGTCCGGTTGTCTGCATCTGGCCTTCGACTACGAGCGTGACCACCCGTTCCTGCAGTCGGGCACCGGGCCGTTCACCAAGATGGCCCTGGACAATCCCGACACCCTGTACTTCGGCACCCGCGTGCATGCCGATCGCGACTACGTGGTCCGGGGTGTGCGCGGTACCACTACCGATCTGAGCTTCCAGTTGCTCGGCGGCGAGTACACCGACGACAACGTGCCTGCCAGCCAGGCCGCGTTCGACGACCGGGAACTCGACATCGCGCCGGACGGCACCTTCGAGTGGCGGGTGCGCCCGACCAGTCCCGGCCAGCTGGTGATGCGTGAAGTGTATGGCGACTGGTCGGCGCGACGCGGCACGCTGACCATCGAGCGGCTCGACACCGCCGGCACCGCACCGCCCCCGCTCACCCGTCAAACGATCGAAAAGCGTTACGCCACAGCCGGAAAACAGCTGGTGAATCGCGTCAAGACGTGGCTGCAGTTCCCGCAGTGGTTCTATCTCGACATACCGGTCAACACCATGGTGCCGCCCCGGCTGACCCCCGGCGGACTGGCGACGCAGTACTCGTCGGTGGGCCACTTCGACTTACGGCCCGATCAGGCGCTGGTGATCACAGTGCCGGTCAGTGACGCGCCGTACCTGGGCTTCCAGCTGGGCAGCCTGTGGTACATCTCGCTGGACTACATCAATCACCAGACATCATTGAACAACACTCAGGCTCAAGCCGATCCGGACGGGAAGGTGCGCATAGTGGTCAGTGACCACAACCCCGGGGTCACCAATTGGGTTGAGACGCTGGGACATCGGCGCGGATTCCTGCAGTTCCGCTGGCAGCGGGTGTCCAGGCAGCTCACCGACGCCGACGGTCCCGCCGTCGAACTGGTGGACGTCGACAACGTGCCGGCCGCGCTGCCGTACTTCGACCACAACAAGATTTCCGAGGAAGACTGGCGGGCGCGAATCGCGTTGCGGCAGCAACAAATAGCGGCAAGGATGCTCGGATGACCGATCTGCTCGACGGCAAGGTAGTGGTGATCAGCGGGGTCGGCCCCGGTCTGGGAACCACGCTGGCGCGCCGATGTGCCCTCGACGGGGCCGACCTGGTGCTGGCGGCCCGCAGTGCCGACCGGTTGGACGATGTCGCCAAGCAGGTCGTCGACATCGGCCGCAAAGCGGTTGCGGTACGCACCGACATCACCGACGACGAACAGGTGAGCAACCTCGTTGACGCCTCGCTGGAGGCATTCGGCAAGGTCGACGTGCTGGTCAACAACGCGTTCCGGGTGCCGTCGATGAAACCGCTGGCCGGCACCACGTTTCAGCACATCCGGGATGCGATCGAACTCAGTGCGCTGGGTGCGTTGCGGCTCATTCAGGGCTTCACTCCGGCGCTCGCGGAGTCGCATGGCTCCGTGGTCAACGTCAACTCCATGGTGATCCGGCACTCGCAGGCCAAATACGGGGCGTACAAGATGGCCAAGTCGGCCCTGCTGTCGATGTCGCAGTCCCTGGCGACAGAACTCGGTGAGCAGGGTATCCGCGTCAATTCCGTTGCACCTGGCTATATCTGGGGCGACACCCTGCAGGGTTATTTCAATCACCAGGCGGGCAAGTACGGCACCACCGCCGAGCAGATCTATCAGGCCACCGCGGCCAACTCCGACCTCAAACGGTTGCCCACCGAGGACGAGGTGGCGTCGGCGATCCTGTTCATGGCCAGCGATCTGTCCAGTGGCATCACCGGACAGACCCTGGACGTCAACTGCGGGGAGTATCACACGTAATGGCCGAGCGAACTGACATTGCGACGGTCGACGAATTGCACGCGTCGGCAACCAAACTCACCGGGTTGGATGATTTCGGCTCTGACGACGACAACTACCGCGAAGCGCTGACGGTGTTGCTCGACTCGTATCGGACCGAAGCCGGCCTGACGGTGTTGGGCAGCAAGATGAACAGGTTCTTCCTGCGCGGCGCGCTGGTGGCCAGGCTGCTGTCCGAATCGGCGTGGAAACAGCATCCGGGATACGCGGACGTCGTGATCGAGCGGCCGATTTTCGTGACCGGACTGGTGCGCACCGGGACGACGGCGCTGCACCGGCTGCTGGGCGCCGATCCGGCGCACCAGGGTCTGCACATGTGGCTGGCGGAGTTCCCGCAGCCCCGCCCGCCGCGCGACACCTGGGACTCGAATCCGT
The DNA here is from genome assembly GCF_059812965.1 of Mycobacterium sp. NGS29. Classification (NCBI taxonomy): domain Bacteria; kingdom Bacillati; phylum Actinomycetota; class Actinomycetes; order Mycobacteriales; family Mycobacteriaceae; genus Mycobacterium; species Mycobacterium sp. NGS29. Next base: position 196,683 of record NZ_JCALDR010000008.1, read on the forward strand.
TGTACCGCAGGCTTGATGACCAGTTCAACCAGCACCATGCGGAGAACCCCGGTTACACCGGCCTGCACTTCATGGCGGCCTACGAGCTCGAGGAGTGCTGGCAGTTGCTGCGGCAGTCGCTGCACTCGGTGTCCTATGAGACCCTTGCCCACCTGCCGACTTACGCGAAGTGGCTGTCCGAACAGGATTGGACGCCGTCGTACCAGCGGCACAAGCGCAACCTTCAATTGATCGGCATGAACGACACGGACAAGCGTTGGGTGCTGAAGAATCCGAGTCATCTGTTTGCGCTGGACGCGCTGATGGCGACTTATCCTGACGCGCTGGTGATCCAGACGCACCGACCGGTCGAGACGATCATGGCGTCGATGTGCTCGCTGGCCCAGCACACCGCCGAGGGATGGTCCACCACGTATACCGGGGCCCAGATCGGGGCCGACTCGATGGAGACCTGGTCGCGCGGGCTGGAACGGTTCAATGCTGCGCGCGCCAAATATGATTCGGCGCAGTTCTACGACGTCGACTATCAGGAATTGATCGCCGACCCACTGGGCACGGTGGCCGACATCTACCGGCACTTCGGTATCGCCCTGACAGACGAGGCCCGGCAGGCGATGGAAGCCAGTCACGCCGCGAGCCAGCAAGGTGATCGGGCGCCGAAACACCGGTATTCGCTGGCCGATTACGGGCTGACCGCCGAAGCGGTGAAGGAGCGGTTCGCCGGCCTGTGAGCGTGCCCGGCTGCGAGCGACTTGCCCACCAGTAGCGACAATCCGTGCCGACGGTGAAAGTCGCTGTCAGGTGAGAAAGTCGCTCCGAATCGGACACCGGTATCGTGCCCGGATCCGAGGCGCGCTGATGAAGGCTCAGTCGGCCGCTTCGTGCTCGAGAATGCCCTCGGCCACCGCGTGCTCGATGCTGCCGGATAGCCGCGGGCAGGCCCTGGTGCGTGCGGTGTCGCCGCCCCCGGCGCGCACCTCGGCAAAGTGCGCACAGCGCTGAGCTGCCTCGGTATTCCATTGCACCGCAGTGTGTCCCGGCCCGAGCCGCCGCACCGTCACCGTGACGTGGCAGAACCGGCAGTCCACCGGCCGTAACCCTGCGCTCAGGTAGCGGTCCCGGTCGACGCGGCTGGCTTCGGCCACCGAGGCGGCGCGCTCCGGGTCATTGGTGAAATCCCTTGACTTGGACCACGTTCCGGAACCGCTACGGCCATTGTGCGACGGTGCGTCGTCATGATCATGGTGATCGCCGTGCAGGGCCAGCATCGACCGGGCCAGCCGGTCGACGTCGGGTACGTCCTGGTCGTCGGCCACGACTTCAGTGTTGCTGCGCAGGTACGTCGTCGGCGGCCGGCTCGGCGTCGCGTGCCTTCAGGTTGTCCGCAACCTCGGCGTTCCAGAACTCGTTGGCGCGGGTGGTGTCGACCTCGATCTCGAAGCGCTCCACCATTTCCGGCTGGATGTCGGCCACGTCGACGTAGAACTGCTGATACCAGCGGCGCAGCTGATAGACGGCGCCGTCTTCCTCGACCAGCAAGGGGTTGTCGATGCGCGTCTTGTGCTTCCAGATCTCCACGTCCTGCAGGAAGCCCTTGCTCACGCCGTCGGTGAAGACCCGGGACAGCTTGTCGGTCATCTTCTCGTCCATGCCCTTGGGCTTCTCGACGATCACGCCCCACTGCAGCACGAACGAGTTCTGAGTGACCGGGTAGTGGCAGTTGATGAGGATCGACTCGGCCTTGTAACCGCCGTAACTGTTGTGCAGCCAGTTGATCATGAACGACGGGCCGAAATACGAAGCCTCCGAATCCAGATGCGCCTCACCGTAAGTGGTGCCCAGATCGTCGACGTCAGGCCGGCCGACGTTGTGCAGGTACTGCGAAGCGATGTGGCCTTCGAAGACGTTCTTGAAGTACGTCGGCAACCCGAAGTGGATGTAGAAGAAGTGCGCCATGTCAGTGACGTTGTCGATGATGTCGCGGCAGTTCGACCCTTCAATGAGGATGCTGTTCCACCGCCACTCGGTCCACTCGTCGCTGGCCGCCTCGGCCAACTCCGGAATCCGGACCGCAGGGTCCGGCGGGTTGCCTTCGTGGTCGTGCCACACGAACAGCAGACCGCTGCGGACATCAGTGGTCCACGCCCGGGTGCGCGCCGTCTTGGGGGTGCGTTTGGCGTACGGCACCAGCTTGCAGCGGCCGTCGCCACCCCAGCGCCAGTCGTGGAACGGGCAGGCGACCTCGTCGCCCTTGATGGTGCCCTCGGACAGGTCGCCACCCATGTGCCGGCAGTAGCCGTCGAGCACCTTGATGTCACCGTGAGAGTCGGCGAACACCACTAGTTTGGTGCCGAACGCCTGCACCGAGTGCGGTTTGCCGTCCTGAAAGTCTTTCGCGACGCCCAGGCAGTGCCAGCCGCGGGCATACCTGGTCGGCAAGGCGCCGGGGTCGATTTCCCGGACACCGACGTGGCTTGTGTCGGTACTCACCCTGTTACCTCCGCGGTTGTATCGCAAAAAAGGGGCTGCTAACTAGAACACGTTACAGTTTTGGGGCGGAGGTGCGCAACGACGGTGAGGCTAACCACGGTATATGCGCGTTACGGTATATGTAATTGATGCCGTTGTTCTCTTTCGAAGGTCGCTCGCCGCGCGTCGATCCGACCGCATTTGTGGCACCTACCGCGACGCTGATCGGCGACGTCACCGTGCAGGCCGGCGCGTCCGTGTGGTACAACGCTGTGCTGCGCGGCGACTATGCCCCGGTGGTGATCCGGGAGGGCGCCAACGTGCAGGACGGGTCGGTGCTGCACGCCCCGCCCGGCATCCCCGTCGACATCGGTCCGGGGGCGACGGTCGCGCATCTGTGCGTGATCCACGGCGCCCACATCGGGTCCGAGGCGCTGATCGCCAACCACGCCACGGTGCTGGACGGCGCGGTGATCGGCGCGCGGTGCATGGTGGCGGCGGGTGCGCTGGTGGTCGGGGGCACGCAGATTCCGGCCGGGATGATGGTGGTGGGTGCGCCCGCCAAGGTGAAGGGGCCGATCGAGGGGACCGGCGCGGAGCTATGGGTGAACGTGAATCCGCAGGCCTACCGGGACCTCGCGCAGCGGCACATCGCGGGGGTCGAGCCGGTCTTGTGATTCGGGTTCGGCAACGAGGCCAACGACGAACACACCTGTAAGTGCGTGGGCGCTGCTACGACGTCGGTCATCGGCATCTGACGGGGTGGATCTACGGGGTTCCGTGGGTGCCGGGTGAGCCGGGGGGTGTTCCGCGGCCCGCCGATCCGCCGCTGCCGCCGATGGCGTTGCCGAAAACAGAATCGGTGGTCGCATTCCCGCCGTCACCCCCATCGCCACCTGCGCCGCCGTTCCCTGCACCACCGTTTCCTCCACCGCCGGCGGTCGCCGTGGCGGTGGACGCTGAATTGATGATGGTCGCGTCGCCGCCGTCGCCGCCGTTGCCGCCGCGCCCGGCGCTGCCCTCACCGCCCACCCCGCCGCCACCGGCAGTGGCCTGCCCGGACCCGGCGGTCGCGGCGTTGCCACCGTTGCCGCCGTTGCCGCCGGTGGCCCCGCCGGTGCCCGCCGCGCCGTTGCCGCCGATGGCGTTGCCCGACCCGGAGGTCTGGGCGTTGCCGCCGCTGCCGCCGTTGCCGCCGCCGGTGGTACCGGTGCCACCCGCCGCACCGCTGGCGCCCACCACGTCCTGCGCCGACCCGGAGTAGACGGTTTCGGAACCGCCGTTGCCGCCGTTGCCGCCGCGCCCGGCGCTGCCGTGACCGCCCGCACCGCCGGCTCCGGCAGTGACCTGCCCGGACCCATCGGTCGTGGCGTTGCCGCCGTTGCCGCCATTGCCGCCGGTGGCCCCGTTAGTGCCCGCGGCGCCGTTGCCGCCGGTGGCGCTGCCCGACCCGAAGGTCGAGGCATCGCCGCCGTTGCCGCCGTTGCCGCCGCCGGTGGTGCCCTTGCCGCCCGCCGCACCGTCGGCGCCCACCACGTTCTGCGCCGACCTGGGGTCGGCGAGTAATACGCTGCCGCCGTTGCCGCCGTTGCCGCCGCGCCCGGCGCTGCCCTCACCGCCCACCCCGCCCGCACCGGCAGCGACCTGCCCGGACACCGAGATCGACGAGCCGCCGTTGCCGCCGTTACCGCCGGTGGCCCCGGCGGTGCCCGCGGCACCGTTGCCGCCGGTGGCGCGGCCCGACCCGTTGGTCGCGGCATCGCCGCCGCTGCCGCCGTTGCCGCCACCGGTGGTGCCGGTACCACCCGCCGCACCGTCGGCACCCGTGACGTTCTGCTTCGAATCGGTGGCCAACGCGTATTCGGAGCCGCCGTTGCCGCCGTTGCCGCCGCGCCCGGCGCTGCCGTGCCCGCCCACGCCCCCGGTACCGGCATTGACCTGCCCGGAACCGGAGGTCTGGGCGGTGCCGCCGTTGCCGCCGTTGCCGCCGGTGGCGCCGGCGGTGCCCGCGGCGCCGTTACCGCCAGTGGCGCTGCCCGACCCGTCGGTCGCGGCGTTGCCGCCGTTGCCGCCGTTGCCGCCGCCGGTGGTGCCCTTGCCGCCCGCCGCACCGTCGGCGCCCACCACGTTCTGCGCCGAACCGGTGTTGGAGACGGTTTCGGAGCCGCCATTGCCGCCGTTGCCGCCGCGCCCGGCGTTGCCGTCACCGCCCACCCCGCCGGCACCGGCAAAGACCTGCCCGGACCCGGTGGTCCTGGCGTTCCCCCCGTCGCCGCCGTTGCCGCCGGTGGCCCCTGCGGTGCCCGCGGCGCCGGCACCGCCGGTGGCGCTGCCCGGCCCGTTGGTCTGGGCGTTGCCACCGTTGCCGCCGTTGCCGCCGCCGGTGGTGCCGGTGCCGCCCGCCGCACCGTTGGCGCCCACCGCGTGCTGCTTCGATTCGGAGTAGACGTATTCGGAGCCGCCGTTTCCGCCGTTGCCGCCGCGCCCGGCGCTGCCGTGACCGCCCACCCCGCCGGCACCGGCAGTGACCTGCCCGGACCCGGAGGTCTCAGCGCTGCCGCCGTTGCCGCCGTTGCCGCCGGTGGCCCCGTCGGTGCCCGCGGCGCCGTTACCGCCGGTGGCGCTGCCCGACCCGTCGGTCCGGGCGTCGCCGCCGTTGCCGCCGTTGCCACCGTTCCCGCCGGTGCCTGCGGCGCCGCCCGAGCCGCCGTTACCTCCCACGACGTTGCTCGAACCGGAGGTGAACACAGAGCCACCGTCGCCGCCTCGGCCTCCGGTACCACCGGTACCTGAGGGGCCGGTGGTACCTCCGGTGCCTCCGGTGCCGACGGCGCCGCCGGCGCCGGCGTTGCCGCCGCGACCGCCGGTGCCGCCGTCGCCGCCGGTCAATGCGCCAGCGGAGCCGTCGGCCGCGCGCCCGCCGGCGGCGCCATTGCCGCCGAGCCCGCCGCTGCCGTTGATACCGCCGGCACCGCTGTTCCCGCCCGCGCCGCCAGCCCCGCCCGACCCCCCGGCAAAGCCCGAACCGCCGTTGCCCTTGGTCGGTATGTCGGTGTTGTTCGCGCCGATAGCTCCATTGCCGCCGTCACCACCGTGCCCACCGTTACCCGATGCGCCCGCCACGCCGCCAGCCCCAGCGGCGCCACCGGCACCGGCCGCACCGCCGGCACCGCCGGCTCCGCCATCACCGCCCGCGGCGCCGCTAGCCGAGGCGCCGTCTCCGCCGTTGCCGCCCAGACCTCCGTGACCGCCCAGACCGCCGCTACCGCCCTGGCCGAACAGCAGTCCGCGTGCTCCGCCGGCACCCCCTTGGCCGCCGACCCCGCCGGCGCCGCCCGTAGCACCGGCCGCACCGCTACCCGCGACAGCCGACGCGCCCGCCCCACCTTCGCCGCCTCCGCCACCGATCCCGCCGGCTCCGCCCTGACCGAAGAACAATCCACCGGCGCCACCCGCGCCACCATTGGCGCCGGCCATCCCCGGCGCACCGGCCGCACCGGCCTGTCCGGCACCGCCGGCCCCGCCGGCCCCGCCCGTGCCGACCAAACCCGCCGAGCCACCTGCTCCGCCGCTTTGACCAGCCGCGCCAGCGGCCCCATTGCCGCCGTTGCCCCACAACAGCCCGCCGTCGCCGCCCCGGCCACCCGGGACGGTCGCGTCGGCGCCATTGCCGATCAGCGCGCGTCCCAGCAATGTCTGTGTCGGCGCATTGACTACCTCGAGCAGCAGCGCATCAATGCCGCTGGTTTCGGCTGTGGCATACGCCTTGCCGGCGCTCGCGAGGGTCTGCAGGAACTGATCGTGGAACGCCGTCGCCTGCGCACTGAAGGCCTGATATTCCTCGCCGTGCGCCGCGAACAGGGCCGCGATGGCCGCCGACACCTCATCACCGGCGGCAGCCACCAGCCGCGTCGTCGCGACCGACGCCGTCCGGTTTGCCGTCTGAACGGCCGTCCCGATCCCGGCCAAATTATCAGCCGCAGCCGCCACCAAGTCAGGTGTTGCAATGACAAACGACATTTGGCTCCCTCAAACTCTGTGGTCGCGAGATTTACACGCGGCCCTGATCGTGGCTCTGCGCATCCCGCCCGACGGAACCCAGAGTTAGCTCATCGCACGCTTGTTGCCGGCGACACCTGACCCGTGCGAATGGAAGTCCAACGGACTCTAGCCCCTTGCTGACAGAAAGGGAGGGAAACTGACACGATGCGTAGCTGGTCCATATTCGACTTCACCACAGCGAAAGTGAAGTCGGCGACGCAGAATCGCCGTGTTGTGTCGTGTGATTCACACTCAGCTGGAGACTGGGCGAGCGGACGCGGTCGCCTGGTCCAACTCCCAGTAGGCGCGCAGCGCCAGCAGCTGCCCCTGATCGTCGGCCCGGTAGGTGAACACGCCCTGGGCGGTGACCTGGTAACCGCCCGCAGTGATCAGGATGTGCCCGACGTTCGCTTCCTCATTTCCGCATTGATAGCTGTCTTGGAAGAAGAACTCGATCTTGTCGGTGGGCGCGATGGCCAGATCCCAGAACCGCGAGATCGCCTCCTTGCCGCGATGCCCCTTGCCCTCAGGGTCGAAATGCGATGGCCCGATAGGGTCTTCGACAATCGCGTCGTCGGCGAATACCGCCAGCCAGGCCTCCTTGTCGCGCGCGCCGACCGCCTCGCGGGAGCGCCGGCCGGCCTCGTGCGCCGGATGAGTCACGCGTCCTGCCAACCCGAGTGGATGTAGGTGTCGGCGAACCGCTTCATCGAATCCTGCTTCTTGTCCAGCGGCGCATCGAAGCTCAGGCCGTCGAAAACCCAGGGAATGGTGATGTAGTCGGTCACCCCGATGTCGGCGAGCTCGCGGTGGCCGTCCACGCCGAACTTGTCCATGCACACGGCCTGGTACTCGAAAGGGTCTTCCGCACGGCCGTTTTCGGCGAGCAGCGCCTTGAGCTTGCCGATGGTTTCGTCCAGTTGCGCGTGCGTCATCATCGCGCTGGTCCAGCCGTCGCCGACGCGCACCGCCCGCTTGAGTGCCACGTCGGTGTGCCCGCCGACGTAGAAGGGCACCGGCTCACTGGGCGCCGGACTCATCTGCAGACGGTCGAAATCGTAGAACTCGCCGTGGAATTCGACCATGCCACCGGCGAGTACCAGCTTGATCACGTCGATCATCTCGTCGACCCGCTTGCCGCGACGCGCGTACGGTACCCCGCACCATTCGAATTCTTCGGGCGCCCAGCCGATTCCGACACCGAATCCGAACCGGTTGTTGGTCAGGTTGGCCACCGAGCCGACCTGGCGGGCCAGCAGCAACGGGTTGCGTGACCCCAACTTCATCACGTTGGTGTAGAACCGCAGTTTCGAGGTGACCGCGCCCATGGTGCCCGCCAGGATCAGCGGGTCGACCCAGGGGGAGTTCTCGTCGAACATCCGCTTGCCGTCGGCGGTGTAGGGATAGTCGACGGACTGCTTCTCGAAGTAGAAGATCGAATCCGGCAGCGCGATCGAGTCGAAGCCGACTTCCTCTGCGGTTTTGGCGAGTTCGGTCAGCTGGTCGATCGGGCTGAACGCGATGCTGAGGGTGTATTTCATGCGCCGGCCTGTTCCGGCTTGTCGCATCCGACCACCCACATCGAGTAGTACTGCGAACCCCCGCCGTAGGCGTGGCCCAACGCCTTACGCGCATTCGGCACCTGATGGTCTCCACCCTTGCCCATCACCTGTATCGCGGACTCCGCGAAGCGGATCAGGCCCGACGCGCCGATCGGGTTGGACGACAACACCCCGCCCGACGGGTTGACCGGCAACCGTCCACCGATCGCGGTCTCGCCGGCTTCGGTCAGCTTCCAGCCCTCACCCTCGGGGGCAAAGCCCAGACTCTCCAACCACATCGGCTCGAACCAGGAGAACGGAACGTAGATCTCGGCGGCGTCGATCTCGTCGATGGGACTGGTGATGCCGGCCGCCTTCCACAGCGCGGCCGCGGCGTCCCGGCTCGCCTGCGGACTGACCTGGTCGCGTCCGGAGAACTGCAGCGGCTCGGTGCGCAGCGCGGTGGCGTGAATCCAGGCCACCGGGTTCCCCTCTGCCAGCCGGGCATCGGCGATCTCCTCGTTACCGATCACCACAGCGCAGGCGCCGTCGGACGACGGGCAGGTCTCGTCGAAACGGATCGGGTCCCACAGCATGGGGGACTGCATCACCTTCTCCACGGTGATGTCGGGTTGGTGCAGGTGCGCCAACGGATTCTTGGCGCCGTTGAGTCGGTCCTTCACGGCGACGATGGCACCGATGTTGAGCGGGGCACCGGAGCGGCGGATGTAGGACCGCACGTGCGGGGCGAAATAGCCACCGGCGCCGGCACCCACCGGCTTGATGAACGGGATCGGAATCGACAACGCCCACATGGCATTCGACTCCGACTGCTTCTCCCAGGCCATCGCCAGCACCCGGCGATACTTGCCCGATTGCACCAGGCTGGCCGCGACGATGCCGGTGGATCCGCCTACCGAACCTGCAGTGTGCACGCGGATCAACGGCTTGCCGGTGGCTCCTACGGCGTCGGCCATGAACAGTTCGGGCATCATGACGCCCTCGAAGAAGTCCGGCGCCTTACCGACGACGACAGCGTCGATGTCGTCGAAAGTGGACCCGGAGTCCGCCAACGCCCGGTCGATGGCTTCGCGCACCAGCCCGTTCATCGAAACGTCTTTGCGCTTCGCCACGTATTTGGTCTGTCCGGTGCCGAGCACCGCGGCGAGGTTCGCTCCTGCGCCAGCCATCAGTTCTTCCCTTCCATGACCGCGACCAGGTTCTGTTGCAGCGCAGGGCCGCTGGTGGCGTGTGCCAGCACCCGTCCCGCCGAGCCGTCCCAGATGTGTTGTGCGGCAAAACCGATGCGTTCCAGGCCCGCGACGAACATCGGGTTGGCGGCCAGTGCACCGCCGGACGGGTTGACCTTCGTCGACTCCCTCAGGCCGATCGCCTCGGCGAGGATCAGGTGCTGGTGGGTGAACGGCGCGCAGATCTCGGCAACGTCGATGCCGGTGTCACCACCGGTGGCCGCCTTCGCCGAAGCCGCGGTGGACGACGAGATGGTCAGGTCGCGCAGACCCAACGCGGGGGTATCGATGCGGTGCTCGATTCCCGTTATCCAGGCCGGCTTTTCGCGTAGTTCGCGCGCCCGGTCGTCGGCCGCGAGCACGATCGCTGCCGCACCGTCGGTGATCGGCGCGATGTCGTGGCGTCGCAACGGATCGTTGAAGAACGGCCGGGCCAGCAGTTCGTCGATGCTGTCGGCCGGCTGCTCGGAGTCGGTCCGTTCCGACCGCGCGAACGAGTCGAGGGCGACCTGCGCCATCTGCTCGTGCGTCCACTTGCCGGAGTCCAGTCCGATGCGCGCCTGCAGTCCGGCCATCGACACCGAGTCCGCCCACAACGGCGCCACGGTGTAGGGGTCGGTCTGGCGCGACAGGATCTGGCGCAGGATGCCGGCCGACGACTTGCCGAACCCGTATACCAGCGCGGTGTCGACCTCGCCGGTGAGGATCTTGATGTAAGCCTCGTACAGCGCCCAGGCGGCGTCCATCTCCACGTGGGATTCGTTTATCGGCGGCACCGCGCCGATCGAGTCGATCGCGGAGATGAACGAAAATGCCCGTCCAGCAAGGTAATCCGACGACCCCGAACACCAGAATCCGATATCGGACTTGGTGATGCCGAGGTCGCCGTAGAGCTGGGCGAAGCACGGCATCAGCATTTCGACGCCGTTGGTGGTGCCGTCGGTACGGCGTACATGCGGCGCGTGAGCGAAGCCGACCACCGCGACATTGCGAGTGCTCATGGTGTGAGTAAGCCCTTTACAGGTGGTGTTTGTAGGTGTCGTAGTCGGCGTCCGGTTCGCCGGTCGGCCGGAAGAACTCGATGTTGTCGATGCCGAAGCCCCACTCTTCGCGAGGACGCCACACCGCCTCCACCCGCATGCCCATCCGGACTTCGTGCGCGTCGACGTCGGCGACCAGGTGCAGGAACGGGATGTCGGCGCCGTCGAGCAGCACGTAGGCCGCCACGTAGGGCGGTTTGATGCGTTGACCCTGGAACGGGATGTTGATGATCGCGAACGTCGTCACCGTGCCCTTGTCCGGCAGTTCGACGAAATCGGTGGTGGGCAGGCCGGTGGCCGGGTCGGCGCCATGCGGGGGGAAGTAGACCTTTCCGTTTTCGCCGGTCTTGGCGCCCAGCAGCTTGCCCTCGGCGATGGCCCGCAGGTAGGCGCTTTCCTCGTGCGACGCGGTGTGCTGGATGGTCAGCGAGACGGGCGTGACGATCATGGTGACCGGATCCTGTTCGGACGGCTCGCCTTCGGGCTCGGTGTCTTCGCCGGGCACGAAGTAGGCGATGTCGGTGATGGCACCCACGGTCTGCTCGGCCCAGTGCACGCGCACCCGGTCACCGGTCTTGATGGACGAAGGACCCGCGGCTCCGACATCAATCGCGTGCAGCAGCGGGGTGTCCGCGCCGTCGAGCTTGATCAGCGCCCAGGCGAACGGTCGGTCCAGCGGCTCCCCACCGAGCGGCTCGGGTTGCCACGTCCAGGACACCACGGTGCCGACGCTGGCCACGGGTACCATCTCGCGCAGCGGTTCGTAGGTGACGGGGTCGTATTCCGCCGGCGGCACATGAACCCGGCCGTCGGAGCCACGGACCCCCAACACCCGGCGGTCCCGCAGCGCGGTGAAGAACTCACCGAGCGTGGGACCCACCGAACGGGTGTAGTCGAAAGACAACGTCAACGGTGCGGAGAGAGGCGGCTCAGGGTGGTCGATCAGGGTCGGGCCGCTCGAACTGGCTGTCACGCCTTCGAGTAGAACAGGTTCTAAGAATGGTTTCAACTAGCCCTTTACCAAGGCCGTAGGAGGCAAGCTGTGAAGCTCGGACTGCAACTCGGCTACTGGGGCGCTCAACCGCCGGAGAACCACGCAGAGCTCGTCGCCGTGGCCGAAGAAGCCGGGTTCGATGCGGTGTTCACCGCCGAGGCATGGGGTTCGGACGCCTACACGCCGCTGGCGTGGTGGGGGTCCTCGACGCAACGGGTGCGGCTGGGCACCTCGGTGGTCCAGCTTTCCGCGCGCACCCCGACGGCCTGTGCGATGGCCGCGCTGACGCTGGACCACCTGTCCGGCGGCCGGCACATTCTGGGCCTGGGCGTGTCCGGACCCCAAGTCGTCGAAGGGTGGTACGGGCAGCGCTTCCCCAAGCCGCTGGCCCGCACCCGCGAATACATCGACATCGTGCGCCAGGTGTGGGCCCGCAAGGAGGCGGTCACCAGCACCGGTCCGCACTATCCGCTGCCGCTGTCCGGTTCCGGCACAACAGGTTTGGGTAAGCCGCTCAAACCGATCACCCACCCGCTGCGCGCCGACATCCCGATCATGCTGGGGGCCGAGGGGCCCAAGAACGTGGCGCTGGCCGCCGAGATCTGCGACGGCTGGCTGCCCATCTTCTACTCGCCGCGCATGGCCGACATGTACAACGAGTGGCTCGACGAGGGGTTCGCGCGGCCGGGCGCCCGACGCTCCCGGGCGGACTTCGAGATCTGTGCGACCGCGCAGATCGTCGTCACCGAAGACCGGGCTGCGGCGTTCGAGGGCATCAAGCCGTTCCTGGCCCTCTACATGGGCGGCATGGGTGCCGAGGACACCAACTTCCACGCCGACGTCTATCGCCGGATGGGATACGCCGAGGTGGTCGAGGAGGTCACCAGGTTGTTCCGGTCCGACCGCAAGGACGAAGCCGGCAAGGCCATCCCGGACGAGCTCGTCGACGACGCGATGATCGTCGGCGATCTGGACTACGTGCGTAAGCAGATCGGCGCCTGGGAGGCGGCGGGCGTCACCATGATGGTGGTGGGTGCCCGCAGCGTTGAGCAGGTACGGGACCTCGCCGCGTTGATCTGAGCGGCGGCCTTGCGGTACCGCTAGAACGCGTTCTAGATTGACTCGATGGGGATGGGCTCAGACGGCGTGCGCGTCGCCGAACGACATCTCCACGTTGGTCACCGACTGCGTCATCAACGCTCGCTTGGGCAGGCCCAGCGATGCCAACTCCTTGGCGTAGGGGTGCTCGCCCAGCCTGATCCGGGCGCCGCCGAGGCGGGTGCGCACCCCCGAGGTCTGCATCGTCGACGAGGTCTCCCGGGTGACGCCGTCCAGGTGGGAGTACGTCGTGAGGTGCTGCGCTTTCATGGCCGGATGCGGGAGGCCGGGGCTGAACTCGATCCCGGCGATCAGCTGACCGTCGGCGCTGACGTCGAAGTCGAACTTGCGTCCCTCGCGAACGGTGAAGTCCGCCATGATCTTTGGATATCCCCAGATGGTGCGCCCGGCCTCGAGGGTGAACTCCTGGTCGACCGGCAGGCGATGGATGAAAGTAGCGGCATCGGCCATTGCCCGCAAGCCCTTGGCGTGCGTTCCCGGCCGGTTGACCAGGAAGGCGGTGCCGTACTCGTGGTACTTGCCGAGATCGCCGTCGAGGTAGCGGACCAGCAGCTGCACCAGAATCGCCCGGCCCGGCAGGTATTCGAAGACCTGCAGGCCGCTGTAGTCGATCAGACGCTGCGCGGCGCCGGCGGGGACCGAGAACATCGCGGAATGCTGATCGGCCTTGCGGATCACCACCGGCATGGTGAGCACAGTTCCGGCGATGGTGTGTTGCGAGACATTCATGGGGCTTACTGTAATGGGCTCGACGTAGCGAACTGGAGGCTGTAGATGACTGACGTTGTGGGTGAAACCATTCCCGAGACGATCCTGAACATCGATCTGGCGGACGGCAATTTCTATGCCGACGGCGTCGCGGCGCGGGCAGCTTACCGCTGGATGCGGGCCAATCAGCCGGTGTTTCGGGATCGCAACGGACTGGCCGGAGCCACCACCTATCAAGCAATCCTGGACGCCGAACGCAACCCGGAACTGTTCTCCAGCACCGGCGGTATCCGCCCCGATCAGCCCGGCATGCCCTACATGATCGACATGGACGACCCGGCCCACCTGATCCGCCGGAAATTGGTCAACGCCGGGTTCACCCGCAAGCGGGTGAAGGACAAAGAAGCATCGATCGGCGAGCTGTGCGACACCCTGATCGACGCGGTGTGCGAGCGTGGCGAGTGCGACTTCGTCCGGGACATCGCCGCGCCGCTGCCGATGGCGGTGATCGGCGACATGCTGGGCGTACTGCCCGAGGACCGCGGGATGTTGCTGAAATGGTCGGATGACCTGGTCTGCGGGCTCAGCTCGCACATCGACCCGACGTCGGCGGAATTCCAGACGGTGATGGAAGCCTTCGCCGCGTACACCGCTTTCACGATGGATCTGATCGGTAAGCGCCGTGCGGAACCGACCGACGACCTGTACTCCATCCTGATCAACGCCGAGGTCGAAGGTCAGCGGATGTCGGACGACGAGATCGTGATGGAGACACTGCTGATCCTGATCGGCGGCGACGAGACCACCCGGCACACGCTGAGCGGGGGGACCGAGCAACTGGTACGGCATCGCGATCAGTGGGAGGCGCTGGTCGCCGACCCGTCGTTGCTGCCGGGGGCGATCGAGGAGATGCTGCGCTGGACGTCGCCGGTGAAGAACATGTGCAGGACGCTGACCAGTGACACGGAATTTCACGGCACCTCGATGCGGGCGGGCGAGAAGATCATGCTGCTCTTCGAGTCGGCGAACTTTGACGAGTCGCAGTTCGACCAGCCGGAGAACTTCGACATCCGACGAAACCCGAACAGCCACTTGGCATTCGGATTCGGCACCCATTTCTGCATGGGTAATCAGCTGGCCCGCCTGGAGCTGTCGCTGATGACGTCGCGGGTGCTCGAGCGGCTACCCGATCTGCGGCTTGCCGATGAATCGGCGTTGCCGCTGCGTCCGGCGAACTTCGTGTCCGGGCTGGAGTCGATGCCGGTGGTATTCACCCCGAGCCCGCGAGTCTGCTGAAGAGCGTTCGCGCATCCGGTCCCGGCGGGCTGCGGCGCGATTTGCCCGACCTGATCCGACGATGCCAGAAAATTTGAGGTTCATGGGTACGTCGTCCGGCTAATCCCTATCGTTATGGCTGCAGGGCAGCGCGAAGG